>NZ_RAWK01000206.1 GCF_003612165.1 Corallococcus aberystwythensis | reverse complement strand
CGCCCACGTAGCCCGCCCCCGCCGCCACCGCGACGCAGACGAAGAGGAAGGCGCCGCCCACGGAGCGCAGGAGCCAGCTGCAGGACAGCGCCAGGAACGCGCCGATGAAGGCGAGCCCCATGGTGGCCAGCATGTCCACCTTGGGCGGGGCGCGGACGATGCCGTCCGACGCGAGGATGTTTGCGAGCGCCTGCCCCAGCACGGCGCCGTTGGCGATGCCCGGGCCAATGGGCGTCACCCGCCGCTCCGGCGCGTAGCTGCTGGTGTTGGTGAGGATGACGGCGCGGCCCTCCAGGTCGTGGTCGAAGCGGGTGGGACGCGCCTCCTGCGTGTCGAAGAGGTTGAGCAGCACGTTCCACGCGCGGATGGAGCGGGCGAGCGGGCCGCGCGCGCCACGGGTGGCGGACGGAGCCTCCCAGCGCAGGAGGCTGTACCCGGACGCGTCCATGGGCACGGAGTACTTGTCGCCGATGTAGAGGCGCCCCTCCGCGTACCGCAGCTTCTGCGTGCCCGCGAGCCGCATGGCGGCGGCCAGGGGCAGCGAGGGCAGGACGTAACGCTCGCCGCCTCGAGGGCTGTACGCGACGAGGTGGGGCACGCCGCGCACGACGCCATCCGGGTCCGCGGGCAGCGTGGTGGCGCCGTAGCCGCTGGCCGGGCTGAGCAGCGGCGTCACGGGGTGCTGGAGCTGGCGCACCTCCAGGAGCTTCTCCGGATCCAGTCCCTGCACCTGCACGGAGGCCAGGGCGAGAAAGAGGTCCGATGGCGCGACGCGGAAGGCATCGTCCGCGGCGCGGCGCTCCTGGATGGACGCGGCGGCGGTGCCCAGCTGCTCGCCCAGGCTGCGGCCCTCGCCCTCATCCGCGACGCCGGCCCAGACCTCCATGCCCTTGCCGGCGGGGATGAGGAACGCGGGGCGCTGGAGGGCGAGGACGGACTGCGCGCGGGCGCGGGCCTCGGTGACGCCGGGGTAGCTGCCCAGGCGGACGCGGTAGGGCCACAGGCGGCCGGTGGGGGGCAGCGAGCGGGTGCCCTCGGCGCCCCAGCGGAAGGCGAGCACGGAGTGGCCGGGGTCCTGGTCCAGGAGGGCGCGGAGCGCGTCGTCGTCCTGGGACAGGGCGCCGCGGCCCGTGCGCGTGGGGGTGACGCAGGCGCGGGGGCTGAGCTCCGGGTAGGTGAAGTCCAGCATCACCACGGAGGCGCCCTCCTCCACCAGCCGGTGGACCATGCCGCCCATGACCTGGCGCGGCCACGGGTACGCGGCGATGTCCGCGCGGGGGCCCTGCTGGGCCTCGGCGAGCGTGTCGTCGTCGATGGAGACGAGCACGACGCGGTCGGAGCGCTCGGAGACCTCCCCCAGCTGGCGGATGCGCCAGTCGTAGAAGACGCGCTCGCCGCCGTCGAGCCAGTGGGAGATGCCGTCGATGAAGCCGGAGGGCGACAGCAGCGGGGCGGGCGTGTCGTCCGCGCGCGTGGGCCCCGTGACCCGCTGGGAGACGAGCAGGCCCAGCAGGCAGCCGAACAGGGCCGCCATGACGAGCGAGAAGCCGAGCCGGTGGAGGAAGCGGCGGCCGGAGGAGTGGATGCGGAGGCGTTGCACGAGCGGCGTGCAGGATACCCCGCCGGAGCCCCGCGCCTATGGGGCAAGTCACGCGGTATGGTTGGCTGCTGTCACGCGAACATCCGTGTCCCGTTCAAGAGAGTGCCCATGAAACGCCTGCTGCTGTCCGCCCTGGCCACCGTGTCCCTGGTGTCGCCGCTCGCCTGTGACCTGGAGAAGACGACGAACCAACTCAAGGCGGACCACGTCATCGTGGGCACCCTGCTCGCGACGCCGCAGGTGGACGTGTCCGCGTCCGCGCTGGCGGGCTACGACGCGGGGACGTACGGCGGGCCGGACGGCGGGGACGTGGTGTCCTTCCCCGGGCAGACGGCGGCGTTCGTGTTCTTCGGGACGAAGTCCGGGGAGAACTCGCAGCCGGAGGGCCTGAGCGGGGCCACGGTGACGCTGCGCGCCGGGAGCGCGGCGGGCGTCCCGCTCAACGGCCAGGGCGGAGGCAGCTACGGCGTGACGAGCGACTCCACGGACGACCTCAAGTACGCGTCCGGCGCGACGTACTCGTTCTTCGCGGAGCAGGGAGGGACGAAGTACGAGGCGCGGGTGGAGGACGCTCCGACGAAGGAGGCCATCCCCGCGTTCCATCCGGCGGAGGGCTTCGTGCGCATCAACGCCAACACGGCGTTCGCGTTCGACCGGCCGGCGCCCCCGCCGAACCAGGACCGCACGCTGGGCTTCGTGACGGTGGTGCCGCTCGCGTCGAATGGGGAGAAGGGGCAGTCCACCTATTCGAACGTGCCGACGTCGCCGGTGGAGTTCCTCCAGCTGGCGGCGACGCCCGCGACGTTCCGGGAGGCGCGCGTGACGATTCCCGCCACGGCGTTCCCGAACCCGAAGCAGACCTACCTGGTCATCTTCCAGGCCGTGCGCATGGGCGGCCCGGAGTCCGACAACCTCTTCCTGGGCAGCGTCGTCCTGGCGGGCACCGCGGAAGTGGGCATCGTGCGGACGAACTGAGCGCGGCTATCCGGCCTCGATGTCCAGGCCGATGCGCTCTTCCAGCTTGAGGCGCAGGAGGTGGCCCGCGAAGCGTTCCGACTCTTCGCGGGTGAGGATGCTGCGGAAGTCCGGACCGTCCGCGATCTCCACCTCCATCACGGCGCCTCGCTGGAGGAGGCGGAAGAAGTCCTCCCCTCCCCCGGGCCTGGGCACGCGCAAGGGGATGAAGCCCTTGAGCGGTACGACCTCCGTGCTGGCGTCGATGACGCTCAACAGGCCCGGCGCGTCCGGGCGGATGGCGTCGGATGTGACGGACTCCTCCGCGTAGAGGGGCGCGGGCAGGAGCGACAGGTCCTCGGTGGAGTCGTCGAAGAGGAAGCCGTAGCGGGAGGGGACCCGCTGCGTGAGCAGGTAGCAGAGCAGGACGGCTTCATCCGGCTGCACGCGTGCGACGTGGAGGATGGAGCGCTCCGCGCCCACGCGGCGCAGGAGCAGCGTGAGGTGCGGCCGGCTGCGCACGAGGTAGCGGCGCACGCGGTCCAGGAGCGTGGCGCGGACCTCCGTGAACGCGGCCTGGTAGCGGGCTTCGCTCTCCGCTTCGCGCTGGGAGACGGCATCGCGGGCCTTGGCGAGCTTCGCTTCCGCGTCGCGGAGGAAGTCACTGGCGGCGCCCTGTTGCTGGAGGCCCGGGGTCGTCGAGCCGGGGTCCATGCCCGCGGCGCGCACCGCGCCCAGGAGGAACGAGCCCTGCTGCGCGAGCCGGGACTGCTCCTCGCGGAACTGGATGACGGAGGCCGCGTGCTCGCGCTTCAGCTCCGCCCAGGCGTCGTAGGCGGACTCCAGTGTCTCCAGCGCACGCAGCTGTCCCAGCGCGCCCTCGGGTCCGGCGGACCATGGAGTGTCTGTGTTTCGCGCGGGAAGTGACGCGGACTCGTCCACGACGGGGACATCCACGGGCGTGTCATGTCGCGGTGGCAGTGTCGCCCCGGGCGGTTTCGTACCGGATGTCCGTCGCCTCGTTGCCATCGTCTTGCATCCTAGGCCATTCGCCCTCTGGCTCCGCCGGAAACACGAAGGCCCCTCCCCGCATCCGCGCGGGAAGAGGCCCTCTGTGCACTTCAGCCACGCCCTGGAATCAGGTCGTCCGCTGACCCGGCGGCACCGTGGAGCCGGCGCCCGCCGCCTGCGTCTCCGTGCCGCGCGCGTTGTTGATGGCCGTGGCCAGCTTGTCCTGGCCGCCCTGGATGCGCTGGCGCAGGTCGCCGCGCAGCTGCGTGCCGGGCTTGTCCGCGAGCAGCATGCCCACGCCCACGCCCACGAGCACGCCCGCCGCGAAGATGCCCAACGCCGGCAGCGCCGTCTCCGCCGTCGAGCGGCGCGTCTCCAGGCCGATGAGGTCCAGCACGTCGTCGCGGTCCAGCTTCTTCAAGTCCTTCAGGCTCAGCATGTCCGACTCCAGGAAATGACTTCGGGGGAAAGACGTGAGGCTGCTTCGCAAAAAGCCTAGACGCTGCCCGACGGCGGCGTTCCGCGGCCCGACTGGTAGCCCTGGAAGGCGGACTCCGCCATGCCCAGGAGCTCATCCTTCACGAAGGGCAGCGCGGCCAGCCGCACGCCCAGCTTGAGGATGCGCCCGGTCAGCGGCGTGAAGAGGCCACCGCCCAGCACGTAGCCCACGCCCGCGGCGATGGCCAGCGTGCCATAGGGGTTGCGCTCCACGCGCCCCTTCAGGTCCAGCGTCTGCCCCAGGTCCGCCACCGCGCTGCGCGCGTTGTCGATGAACTGCTGCGCGTCGGAGCCCAGCTGATCCACGCGCTGGCCGAAGCCCGCGTCCTCGCTGTGTTCCGCCGTGCCGTTGCCCGTCGTGCCCGAATAGTTCGTCATGTCCGTGCTCCCTTTGCCAGGCAACCGGTTAGCGGGACGCGATGCGGCCCACGATGAAGCCCACCGCGATGGCGCCCAACAGGCACGTGCCCGGGTTGGCCTTGATGAAGGAGACGACCTGACGGTTCATGTCCACCAGGTTCTGCCGCGCCTCGTCCATGTCCGGAAGCTGCTCCTGAAGCTGCCGCGCCCGGTCTGCCATCTGCTGCGGATTGATTTCCATGGAAGCCCTCTGCTGTGCGTTCGTTTTTCCGATTGCGACTTGAAGTCTCTGCACTCAGCCGCGCCGGCGCTCGTCCGAGCGCCGCGAGCCCACCAGGTAGCCCACGAGGAAGGCGGTCCCCACGCAGGCATAGGGATGCTTGCGCACCCACTGACGCCAGTCCGTGACCTCCGAAACCTCCACCCGCAGCGCGCTCACCGACGTGGCCAGGTCGGCCCGGGTGCGCTCGATTTCCTCGCGAAGCGCCGCGCTGGTGCGCGGCAGGTGTCCATTGCTAGCGGCCATCCCGCGGCTCCTTGAAAGCCATTCCCGTCGTGTCCTTCAGCGTGTTCACCCCGGGCGCCGCCGTCACCTGCGGGCGTGCCGTGGTGAGCGCCGCCATGCTGCGCGACAGCTCGCTCACGCTGTCATCCATCATCTGACGCGCCTTCATCCGCTTCACCGCGCGCAGGATGCCCAGGCCGCCGCCCACCAGGTTCACCGCGCCCACGATGGCCAGCGCCCCCGCCCACCCCGTCCACGGAGCGAGCACGGCCGCCAGCGCACCGCAGACGAAGGCGTAACCCACGAGGAGGAAGGGCACGAACACGGCGATGCTCGCCACGTCCAGGCCCATGGCCTTCGCGTCCTCCGCCAGCTCCACGCGCGCCAGCTGGAGGTGCTGCGTCACCAACCGACTGAAGCCGTCCGCCATGCGCCCGACGAGCGCGGCGACGCCGCGATCCGTCTGTTCACTGCCCACGTGCATGCGCTCTCCGGCCGACGCTCACGTCCCTGTGCGCGTGGGCGCCAACCTAGGCACCCCACCTCCCCGCGACAACCACGGCGCGGCGGAATTGTCCGGCGTTCGCCAGCGTCGGCCACTCAACGCGAGAAACCTCCGGACCCGGGCAATCCTAGCGCAAGCGCCCACCTCTAGCCGATCAGCTCCACCGGCGGTGCGACGGGCGGCTGCACGGAGATGGGGGCCTCGAAGCGCATCACCAGCGGCAGGTGGTCCGACGCCACCCGGCTCAAGGGCGAGCGGTGCGGCGTCACCGACACCGGCCGCACCCCGGAGTCCACGTAGATGCGATCCAACCGGAACAGGGGCAGCCGCGTGGGGTACGTGCGCGCGGCGGCGCCCAGCTCGAACGCGGCGTCGTGGATGGCCTCGCGAACCAGTGACGACACCGGCCCGTTGCCCCAGGAGTTGAAATCTCCACACACCACCATCGGGTCCTTGCGGGCCGCGTCGCGGAGGAGGTCGGCGGACAGCAGGAGCGCTTCCTGCCGCCGCCGTTCACTCACGGACAAGCCCAGGTGGAGACAGAAGACGTGCAGCTGCTGGCTGTCCCCCAGGTCCAGGTCGCACCTCAACGCGCCCCGGGGCTCACGGCCCGGCACGCTCAGGTCGTAGTTCTTCGACTTGAGCACCGGCAGCCGGCTGAGGATGGCGTTGCCGTAGCGGCGGCCATTGCGGACCACGTTGGGTCCGAACGCCATGTGCATCCCCAGCATCTCGGCCAGGTGTTCGGGCTGGTCCTCCCGGGACGTCTTGCCCCGGAAGTCCCCCACCTCCTGCAGGGCGATGATGTCCGCGTTCACCTCGCGGAGCACCGCGCCCACGCGCTCCAGGTCGAAAGCTCCGTCCACCCCGATGCCGGAGTGGATGTTGTAGGAGACCAGGGTCAGCTCCACGCGTGTTTCACCCTCCGCTTCGTGTTCAGGCCGGGATGATACGGCGGGCCGCCAGCCGCGCCGCTTCCAGGGGCAGCGTCGCCAGCCGCTGCACGGCGGACGCGACGTCGCTCACGCCGGTCTGGATGGCCTTGACCTGCCGGCGCGCCTCGTCGAGGAGGTCCGGCAGGCGGGCCTGCGGAGGCCGCTCCTGGGTGGGCGGCAGGGCCCCGATGGGCGCCGTCGTCCCGATGACGGGCGACGCAGCCGCCTTCTGCTGCTTCTTCGCGGCGCCGCTCACCTTGGACACCGGGCCATGGGAGAACTTGGCGTCCGCATCCGGACGCGCCAGCTCCTCCAGCTGGAGCTCCATCTTGCGCGCCATGAGGATTTCCTCGGTCTGCGCGTGGCTCTTGCCGTAGTGGACGCCGGCGTCGTCGTTCACCGTCACCCGCGACGACTGCGCGAACTGTTCCTTGTCGCGCTTGCGCAGGCTGCGCTTCTGCGGCGGCAGCGTCTTGGGAACCTGGAAGTGGTCGAAGCTGTAGGAGCGAGGCATGTGCGCCCTCCCTTTCGAAGTCGATGCGATGCGTTGATGTCGGAAAGCTAGGGAGCCCCCCGCCGTCCGTAACGCCTTGACGCGCGGGAACCGGCACGGCTGCCTGCCGCTCGTCCGGCCAGGAACACGGTTTCGCCTCCCAGGGCACTCAAGTACCGACAATGAAACGCATTCAGGGCCTGCTTCCGGGACGGGCGGCCAGGCGGCCAGCAGGAGGCATCCAGGCGGGCCCTTCCGGGCAGAGAAGCAGACAGCCAACACGCCCGACGCCGGTCCGGGAAGGTTCCGCGCGTGCGTGGTGTAAAGAACGGCCCATGCCCGCCCGGAACCTGTCCGCCTCTCGCGCTGTCGTCCTCGCCCTGCTCGCCACCGGGTCTCCGGCGCTCGCCGCCACGCCCGCGTCCTCCGCCCTGGTGACGGGAAGCGTGCCGGCCACGCCCGCGGCGCCGGGCATCCGCGCCCCGGGAACTCCCACGCCGGGTGCCGGGGTCCAGGGAGCGCTGGCGCCGCTGAAGGTGGCGCCCGTGGACGGGCCCCACCTGACGCTCCAGCCCGCCAACCCGAAGCCGGGTGACCCGGTGCTGGTGACGGTGAGCGGCGCGTCCGCGCTGCCCACGGGGACGCTCGCGGGCCGGCCCCTGCGCTTCTTCGCGTGGAGCGACGGCTACGCGGCCCTCACCAGCCTTCCGGTGGAGCAGCCCGAGGGCACCGTGCCGGTGGACGTCACGGTCTCCGGGCGTGGCCTGCCGGTGGTGCTGTCCAGCGTGCTCACCGTGGGCGCGCCGGGCTTCCGCGAGCGCGAGCTGCGCGTGGCCAACAAGTACGTGTCGCCGCCCAAGAAGGTGAAGGCGCGCATGGAGGCGGACCGCAAGGCCTTCGCCGCGGCGTTCGCGCAGCCCTTCCAGACGCCCCTCTTCGGCCAGAACTTCGCCTGGCCGCGCGAGGCCACCGTGACGGCGCCCTTTGGCGACCGCCGCTCGTTCAACGGCAAGCTGCAGACCCAGCACTTCGGCGTGGACCTGGATGGCGCCACGGGCTCGCCGGTGGTCGCCGCCAACGACGGCACGGTGGTGATGGCGCGTGACAACTACGCCTCCGGCAACACCGTGCTCGTGCACCACGGCGCGGGGCTCTTCACCGCGTACTTCCACCTGTCGCGCATCGACGTGAAGGACGGCTCACAGGTGAAGCAGGGCGACGCGCTGGGCCTGGTGGGCAGCACGGGCCGCGTCACCGGCCCGCACCTGCACTGGGGCGTGAAGGCGGATGACCGCTGGGTGGATGGCCAGACGCTGCTCAAGCTGGACTTCACCGGTGCCCCGGAAGCGCCGGGCATGGCCACCAACGCCCCCGGCTTGAGCAACCCGTAGCGCGCGGCCCCAAGGCGCGTGAGGCCTCAGCCGCGCTTGGGGGCCCGGGCCTTCGGCGCGGCCTTCTCCCGCTTCAGCGGGGCGCCGTCCGAAGGGGCCTCCTCCTTCGGAGGCTCGGGCTTCACCGGCTCGGCCTTCGCGGGCTCCGCCTGGGCGGACGCGCCCCCCAGCAGCACGCCGTGGAGGAAGGAGTCGGCGATCTGCGCCTTGGCGCGCTCGAGCATCACCGCGTCCCGCGCGTCCGCCAGCCCCACGACGAAAGCAGTGAGCCCCATTTCGATGGAGCCGAAGAGCAGCGCGGACGCGAGCAGCGGATCCACGTCCGGGCGCAGCTCCCCCGCCTCCTTCGCGTGCGTGAACATCTGCGCGCTCAGGCGGATGACGTCCACGAAGGCCGTCTGCCGGTTGATGCGGGCGCCGGCCGGTGAGCGGGCAATCTCCAGGATGAGCACCTTCACCGCGCGGGGGTCCACGCGGTAGGCCTCGAAGGCCACGTCCGCGATGCGGCGGACCTTCTCCACCAGCGGCCCTTCGCTCTCCGCGACGGCGCGCGCACGCGCGATGAAGCCGCTCCAGCCCGTCTCGAAGACGGTCTCCAGCAGCTCATCCTTGTTCTTGAAGTAGTGGTAGACGAGCCCGTACGCGACGCCCGCCTCCTTGGCGACGTCCGCGATGCGGCAGCCGTGGTAGCCCTTGCGAGCGAACACGTCGATGGCGGCCCGCAGGATGGTCCGGCGACGCTCGCTCTCCCGCGTCCCGTTCTCTGGCGCCGTCTTCTGCTGGCCCACGCGTCCTCCCACGGCTGGTTGATTCAAGAATCAGCCAGCCACGCTACGGACGCGGGGCCCCGGGGTCAATCCTTACGTGGGGCCCTCCGCCACGCCGAGGGGGAGGCGGGCGGAAAGGCACACGCACGGGGAAAGTCCCTCCCCGGGAGGGGTTTCAGGCCGCCGAGCCGTTGAACATCACGCGGGCCACGCCGAGCAGGCGGTCCACGTCGCGGGCGTTGAGGCCGCGGGCACGGGCGAAATCCGACAGGGGACGCAGCAGGTCCTCCGTCTGGGCGGGCGTCTGCTCGGTGCCCGTGAAGAGCTCACCGAGGCTGACGCTGAGGGCATTGGAGAGCGCCGCCAGTGTTTCAACATGGGGCACACGCTCGCCGCGCTCGATCATCGACAGGAAGGACACGCTGATCTGCGCACGCTCCGCGAGCTCTTCCTGCGTCCATCGCTCCGGGCGCTGCGTGCGAAGCTCGCGAATGCGCTGGCCAATTCTTTTTCCGAGATCCGACACGAAGTACTTCTCCTCTGGGGGATGTTTCGAGGTGAGTGCAACGCTCGCGTACGCCGGGTGATTCCTATCCTCCCGACCCGAAGGATCCGAAACCGGCCACACTCAGATTAACGCCGGCGAATTCCGGCGACTGGTTGCGCCGCAGGATCACCACCCCCTCGATGCGCCAGCAGTCACAGGCGGGCCCGTAGGACACGCCAAAGGTCTGCTGTGCAAGGGGCTGACTTTCCTGGGTAATCGAATCCTTATAAAGCGGCTGCACCAACGCTTCGTATCGCAACCCGAGCCCGAATCCGAGCTTGATTCGCGTACCGGCAGTGAGAGCCTGTGCCCGTTCGGTCGGAGAGGGGTCGACTTGATCGCTGTGGGGTGGGAGGGGACGAGGTGCGTCTCCCACCAGCATGTCCATGCCCCGCCGTACGAAATCGGGTCCCTGTGCCAAGGGATCCAACCCACGATCAATTGACAGTTGTTTCACGGCCAGCAGGTCGTCGTAGCGCGCGTACAGCGCGTTGCCCTTGCCGTTGTCGATGGTGAAGTCGGCGGACAGCTGGGTGATGTCGCGCGTCGTCGGGTCCATGCGCACGAGCGCACCCGCGGTGAGGACGCCGGCGCTGGCGGACAGGCGCGCGAAGGTGTCCCGCACCACGCTGCCCTGCAGGGTGTCCCGGCCCGCGACGGGCGCGATGCGCGACAGGTCGAAGCCCTGGCCGATGCGCAGGCGCAGCGGTTCCCGGGTGCTGGGGCCCTTGCGAACGCGCAGCGTCTGGTCCACGGCGACCACGGCATGGAGGAAGCCGCGCACGCTGCCGTCTGACTGGAGCGGCACCGCGGAGTCCCACTCGTCGTAGATGAGCGGCACGGTGCCGGAGCCGGTGCCGGAGCCGTTCAGGGCGGTGAGCCCGTGGCCCCAGCCGCCGGGCACGTAGCGCAGGTTCACCGACGGGGCCAGCGTGTGGCGGTAGAGCGTGTCCCCGTCCGTGAAGGTGCGCGCCAGCTGCGAGTCCAGCATCAGGTCCGCCAGCGCATAGCCACGCGCGGCGGTGCGGCCGGAGACCTCGCCCACGGACACGTCCTGGCGCAGCGCCACGGAAGGCGTCAGCCGGCCCCACGTGCCCAGCCCGTAGGACATGGACAGGCGCGGGGTCAGGGCCACGCGGTCACGGCCCTCGCGCTCCGTGGGGTCCAGGCGGCCGTTGCCCTCCAGCGTATCGAAAGGCAGGGCCTCGCCGTAGAGCGCCGTGCCCTCGGGGCGCCAGGTGTGGGGGTTGAGCGAGAAGAGCCCGTCGGAGCCGTCGTCCGCGAAGCCTCCGCTGCGCAGCGGGGCCAGCCGGCTGTACTCCACCTGCATCCCGCCCATCACCCGCCCGCCGAAGAGGGGCCGCTGCGGCAGGTCCAGGGTAAGGCCCGGCAGCCGCTGGAACGTCGTGGGGCCGTGAGGGTTGAAGCCCTCGCCGGTCAGCGAGCCCGCCGCGGGGACGGGGTTCGTCTGGAAGAAGCGGAAGGGGTAGCGCAGGTCCTGGCGCAGCGACACGTCCAGCCCCAGGTAGCGGTCGTCGCGGCGCTGGTACACGACGGCGGTGCTGCGCAGGTAGTTGTTGTTCTGCACCAGCAGGTCGGCGGTGAGGTCGCGCGTGTAGAAGCCGTCCGACACGAAGTACGCGTCCACGCGGTCGCGCCAGCCGTCGCCCAGGTCCTGCGTGTGCTGCCAGGACGCCTCGCCCCGCAGCCCGCGCTTCTCGTCGATGATCTCCTGGGTGTAGGTGGGGGCGTCCGGGTTGGAGCGGTCCACGACGCGCAAGAAGTCGTAGTTGGTGGGATTCAACCGGGGCCGCAGGTCGTAGAGGAAGCCCAGGGTGGCCCGGCCGCGCGTGCGGTCGCTGGGGACGTAGCGGAACTCCGTGAGGAGCCGGGGTCCCTTCACGCCGTTGGTGCGCGGCTCGCGGATGGGCGTGACGCCGTCCTCCTGGAGGAACCGCGGGTTCGAGATGTCACCGCCGCCCGTGTAGATGCCGGGGGTGAACGTGAGGTCGTAGCTCTCCCCCAGCGTGACGAAGACGGGGACATCCAGCCCGAAGCCGTTGAGGCCGGAGTTGGACGGGCGGGGGATGAGCAGGCCGGAGCGGCGCTCGGCCAGGGGCAGGTAGAGCCACGGCAGCGCGAACACCGGCACGGAGCGCACGTACACCACGGGCCAGGTGAGGATGGCGCGCTCGCCCATCTTCACGTTGGCCTCCTTCGCCTCCACGCGCCAGCTGGGCTCGCCCGGGCCGCACTGGCACGGGGTGAAGGCCAGGCCGTCCACGGAGAAGGCCGTCTCCCCGGTACGCCTGATGCGCGTGCCGCTCATCAGGACGGGCGTCTCTCCCAGCTTGCGCAGTTCGTCCGGTGTCTTGGCGGCCTGGAGCGCTTCGGGGGTGACGCCCTTCTTCTGCATGAAGAGGCCGCCCTTCACGCTGGCCTCGTTGGAGCGCAGGTCCACGCGCACGTCGTCCGCGACGGCGGCCATCAGGCCGCTGACGAACATCACGTTGCCGGTGGCGGTGGCCACCTGCGTGGCCTCGCTGTACGTGACCTCATCCGCGCGCAGCACGTTGGGCCCGCTGCGCAGTTCGCAGTGGCCCCGGGCGGTGAGGACGTCGTTTTCGTAGACGACGTAGTCGGCCGCCAGCTCCACGGTCTCGCCGGTGGGCAGTTCCACCTGCGTGGCCAGCGGAATCTGGGCCGCCACCCAGAGCGTCAGGGCGACCGGAGCAAGGAAGGTCATGCGGGAGGCGTGGGCGGTGGGCGCCGTGCCGGCAACGGCGCCCTGCCCGTCCTACCGGCCCGGGCGTGGGAAGTCGAGGGTGATGAGGCCGCCTTCCTGGCGTGTCTCATAGCGAACCCCCTGCTTCAGCTGGATGACGACGCGCACGGAGCTGCCCGCGCCGGAGAAGGCCTCCACCCGCGACACGGCCGACGGGAAGAAGTGGGTGTCCAGGGGCAGCGTGTTGTTGGACTCCACCACGCGCGTGTTCTCCAGCTCCAGCACCACCTGGTTGCCGGAGGTGCTCACCGAGTAGCGCACCGGCTCGTTGGTGCGCACGAAGACGCGGGAGCTGTCCGGCTGCTGCTGGAAGCCCACCAGCGTCATCGTCTTGCGGCGCGACGACACCGCGCCCCCGCCGCTCTCGCGCGGCTCGGCCGCGGCGCTGCCCTGGCTGGGACGGGCGCGAGACTCGCGGGCCGCCACGGCCTGCTGCCGGCGCTCACGGGCCTCCGCCGCCTGCTGGCGCTTCGCCTCGGCCGCGGACTCACGGGCGGACTGCTGCTCCTCGCGGCGGGCCTGCGCGGCGGCGCGGCGCTCCTCTTCCTTCTGGCGCTTCTGGTCGGCGGCGGCCTGCGCGGCGGTGCGCTTCTGCTCCGCGGCCGTCTTGGCGGCGGCCTGGCGCTCCTCGGCGGCGGCGCGCTTCTCGTCGGCGGCGGCCTGCGCGGCGGCTTGTGCGTCGGCGCGCTTCTGGTCGGCGGCGGCCTTCGCGGCCTCCTCCTTCTGACGCTTCTGGTCGGCGGCGGCCTGCGCGGTGGTGCGGCGCTCGTCCTCGGCGCGCTTCGTGGCGGCCTGGGCCTCCTCCTCCTGGCGCTTGCGCTCCGCGACGGCGGCCTCCTCGGACTTGCGGCGCTCCTCGTCCTGGCGCTGCGCGGCGAGCCGGGCCTCTTCCTGACGCTTGGCCTCCGCGTCCGAATCCGCCTTGGCGCGGGCGGCGGCCTCGGCGGCGGCCTTCTCCTGGGACTCGCGCTCCGCCCGGGCGGCGTCGGCGGCGGCCTTCACGGCCTTCTCCTGCGCTTCCCGGTCCGACGCGGCGGCGCGGGCCGCGTCCTGGGCGTTGGCGCCGGCGGGCGTGTTGGCCGCCACGGCGGTCCCCTGCGCTGGCGTGCCCTGCCCTTCCGCGGGCGTAGCCTGCGCGACGGCCGTGCCGCCCCCGCCGCCCAGGACCTTCACCACCAGCTTGGTGCCGGAGGTCTGGATGTCCGTCTCCACCTCGCGCTCGTAGCCGATGAGGATGCGCGCGATGGAGGAGGACTCCGTGCCGTAGGCCTGCGTTCGGATGCCCGTCACGGTGCCGTTGCCCACCGGCTGCTCCTCCGACACGCCCTGGAAGACGGCGCCGGACACGTCGATGACGAGCCGGGGCGGATCCGTCATGGTGAAGCTGTTGAAGTCCGGCTTCTTGCTGCCGGTGATCTCCACCGTCCCGCCGCTCACGGTGACGGACGTGATGGTGTTGAAGTCCGCCGGCTGCTGCGCCAGCGCCACCAGCGGCACAAGCCACAATCCCAGCAGCGACACCGCGAAGCCCCTCATCGACCACTCCCGTGACATGCGTCAGAAGACAGACGCGCGCGAAATTATCACGCACCCGGGAGGCACCAACTTTTCAATCTGGCCGGAACGTCCGCGCTTCAACGCAAGCGCGGCAGGGCCGGCGAGCGCGTGCGGTGCGTGCGCGTGTACTCGATGAGGTTCTTGATGTCGTAGCAGATCTGCCGGATGTCGTGCCCCATCGTCAGCTCGACGTGGCTGTTGCCCTTCACCGGCCGCCACAACAGGTATTCGCTCTTCGCGGCGCGGTACACGCTGCGCGTGGACTCCACGGACGCCAGCGGATCCAGGTCCCCGAAGATGATGGCCATGGGGATTTCAATCTTCCCGAAGCCGCGCTTGAAGTCGTAGTCCGTGCGGTAGCAGACCATCTCGCCCCGGCGGATCCACCGGGCGAACTGTTCAATCACCTTGCGCGGCTCGCGCTCGCCGCCCTCGCGCAGGAGCCACCGGATGTCGTCGCGGCTGACGCGCTCGGTGTTGATGAGCCGGTTCAGCTTGCGAGTGAACCGCTGATACAGCGCGGACTCGTCCGCCTGCGACAGCTGCCGCTCCACCCACTTGAGCACGACGTCCACCGGCACCGCGTTGAACACCAGCGGCTTCGCCTCGTCCGGCGTCAGGCGCTTCTGGAGCGCGGGGCTGAAGGCGCCGGCCCCCTTCGCCAGGAGCGAGCGGCCCAGCGAAGACGCGCGGCGGTTCAAGTTCAGTCCGCCCAGCGTCATGTCCACCGCGCTCGCCATCAGCGGCGAGCCGTGCGCCAGCATGCGCAGGAGCATGAAGCCGCGCCCCAGGTCCGCCGGCGACCCGATGGTGATGAGCCCCTCGAAGTCGTCGTGGATGCCGGCGTAGCCGTAGCCCAGCATGCCGCCCATGGAGTGGCCGCAGTAGAAGACGCGCTCGCGCCGGGTGATGCGCTTGACGCCGGAGACGGCCGCCGGCAGGTCGTAGAGGAAGTAGCTGTCCAGGTCCCAGCCGTAGTCCAGGTCCTGCGGCAGCGGGCGCTTGAAGCGCTCCGCGCGCTCCTTCTGGAAGGCGATGGAGCTCTTGCCGTGCCCGCGCAGCTCCAGGATGTGGATGTCCACGCCGAAGAAGAGCAGGTTCTTGACGAACTGGCCGCTCGTCCACGTGTGCCGGTTCTGGGAGAAGCCGTGCACCAGCAGCAGCGGCTCACCGAACAGCGGCTGCGCGAACGCCTGTTTCACCGGCCGGTAGCGCGTGATGACGAGCGACCAGCCATCCGCCGTCTCCACCACGTAGTTCGTCTTGGAGTACAGCGCCCGGAAATCGACCTCATCGACGGTGGGCATCGGGGGTCCCGGAAGTGCTGATCTCCAGTCCGGCAGGCGCATGTCGCAAAGTTACTGCTGCTGCTGCATTGCGCCAAGGCTTCGGTCGACCAATCGCTTCACGGCGCCTACCAGGAACAATGAGCCCGTCGCCAGCACCACGCCGTCCGGACGACCCACTGCATCGGCCCTCGCTCCGGCAAGGGCCTCTTCCAGGGAGGCGTGCGCGACGACCCGCGGACACAGTGCCCCTGCTTCAGACACGTATCGCTCCGGAGCGAGCGAGCGCGGCGTGTCCAGCGGCGTGAGGTGCACGGAGGCCGCCAGCGGAAACAGCGCCCGCATCATCGGCCCCCGGTCCTTGTCCGCCACCACGCCGAAAACCAGGTGCAGCGGCCGCCCGGCGTAGAGCGAGTCCAGGGCCTCCAGCAGCACCGCCACGCCCGCCGGGTTGTGGGCGCCGTCCACCACCACCGTCGGGGCCTGGGCCACCTCCTCCAGCCGCCCCGGCCAGCGCGCGGTGGCCAGGCCCTCGCGCGCGGCCTCCGGCGTCACCGCCACGCCCCGGGACTGAAGGGCCTCCAGGCAGGCCAGGGCCACCGCCGCGTTCTGCTGTTGATACGGACCGCGCAGCGCGAGCGTGAGATTGTCGAGCGACCAGCCGGGGCCGCGATAGAAAAGCGTCCCATCGGACCCGGGGACGATGCCGAAGTCGCGGCCCTCCACCTGAACGGGGACGGCGAGTTGCTCCGCGCGGCGCAGGAGGGAATCCAGGGCCTCCGGCTCCTGCTGGGACAGGACCACCGGCACGCCGGACTTGAAGATGCCGGCCTTCTCCCAGGCGATTTCGCTCAGCGTGTGGCCCAGGTACTCCATGTGGTCGAAGGACACGGGCGTGACGCACGTCACGACGGGGTTCGCGGCGGTGGTGGCGTCCAGCCGGCCGCCCAGGCCCGTCTCCAGGACGGCCACGTCCACGTGTTCGCGGGAGAAGTGCCAGAGCGAGACCACGGTGCCGAACTCGAAGTACGTCATCGGATCCGACAGCGCGGACGGATAGCGCTCCAGCACCTCCAGGATGCGCTGCCCGAACACGTCGTCCGGGATGTCCGCGCCCGCGACGCGGATCCGCTCGTTGACGCGCACCAGGTGCGGGGACGTGTAGAGCCCCACGCGGTGGCCAGCGGCCTCCATCGCGCGCGCCACGAAGGCGCAGGTGCTGCCCTTGCCGTTGGTGCCGGCGACGTGCAGCGCCGGGTAGTCGCGCTCGGGATGATCCAACGAGGCGAGCGCGTCCCTCACTCGCTCCAACCCCAGCTTGATGCCGGAGGGGTTGAGGGTCTGGAAGAAGCGCAGGGCGTCTTCCGGAGTCCGGGGGGCGGCGCGTGGGGCGTCCATGGCGTGGAGGCCCGCCGCCCTACCCCAGCATGCCCAGCAGCTGGCCCAGCTTCCCGCGCAGGTCCTTGCGGTGGACGATGGCGTCGATCATCCCGTGGTCCAGCAGGAACTCCGAGCGCTGGAAGCCCTCCGGCAGCTTCTGGCGGATGGTCTGCTCAATCACGCGCGGGCCGGCGAAGCCGATGAGGGCCTTGGGCTCCGCGAGGATGATGTCGCCCAGCCAGGAGAAGGACGCGGCCACGCCGCCCGTCGTGGGGTTGAGCATCACGGAGATGTACGGCTTGCCGCTGGTGCGGAAGCGGGCAATCGCCGCGGACGTCTTCGCCATCTGCATCAGGGAGAAGATGCCCTCCTGCATGCGCGCGCCACCGGAGGCGGAGAACACCACCGCGGGGCACTTGAGCTCGAAGGCGCGCTCGAACACGCGCGTGACCTTCTCACCCACCACGGAGCCCATGGAGCCACCCATGAACTCGAACACGAAGCTGCCGATGGAGACGGGGTGGCCCTCGATGCGGCCCACGCCGGAGATGAACGCGTCGTTCTCGTCCAGGTTCTTGCGCGTGGACTTGAGCCGGTCCTTGTACTTCTTGGTGTCCATGAAGCCGAGCGGGTCCTGGGGCTCCAGCTCCTTGTCGAACTCCTCGAAGGAGTCCGGATCCAGCGTGGCGGCGAGGCGCGCGCGAGCCGTCCAGGCGTGGTGGTGCTCGCAGTGCATGCACACCATCCAGTTCTTCTCGAGCTCCTGGCGGTAGATGATTTCGTCGCACTGCTCGCACTTGGCCCACAGGCCCTGCATGCGGGAGGGCTGGGGCTCGGCGGCGGGCTCAGGGTCGACGGCGATGCGGGGCTTCTTGGAGAACCAGGCCATGAGAGCCGGGGGTTAATCCGGCCGCCGCGAGCCGTCAATACCCCCGTACGGCGCGCCGCGGCACAAGCGCACCTAGAACTGGAACGTCTCGCCCAGTTCCAGGACGTTCACGGGCAGCGGGGCCAGCTCCTTCTTGAGCTGGGTCACGAAGGCGGGCTTCAGGTGGTAGAGCATCACCTGGGCGCCGTTGCGGTCGAACTTGCGCAGCTCCGAGCCCACGGTGGCGGGCGTCAGGTGGCCGGAGATGTCCGCCAGGGCCTGGAGGCTGTTGGGGAAGCTGGTCTCCAGCAGCAGCGCCTTGAGGTTCTTCGTGGCGTTGAGCGCCTTCCACAGCTTGTCCGTGGGGCCGGTGTCGCCGCTCATGGCGAGCGACGACTTCCCGTCGCTGATGATGAAGGCGCACGACTCCACGGGGTGGCTCACCGGCACGCTCTTCACGGTGTAGGGGCCCACCTGGAAGGTGCTGCCGGCGCGGAAGGTCTTGATGGCGAGCACGGGCTTGTGGCGCGTGGGGATGCGCGTGAAGTCCGGCCACAGCGAGTTGTTGAACATGTTCTCGCGCAGCGCCTTGGCGCACTCGCGGGAGGCATGGATGGTGACGGGCCTGTCCCTGCGGCCAATGACGAGGTCGGCCAGCAGCGGCAGGTCCTTCACGTGGTCGAAGTGGCTGTGGCCGACGAGCACGTCGTCCACCTTGCAGAGCTGCTCCAGCGTGAGCGTCCCGGTGAGTGCGCCCGCGTCCAGCGCGAGCACGTCGTCCACGAGGAAGCACGTGCTCCTGCACGAGGGAAGCTCGCCACCGTGGCACCCGAGGACTTGCAGCTTCACGCTAGAGGTCTCCGAACTTCCACTTCATCTCAAGGTAGTTGAGGAAGTCATGCAGCCGGGCCGTGTCATACACGGTGAGCCTGTCACCGCTGCGCTCGATGAGGCCCGCGCGCTCCAGGCGATCCAGCATGCTGCGCACCGCGGGCTCGCCCACCCCTATCTGCCGGGGCATCTCCCGGACGGCGAAGTCCACCTCCACGCCCTCCTCCAGCGGCCGGCCGCGCGTCTGGCAGGCCTGGAGGATCTGGTGAACGACGCGGCTGGCGGGGTCGCCGTGGAGCAGGTTCTCAATCTGGGCGTCCGCCTCGGAGAGGCGCTCGGCCAGCTTCTTGATCATCCGCACGGCGATCTCCGAGTTGCCGCGGATCATCGCCTCGAAGGTCTTCGGGTCGATGACGAGCAGCTTCGCGTCGTCGTGCACCACGGCGGAGGCGTTCCGGGGCTTGTTGGAGATGATGGCCATCTCGCCGAAGAATTCGCCCGGGCCCAGGACCGCGAGGACCTTCTCCACGTCGCGCACGCGCTTGGAGATGGCGATCTTCCCGGACTGGATGACGAACATCTCCTTGCCGATCTCTCCCTCGCGGAAGAGCTCGGTGCCCTTGGGGAACTCCTTGCCAAAACGTTGAAAGAGGGTTTCCTCGGCGCCCATCTGGCCCGCGAGTCAATCAGCCCCCACCCCACCGGTCAAATATCCCAGACCGATATCGTGCGGGCACCCGAGGGCGGGCTGGCGCCGCAAACCCGACAGGTCCTTGAGGAGGCCCGAGACAGGGGCCCCCGGGAGGGGTACAAGGCCGGCCCGTGGGAACGACCTACAAGCAGTCCGGAGTAGACATCGAGGCCGGCGACGCGTTCGTCGAGAAGATCAAGCCCCATGCCGCGCGCACCACGCGCCCCGAGGTGTTGGGCGGGGTGGGCG
>NZ_RAWK01000205.1 GCF_003612165.1 Corallococcus aberystwythensis | reverse complement strand
GAGCGGGGCGGCCTGCTCGGAGTGGCGCACGTCGGGCGGGGGCTCCAGCCGGACGGCGTCCGCGCGCTCGCGGGCCTCCTCGGGGGAGGGCGCGTCCATCACCCACATCCCGGCCTCCACGCCGTTCTGCCCGGTGTGGGCGTCCTGGAGCCCGGCGAAGCCCTGGTCCTTGAGGGCCTGTTCGAAGGCGGCCTTCCCTTCCGGGGCGGGCGGGTGCTGCGCGGCGGCCTCCGCGTAGGCGGCGAAGAAGGCCCACAGCCGGGCCACCCGGTCCGACGACGGCAGCGACGCGGGCCGCACCTGCGCGGACAGCAGCGCCGCGTCCGAGGCGAAGCGCTTGCCCACCGCCAGCTGGCCCTCCAGGTCCTGGAGGTCGGAGGGGATGAGCGACTCCACGTCCAGCACGGGCCCGCGCGCCTCGCCCGCGCCCAGGTACGGGCTGGCGGCGGTGGGGACGGAGCCGGGCGTGCGGAAGCCGTCGCCGCCCTTGCGCCGGGGCGTGGGGGTGGCCGTGCCGGGGGACTCGAAGCCCGTGCCGGCGTCCGCGCGGGGTGCCCGCGTCGTCCCGCCGCCCCGGTCCGTCTGCGGGCCCCGGTTGGGAACGCCCACGCGGACCGACCGCGGGCCCACGTCCTGCGGGGTGCCGTCACCCTCTGGAGCAGCGCCGGTCTCCAGGCCTTCGCCGCCGGGGAGCCCCTGCTCGCCACCGGGCTCCAGGGGCGCGCCGCCATCTGCTTCCGGCGGAAGCCCCACGGGCGGAGCGCCGATGCGGGTGCGGTCGCCGGGCGAGGTGGTGGGGGTGGAGGTCTCCATCCCGTCATCCCGGAACGGAGTGGTTGGCGCCGACGGCGTGGACGCCGAGGGGCCACCGCCGGAGCGGGGCCCACCGGAGCCGGGAGGTCCCCCCGTGCGGGGGCCGCGGATGTCGCCGACGTTTCCCATCGGGTGGATTCTCTCACAACGAGAACCCGGAGTTGCATGGGGGGCTACTCCCCCTCGTGCTCCGCCTCCACGGGGGTCGTCATCCCGTTGGCATCCAGACGGATCCGGTACACGGCGTTGAGGCCGTCGCCGTCCGTGTCCGCGCGGGCGAAGCAGGACACCTCCGGCTCGCCCACGGGGCTCTCCTCCACCCGCACCTCGTACTGGAGGTGCACGGCGGGGCCGGGGTCGAAGCCGATGCGGTGGAAGTCCTCGTGGTCCTGCGGGAAGGGCACGGCCTCGCCGCGCTGGGGCACGGGGACGGGATAGGGCGCGATGGACACGTAGTCGCCGTGCTCGTCACGGAAGCCCTGCACCGCGTCGCACAGGGCCAGCACCTGGATGCGGGCCTCGTTGGCCACCTGCTCCGGCGACGCGGCCCCCGAGCCTTTCATCGCCGGGAGCCGGAGGATGAACAGGGCGGTGGCGGCCATCGCCGCGAACACGGTGACGGCGATGCCCAGGCGCACGCCGGTGTTGCGCGGGCGCGCGGGGCCGGGCGTGGGCTCCCCGGGCTGCCCGGGCTCCGGTGACGCGGACATCAGGCCCACTCCCGGGGATTGCGCAGCACCTCCACCAGCCGGGCCTCCGGCGTGCCGGGCTCCGGGTGGTAGTCGTAGCGCCAGCGCACGCGCGGCGGCAGCGACATGAGGATGGACTCCGTGCGCCCCTGCGTCTCCAGGCCGAAGATGGTGCCCCGGTCGTAGACGAGGTTGAACTCCACGTAGCGGCCCCGGCGCACCTCCTGCCAGAAGCGCTGCGCTTCCGTGACGGGCGTGTCCTTGTGCTTCTGCGCGATGGGCAGGTACGCGGGGATGAAGCTGTTGCCGCACGCCTGCACGAAGGCGAACTCGCGCTCCAGGTCGCCGCCCATGTTCTCGAAGAAGAGGCCGCCCACGCCGCGCGACTCGCCCCGGTGGCGCAGGTGGAAGTACGTGTCACACGCGGCCTTGAAGCGCGGGTAGTACGTGGGGTCGTGCGCGTCACACGCGGCCTTGTGCACGCGGTGGAAGTGGGCCGCGTCCTCGTCGTGCAGGTAGTACGGCGTCAGGTCCGCGCCGCCGCCGAACCACGCGCGCCCGCCCTGGTGGATGAAGCGGTAGTTGGCGTGCACGGTGGGCACGTGCGGGCTCTTCGGGTGCAGCACCAGCGACAGGCCCCCGGCCCAGAAGGTGCGGCCCTCGCCCTGGAGCTTCTTCGCGAAGGCCTCTTCCAGCTCGCCATGGACCATGGAGATGTTGACGCCCGCCTTCTCCAGGACGGCGCCCTCCTCCAGCACGCGGCTGCGTCCGCCGCCGCCGCCCGGGCGGGTCCACGCGTCCTCGCGGAAGCGGCCCTGGCCGTCCAGCGTCTCCAGCGCGCCACAGATGTCGTCCTGGAGCTTCTGGATGAAGGCGGCCATGCGCCCCTTCATGCCCTCCACGTCCACCGTCGCCGTCATGCCCGTTGTCTCCCTGTCGTGGGGTTGAACGGGCGGACACACTACTAGGGGCCCTGGGCGGACGGGGCCTCGAAGTCCACGGGGGGCGTGGATGGCGCCAGGTTGCCCGCTGCATCGAAGGCCTCGATGCGCGCGCGGTAGCTGCGCCCGTCCTCCAGCGAGAACGCCCCACCGCAGGCCTCATGGCCCAGATAAGCGGTGTTGCCCTGCACGGGCAGCAGGTACTGCTGCGGGGAAAGGCCCAGCCGGCGCGGCGACAGCTTCACCACCAGGAAGGCGGGGCTCTCCTCGCGCAGGGCCAGGTTGAGCTTCACGAAGCGCGCGATGCCCTGGGGCGAGCGGCGGATGAAGCCCTCCGACACCGCGGGGCGCTTCACCCACTTGGGCGCCTTGGCGTCCGGCCCCTTGCCGCTCAGCCATGACGGCTGCGCGCCCACCTGGCCGTTGAGGAGGGAAACGTTGGGGAGCACCTCCGTCAGGTTCAGGAAGTAGCGCTTGTCCGGCTGCATCGGCTCCGCCAGCTTGAGGATGACGGTGGCGCGGCCCAGGGAGCTCTCCCAGCCCTTGGTGACCTTGAGCTTCACCTCGTGGTCGGTGGAGACCAGCTTCAGGGGCTTGCCCACCAGTCCCAGCACCGGCGACTTCGCGGTGCCCACGCCCTCCAGGAGGAGGCGCATGTTGGTGGGGACGATGCCCCCGGGCGCGGGATACAGCTGCACGCCGTCCCCCGTGCATTGGGCGGAGGCGGTGGCGGCGGACAACAGGGCAGCGGCGAACACGAGGACTCGGAACACGATGCCGCGCAGTGTGCGCCGGGAATGGCCACCAGGGAAAGTCCCTGGAGACCCTCCCCTTCAGTGCCGGGGGCCTTCGTCCTCGCCCAGCACGATGGTGCCGAAGCGCGCTTCGTAGTGTTGCAGGTTGTCCTGGAGGACCTTCAGGAAGCGCTTGAGGTGGCGCGGGCTGGTGATGATGCGCGAGCGCACGCGGGCCAGGGGCTGCTGGGGCTGGACGTAGAGGAAGTCCATCACGAACTCCGAGTCCGTGTGGTTCACCAGGGCCAGGTTGCTGTACTGGCCATTGGACACCTCTTCGGTCATCTGCACCTGGAGCTGCACTTCAGGGGGCTTCGTCGGAGTGTCGGCCATGAGGCAGGCGGCATAGCGCCTGGGGCCCGTCGTGGCCAGTGTCCTCCCCGTGAGCACGCGCTGGCGGGACATCGACGGGGAGTCCACCGCGCCCTTCGCGCTCGGACGCGGTCCGGACGCCTGCCTGCTCCTGCATGGCTTCACCGGCAGCCCCTGGGAGGTGCGCCCGCTGGGAGAGGCGCTGGCGGCGCGGGGGATGCGCGTCGTGGCGCCCCGGCTTCCAGGGCACGGCACCACGCCGGAGGCGATGCTGGACGTGGGCTACCGCGACTGGCAGGCCTGCGCGGACGAGGCGCTGGCCTCGCTCTCCGGGTACCGCCGCGTGTTCGTCGCCGGACTGTCCATGGGTGCGCTCCTGGCGCTGCGGCTGGCCGCGCACCAACCGGAGGCGGTGCACGCGCTCGCGCTGGTGGCGCCCGCGGTGCGCTTCCGGGGCGCGCGCATGGCGCTGGTGCGCCAGCTGTGCCGCACGCCACTGCTCCAATGGACGACGCCGTGGGTGGACAAGGGCGGCACGGACATCTCCGATCCGGAGTCGCTGGCGCAGGCGCCGGTGCTGCCCGCGTTCCCGGTGGCCCGGCTGCGCGACCTGTGCACGCTCCAGGACCTGGCGGTGACGGACGCGGCCCGGGTGTGCTGTCCGGTGCTGGTGGCCTCCGCGGAGCAGGACCACGTGGTGGACCCGGAGGGTGGGCGCTGGCTGGCGCGGCGGATGACGGCCTCTCCGGAGGTGCGGCTCGTGGCCTATGCGGAGGGCTTCCACATCATCCCGCGCGACGTGTGCGGGGCCCGGCTGTCCCGGGAGGTGGGGGACTTCCTCCAGCCGTGGCGGCGTGAAGACGACTTCAGGAGCCGGCTTGATGGGCCGGTGCAAGACGCGCCACCGCCGTGAGCAGTTCCACCGCGTCGAGCGGCTTGGTGACGAAGGCGCTGAACCCCGCGCGCAGGGCCCGGTCGCGGTCCTCGCGGCGCGCGGCGGCGGTGACGGCGAGCGCGGGCACGCCGCCTCCGGATTCCCAGGGCAGCGCGCGCAGCCGGTACAGGAGTGAATAGCCATCCTCTCCGGCCAGCGTCACGTCCGTCACCAGCACCGTGGGCGGAGAGCGGCGCACCTCGTCCATGGCGTCGGTGACGTTGGTGGCGGTGAGCACGTGCGCGCCCACGCGGGTGAGCAGCACGGACATCCACTCGCGCGCGTCCGGTTGGCCATCCACCACCAGCACGCGCTGGCCCTCCAGCTCCGGGAAGCGCGGCAGTGTCAGGCCCTCCACGGGGCGCGGCTCGCGCGAGCAGCCCGAGGCCGTGCCCCTGCGCGTGCGGGGCAGCATGACGGTGAACGTGGCGCCCTTCCCCTCGCCCTCGCTGGTGGCCGTCACGGTGCCGCCGTGCAGCTCCACCAGGTGGCGCACGATGGACAGGCCCAGGCCCAGGCCTCCGTGCTGGCGGCTCACGCCGGTGTCCGCCTGCTGGAAGCGCTGGAAGAGGAACGGCAGGAATTCGGCCGGGATGCCCTCGCCGTCGTCGCGCACCACCAGCTCCGCGCCCTCGTCGCGCGTGCGCGCGGACACCGTCACGTGGCCGCCATGCGGGGTGAACTTGATGGCGTTGGCGAGCAGGTTCCACACCACCTGCTGCAACCGGTCCGGGTCGCCAAAGAGCGGCACGCCGTCCGCGTCCACGGAGACGTTGAGCGTCAGCTCACGCGCGAACGCCGTGGGCCTGACGGCATCCAGCGCCGCCTCCACCACGTGGCCCAGCTCCAGCGGCACCGGCTCCAGGCGCAAGCGGCCGCTGGCGATGCGGCTGATGTCGAGCAGGTCCTCGATGAGCTGTCTTTGCGCGCGCGCGTTGCGCTCGATGGCCTCCACCGCGCGCTGGCGTTTGTCCTCGCCCAGCAGGCCCTGCCGCAGCATCTGCGACCAGCCGAGGATGGACGTGAGCGGCGTGCGCAGCTCATGGGACACCGTGGCGAGGAACGCGTCCTTGGCGCGGCTGGCGGCCTCCGCGGCGCTGCGGGCCGCGCGCTCCTCGTCGTACAGCCGGGCGCGGTCCAGGGCCTGCGTGCACAGGCGGCCCACCGTCAGCAGGAAGGCGCGCTCCGCCGCGTCGAAGTCACGCGCATCCCCGAAGCCCAGGCCCAGCGCGCCGAACACGCGCCCGCCGCTCACCAGCGGCACCGCGGCCCACGCCGCCAGGGGGCGCTCGCGGGACAGCTGGGCGAGGCGCGGGTAGCGCGCCAGGCACTCCGCCCACGACCCCAGCGCGCAGGGCTCGTGCGTGCGTGTCACGTCCGTGAGGGGGCAGGTGCTGGAGACCTCGAAGCGCTGCCAGTCCTCCAGCTCACCGGGGGAGAAGCCATGCGCGGCGGCGCGTTCGAAGAGGTCCTGGGCCGCTCCCGTGGGCACCACCACCAGGCCGGTGAGGGCGCCCATCGCGAGGGCGCCTTCGCGCGCGGCCACCTCCACGACCTGCTCGGGCGTGAGCGCTTCGGAGAGCGCGGCGGTCATCGCCTGCAGGCGTTCGGTGCGCCACGCCGCGGTGGTCCACGCGGCGCGGCGGGTGCGCACGAGCTCCGTCACGTCCACCGCGAAGGCGAGCACGCCCTCCACCTCACCCTTCGTGTCGCGGCGCGGTAGCAGGGAGAGGTTGAAGTAGAGCTCCTCGTCATCGGGGCGTGCGCGGGCGGAGGCCTCGCGCAGGTGCAATGCCTCTCCATTCTTGAAGACGCGGTCCCAGGCGTCGTGCCAGCCGGGGCCTTCCAGCAACGGGCAGGCCTCGCGCAGCGGCAGGCCCACCTGCCCCCGCGTGTCGAGCAACGTCAGACGCGTGGAGGTGCTGAACTCGATGAGGTGGACGGGGCCGCGGTAGAGGCCAAAGAAGGCGGGGAGCTGCTGGAGCAGCTCATGCAGCCGCGGGGGCACGCCGCCGGGCGCCGCCACCCACCCGGCTTGGGCATCGTTCATGTGTGCAGCCCCCCCGTCCCCGGCGGAAGGCAGGGCCTTCGGCGAGAACAGGTGGCCATCAAACACCGGGACGTGCCGGATGGCACGAAAAGCAACTCAGCCAACCTGTCAGGTGTCGTGGGCTGAGCGCTCCCTGGCACTGCTGGCGTCCAGTAGCGGGCATCCGTCCGGGACAGGCGCGGAAACGCTCCCGGGCGCCGGGCATCGGCTATGTCGGATGCCCGGCATGCCTTCCTCTCCTCCTGATTCGCGGCCCCTCGTCGAACTGCGCGCCGTCACCAAGTCCTACGCGGAAGGCGATTCCGTGCGCGAGGTGCTCTCCGGCACATCGCTCGCCCTGCACCGGGGCGAGTTCGTGGTGCTGCTGGGCCGCAGTGGCTCCGGCAAGTCCACGCTGCTCAACCTCATCAGCGGCATCGACCAGGCGACGCACGGCGAAATCCTGGTGGAGGGGCGCGACCTGGGGCGCCTCCCGGAGCGCGACCGCACGCTGCTGCGACGCGAGCGCATCGGCTTCATCTTCCAGGCGTTCAACCTGCTGCCCACGCTGACGGTGGAGGAGAACGTGCGGCTGCCGCTGGAGCTGCTCGGACGCTCCAGCGCGGAGGCCAGCGCGCGGGCGCGGGAGCTGCTGGGACTGGTGGGGTTGGGTGCCCGTGGGAACAGCTTCCCGGACCGCCTCTCCGGCGGCGAGCAGCAGCGCGTGGCGGTGGCGCGGGCGCTGGCCCACTCCCCGCCGCTGCTGCTGGCGGACGAGCCCACGGGCAACCTGGATGAAGAGACAGGCGGCCAGGTGCTGGACCTGCTGGAGGGGCTCACGCGGCAGGGCAACGCGTGCGCGCTCATCGTCACGCACGAGCCGGCGATGGCCGCCCGAGCGGACCGCGTGCTGACCCTGGAGCACGGACGGCTGGTGGACCGCCCCGGCGGGCGCGGCCGGGGGACGACGCCATGAGGACGCTGCTCGCGCGCTCCAGCCTGCGGCACCTGGGCGGGCACCCGTGGCTCACGGCGCTGTCGCTGCTGGGCATCGCGATGGGCGTGGCGGTGGTGGTGTCCATCGACCTGGCGAGCGGCAGCGCGCTGCGCGCCTTCGAGCAGTCCACGGACGTCGTCGCGGGCCGCGCCACGCATCAAATCACCGGCGGCACGTCGGGCCTGCCGGAAGGTGTCTACACGGCGCTGAAGCTGCGGCCGGACGCCCCGGACGCGGCGCCCGTGGTGCAAGGCTTCGTGCAGGTGGAGGGCGGCAACCAGCGCACGCTGACGCTGCTGGGATTGGATCCGTTCGCGGAGGCCCCCTTCCGGGACTTCTCCACGGGCAGCGCGGTGGGCGACGTGGGCGCGCTGCTCACGCAGCCCGGCACGGTGGTGATGGGCGCGAAGACGGCGCGGACCCTGGGCGTGAAGGCCGGGGACACCTTGCCGGTGATGGTGACGGGACTGCGCCGGGAGCTGCGCGTGTCGGCCCTGCTGACACCGGGGCAGGAGACGACGGAGCGCGCGCTGGAGTCGCTGCTCATCTCGGACATCTCCACCGCGCAGGAGGTGCTGGGCCAGGAGGGCCGGCTGACGCGCGTGGACCTGCGCTTGAAGGGCGGAGAGGCGCAGGCGGCGACGCTGCGGGCCGCGCTGCCGCCGGGCGCGGAGCTGGTGCAGACGTCCGGGCGCGCGGGCACGGTGGAGCAGATGACGCGGGCGTTCCGCACCAACCTCACGGCGCTGTCACTGCTGGCGCTCGTGGTGGGGATGTTCCTCATCTACAACACGATGACGTTCTCCGTGGTGCAGCGGCGCGGGATGCTGGGCCGGCTGCGCGCGGTGGGCGTGACGCGCGGCGAGCTGTTCGCGCTGGTGCTGGGGGAGGCCCTGATGCTGGGCATCATCGGCACCGCGGCGGGGCTGCTCCTGGGCATCCTGATGGCCAGTGGTCTGGTGGGCCTCATCACCCGCACCATCAACGATTTGTATTTCGTGGTGAACGTGCGGCGTCTGGCCTTGGAGCCGTTCACGCTCTTCAAGGGGCTGAGCCTGGGCCTGGGCGCGACGGTGCTCGCGGCGCTGGTGCCCGCGTGGGAGGCGGCGCGAGCGGCACCAGTGACAGCGCTGCGGCGCTCGACGGTGGAGGACGTGTCGCGCAACCGGGCGCCCCGGCTGGCGGTGCTGGGGTTGATCATCCTGGCCGTCGCGGTGGCGGTGCTCGCGTGGCCCACGCAGGCCCTGTTCCCGGCGTACGCGGGGCTCTTCGCCGTGCTGTTGGGCAGCGCACTGCTGGTGCCCTGGGTGACGGAGAAGCTGACGGTGGCGGCGGCGCGGCCCCTGGGCGCGGTGTTCGGCCCGCTGGGGCGCATGGCGGCGCGAGGCGTGACGGCGAGCCTGTCACGCACGGCGGTGGCGCTGGCGGCGCTGATGGTCGCGGTGGCAACGACGGTGGGCGTGGGCCTGATGGTGTCCAGCTTCCGGGGCACGGTGGCGGCGTGGCTGGAGTCCGCGTTGCAGGCGGACGTGTTCGTGTCGCCGCCGTCGCTGGTGGCGCGGCGCGGGGACTCCTCGCTGGTGCCGGGGCTCGCGGAGAAGCTGCGGTCCACGCCGGGTGTCGAGGCGAGCGGCTCCATCCGGATCATCCACGTGCGCATCAACGACGTGGACACGGACCTGCTGGCGGTGGACTTCGCCAGGGGCCACGAGCGGACGTACCGCTTCAAGGAAGGGCGCGCGGAGGACGTATGGCGGCAGCTGGATGCGTCACCCGATGCGCTCATCGTGTCGGAGCCCTTCGCGTTCCACCGGAAGGTGCGCGCGGGCGACACGCTGCGGGTGGCCACGGACAAGGGGCCGCACGACTTCCGCGTGGCGGGCGTGTACTTCGACTATGGCTCGGACGTGGGGACGGTGCTGATGCCTCGCGCCACGTATGAACACTGGTACGAGGACCGGGGCGTGTCCGGCCTGTCCCTCTTCGCCGCGCCCGGACAGGACGTGGACGAACTGGTGGCCCGGGTGCGCGACCGCGCGGGCGGTGAGCAGGCCTTGAACGTGCGCGCGAACCGGGCGCTGCGGCAGGCGTCCATGGAGGTGTTCGACCGCACCTTCACCATCACGCAGGTGCTGCGATTGCTGGCCATTGGCGTCGCGTTCGTGGGCGTGCTGAGCGCTCTGATGTCCTTGCAGCTGGAGCGGGCGCGCGAGTTCGCGGTGCTGCGCGCGACGGGGCTCACGCCGGGGCAGCTGTGGGGCATGGTGTCGTTGCAGACGGGCCTGCTGGGCCTGCTCGCGGGGCTGTTCTCCGTCCCGCTGGGGCTGGCGTTGGCCTACGTGCTGGTGCACGTCATCAACCAACGCTCGTTCGGGTGGACGTTGCAGCTGGTGGTGGCACCCGGCGTGGTGGGACAGGCAGTGGTGCTGGCATTGGTGGCGGCGGCGCTCGCGGGGCTGTACCCGGCGTGGCGCATGGCGCGCGCGAACCCGGCCATGGCGCTGCGGGAGGAGTGAGGCATGGGGCGGGGACTCGTCATCGGAGTGGTGCTGGTACTCGCCGCGCTGGGCGTGGCGGTGGGCGTGGTGCTGCGGGACACGGAGGACGCGGGTTCCGCGAGCAGCAGCGGCATGACGGTCGCGTCCGCGATGGGAGGTAACGGAAGCCTGGAAGGCTACGCGCGCGCGATGGAGCCCCGGCCCTTCCACTTCCCGGAGGACCACGGTCCCCACCCCGACTTCCGCACCGAGTGGTGGTACTGGACGGGCAACCTGGAGACAGCGGACGGGCGCGCCTTCGGCTACCAGTTCACGCTGTTCCGCAGCGCGCTGTCGCCGGAGCAGCCCCAGCAGCGGGCGTCGGGCTGGAGCACACGGCAGGTGTTCATGGGGCACTTCACGTTGTCTGACGTGAGCGCCGGGCGCTTCCACGTCAGCGAGCGCTTCAGCCGTGCGGCGCAGGGGCTGGCGGGCGCGGATGGGGCGCCCTTCCATGTCTGGCTTCAGGACTGGGACGTGCGCAGCGAAGGCACGGGCGGCACGTGGCCCATGCACCTGCGCGCGCAGGGTGACGGGGTGACGCTGGAGCTCACGCTGGACGAAGGCAAGCCGCCGGTGCTCCAGGGTGACAAGGGCTTGAGCCAGAAGGGCGCGGAGCGGGGCAACGCGTCCTACTACTACTCCCTGTCGCGCATGCCTTCGCGGGGCACGGTGTCGGTGGACGGGCAGACGGTGCAGGTGAAGGGCGAGAGCTGGATGGACCGCGAGTGGAGCACCAGCGCGCTGAGCGGAGACCAGGTGGGCTGGGACTGGTTCGCGCTCCAGTTCACCGACGGCAGCGAGCTGATGCTCTACCAGCTGCGCAAGAAGGACGGGACGAAGGACGCGTTCAGCGCGGGCACGTACGTCCCCACGACGGGCGAGGCCGTGCACCTGACCGCCGACGACATGCAGTTGGAGCCGCGAGGCACCTGGAAGAGTCCTCGCGGCGGCGAGTACCCGGCGGGCTGGCGCATCCAGGTACCGAAGGTGTCCCTGAGCCTCACCGTGACGCCGAAGCTCCCGGACCAGGAGCTCCCGGTGCTGGTGCGCTACTGGGAGGGCGCGGTGACCGTGGACGGCACGCGCGAGGGCAAGCCCGTGCAGGGACGCGGCTACCTGGAGATGACCGGGTACGCGGATGCCCCCCGGGACGAGCAGACGGTCCGCAGCCGCACGCCGTGAGTCAGCCCCGGGCGCCCCGCCCTATCTGGAGGTCGTAGGCCTCGCGCAGGTACGGGCGCAGCACGTAGAACGTCTCGTGGCTGGGGTTGAGCACGCTCAGCCAGAACATCCGCGCATGGACCGGGTGCGGCAGGAGCACGTCCAGGGCCGTGAAGTCGACGTTCGAGCCGGGCTCCGGGAACAGCTTGTGGAAGCTGTCCTTGCCCACGCACAGGTTCAGCCGGAACACGCCCGGGCGGTCCAGCTTCGAGTGGTGGTCGAGCTCCGTGTCCCGCGTGACGATGGTGGCGAAGGGGTGCTGCCGCTCGTCTCCCGCGAAGAAGAAGACGTCCGGCGTCCGCGCATCCATGTGCACGTCCTTGAACGCATCCCGGATGTATGCCGCCAAGGCTTCGAAACTGATGGCTCCTGTCATGGCGCCCTCCTTCGAGTCGTACCGGAGTCGCTCTACCACGCGCGGAAACAGCCGGTCATGCTCCTCTCCCAGTCTTTGGGGGAGTCCAAGCCATGCCATTCCCGGACGCGTCCGCGGTTGCCTCACGCCTGCTGTTGGGCCTGACCCTCGTGCTGGGGCCGGGCACCACGGCGTGTGGCGGTGAAGACGATGACGGGCTGCACTGTGTGGTGGGCAGTCCCCAGTACCAGACGGACCTGTACTTCGGCCGGAGCCGCCCGGGCAACGAGCCCGTCAGCGAGGCCGAGTTCCAGGCCTTCGTGGACACGGCCGTCACGCCCCGCTTCAGGGAGGGGCTGACGGTGTACGACGCCAACGGGCAGTACCAGTTGGAGAGCGGCGAGGTGGTGCAGGAGCGGACCAAGGTCATGGTGTTGCTGCACGACGGCAGCGCGGCGCGCTCGGCGGACGTCGACACCATCCGCGAGGAATACAAGAGTCAGTTCAACCAGGAGTCGGTGCTGCGCATCGACTCCCAGCCCTGCGTCGCGTTCTAGGCCGCGAGGCGCTCCCGGAGCGCCGCGGCGCCACCGCGCTCCAGCCATGCATCGAACGTGAGCAGGCCCGGGGCCAGCCGCCGCAGCGCCGGGATGTCCGCGCTTCCGTCCAACCCCCCCGCATCGATCATCTTCACAAGCTTGCGCAGCATCGGGATTGCCTCGAGCACCTCCGGCGAGAACCGGGCGTAGGAGATGGACGTCCCGGTGGCCCGGCTGATCTTCTCCGCGAGCTGGTCGCCGGTGAGCGAATCCCCCGCCATCTCCAGCGTGGTCCCCACGTAGGTGCGCGGATCCGCGAACACGCGCGCCGTCAGCACGCCGATGTCCTCCGCCGCGATGAACTGCATGGGCTGGTCCGGACGCATGAAGAACTGGAGCCCACGCGGGGTCAGGCCGAAGTCCGGCACCAGCAACAGCTCGAAGAAGGTCCCCGGCCGCACGATGGTCGCACGGAGGCCGCTCTCCCGGACGTGCTCCTCGATGCGCCACTTGCTCTCGAAGTGGCCCACACCCGAGCCGGGACGCAGCCCCAGCACGGACGTGTAGACGAAGTGCTGGACCCCCGCGGCCTTCGCCGCGTCCGCGATGGAGGTGCCGAAGCGGACCTCGTCGTCGTCCGTGAGGCCGTAGTGCACCTGTGGCGAGGCCGGCTGGATGCTGAAGACGCCGTACGCCCCCGCGACCGCACGGTCGAGCGACGCGCGGTCCCCCATGTCCCCGCGCACCAGCTCCACGCCCGCCGCTTCAAGCTCCCGGGCCTTCGCGCTCGACGGGTCGCGCACGAGCGCACGGACCCGCCAGCCGTCCTTCAGCAATGCCCGCGCCGTCGCGCCTCCCTGCTGTCCTGTCGCGCCCAGCACCAATACGGTCTCGCTCTTCGTCGTCATCCGGTCCTGCCTTTCACTTACTAAACGGAGGGTTGCTCCGGTTGAATACGGAGCTATCCTCCGTTTTTCAAGTGAAGGCGAAGCACTCCCAGAATCCGCCGGTGGAGGACACGAAGGGCGGAGCCCTGCGCGCGGATGCGCGGCGCAACCGGGAGCGGCTGCTCGTGGCGGCGCATGCCGTGTTCTCCGAGCGGGGCGCGGACGCGTCACTCAATGACGTGGCGAAGCGGGCGGAGGTCGGCATTGGCACGCTCTATCGCCACTTCGAGTCGCGGGAGGCGCTCCTCGCCGCGACGTGTGACGAACACCTCCTGACGCTCGCGAAGAAGAGCCGCGAACGCTCGGAGGCCCTGCCCGCGCTTGAAGCGCTGCGCCTCTTCCTGACGGAGCTCGTGCACTCCGCGGGCCTGTACAAGGGGCTCGCCGCGTCGCTGGGCATCGTGCTCAAGAACCACACCGCGGGCTGTGACGCGACGACGGCCGAGGGCCAGCGCTTGCTGGAAGCCGCCCAGCGCGAGGGCGAGGTGCGAAGCGACATCCGCCTGGATGACGTGGTGTGCATGGCGATGGCCATCTCCCTCGCCGCCGCGGAGGACGCCTCGGACCCCAAGCGCGTCCCCCGCCTCACCGGGATGTTCTTCGACGGGCTGCGCTCCCGCACCGAGCCCCGCGGCGCGCGGCAACGCTGACAGTCATTCACCCGCCGGGGTGCACAGGGGCCTGGCCAGGCCCGCGGGCAGCAAGCCGTCCCCACGGATGAGAAGGCGAGAGTCCTGCGGGGCTCCCCGTCGGCGGCGAGCAACATGAACTGGTCCGACTGTCGGACCAGTTGGGCGAGCGCGGCGCCGGAGCGGGCGTCCTCCGGGTCCATCCGGGCCGCATGAACCCGTCCGACTGTCGGACCGGTTGGGGCGTGTCAGGGGGAAGGTGTACAGCATGGATGCCCGGAGGCTTAGATGCCGGTCCCATGAACGTCCTCGTCACCGGGGCCACCGGCCTCATCGGCAACGCCATTGCCCATCGGCTCGTGAAGCAGGGCGCTGCCGTCCGCGCGCTCGTGCGAGACCTGGCCCGCGCCTCGAAGCTGCTCCCACCTTCCGTGCGGCTCATCCAGGGTGACGTCACCTCCCCCGGCACCCTGCCCGCCGCGATGCAGGACGTGGAGCTCGTGTTCCACGCCGCGGGCATGCCGGAGCAGTGGCACCGGGACGACTCCATCTTCGACCGCGTGAACCGCGAGGGCAGCGTCAACGTCCTGTCCGCCGCGCACGCCGCGAAGGTGCGCCGCGTGGTCTACACGTCCACCATGGATGTCTTCGCCGCGCCCCGAGGCGGCGAGCTGACCGAAGCCCACATCGATCCGCACCCCAAGCCCACCGTCTATGAGCGCTCCAAGCAGGAAGCCGAGCGCGCCGTGGAGGCCATCCGCCAGCAGGGCCTGGACGTCGTCTTCGTCAACCCGTCCGCCGTCTACGGCCCCAGCCCAGTGCACGTGGGCCTCAACTCCTTCTTCATCCAGCTGCTCAACAAGAAGGCCCCGCTGCTGCCGCCGGGCGGCATGTCCGTGGTCCACGTGGACGGCTGCACCGACGTGCACCTCGCCGCCGCCGAACGCGGCGCCAACGGCGAGCGCTACCTCGTCTCCGACCAGTACGTCAGCAACGCGGACCTCGCGCTCGCCATCCACGGGGCCGCCGGAGCCGGCAAGCCGCCCGCCGTGGCGCCCGTGTTCCTGATGGAGGCCCTGGCCCGCGTGTCCGCGCCGCTCGCGCGGGTGTTCCCCTTCACGCCGCTCGTCGCGCCCGGCCAGCTGTCCTTCATGCGCTGGGAGGCCCGCGTGAACGCGGCCAAGGCCCAGCGCGAGCTGGCCTTCCGCCCCACCCCGCTCGCGGACGGCGTGGCCCGCACCGTGGCCTTCCTGCGCGAGCAGGGGCTCGTTCCGCGCGCCTGAAGAAGAACATGGGGGTCCGTCCCACAGGGATGACGGACCCCCACGCGTGCTGCTGCCTGCTACCGGACACAATCTGGCGACGTCAGACAAGGCAGGGAACCGGGTGGGCCACGCCTCACCCTGCCGTGGCTTTCGTTCGATGGGCAGGCAGCCCTTGTCCGAACATCCCAGCCCAGGCATCCGGATCCGTCCCGCCTCCGTAGCGCTCCGCACCGCGTGCACAGGCCCGCCCGCCTGCCCTGCGGCCCGGGACTCGGGCTACCGCGAGCCTTGTTCGACACGGGGTGTCGACACGCGACGTGAGGCCCACCTTTCAACGCACACGCGTTCTTCACGGGTCCGATCCCCGTGAAGGACGCTCGGGCCCCTCACCACGGAGTGACACCATGGCTTTGCTGACGACCCTGCTGAGCGCGTTTGGCGCTTCTCGCCGTAGCGGCTTCACCGGAGGTGGTTGGAACCGGGGACGCAGCGCCTATGGCCGCCGTCCCATTGGCTACGGATACCGGGGCCGCCAGTCCACCGGCGCGGGCGGGTCGCTGGGCCGGATGGTCCTCGCGGGTCTGGGCGCCTACGGCCTGCGCCGCTTCATGAACAGCCGCTCGCGGCCGGCGGGCTACTGAGAGTCGGGCCGCCATGCGCGGGAGCGCCGGGAAGTACCGTGGACTTCCCCCGGCAAGGCGCACCGCCATGGCACCCCCACTCGGGCACGGGAGTGTTCCACGGACACCTCCCGGTGCCTGACATCCCGCACGCTCCGTCCGTGCGGGCGCCTCCGCTTGGAGTAGGGTCCCCTCTTCCGTGTCCGGCCACTGGCCGACGAAAGAGGCTCCGCACGCATGGCGAAGGCGAAATACGTCCTGGCCCTGGACCAGGGCACCACGGGGACCCACGTCTCCATCCTCGACACCCGGTTGCAGGTGGTGGGCCGCTCCTACAAGGAACTGCCCCAGCACTTCCCCAAGCCGTCGTGGGTGGAGCACGACCTGATCGACATCTGGAACAGCAGTGAGTGGTGCATCGCCCGCGCCCTCAAGGACGCCGGCCTCACCGGCAGCGACATCGCCGTGGTGGGCATCACCAACCAGCGGGAGACGACGGGCCTCTGGGACCGCGAAACCTCCGAGCCCCTGGCGCGCGCCATCGTCTGGCAGGACCGCCGCACCGCGGACATCTGTCAGCGGCTCAAGGCGCAAGGGGTGGAGCCCCGCGTGCGCGAGGTGACGGGCCTGGTGCTGGACCCCTACTTCTCCGGCACCAAGCTCACCTGGCTCTTCCAGCACCTGAAGGGCGCGAAGAAGCGCGCCGAGCGCGGCGACGTGTGCTTCGGCACCATGGACTCCTGGCTCGTCCACAAGCTCACGGGCGGCGCCGCCCACGTCACGGACGTGTCCAACGCCAGCCGCACGCTGCTCATGGACCTGCGCACCCTCAACTGGGACGACGAGCTGTGTTCGCTCCTGGGCGTGCCGCGCGCGTGTCTGCCGGAGATTCGCGGCAACGCGGAGGTGTACGGCACCACGCGCGGCATGCGCAGCCTGCCGGACGGCATCCTCGTCGCGGGCATGGCGGGGGACCAGCAGGCGGCCCTCTTCGGGCAGGCGTGCTTCAACCCCGGTGAATCCAAGTGCACCTACGGCACCGGCGCCTTCCTCCTCATGAACACCGGCACCCAGCCGGTGCGCTCCACCGCGGGGCTGCTCACCACCGTGGCGTGGAAGCTGGGCAACACCACGCACTACGCGCTGGAGGGCAGCTCCTTCATCGCGGGCGCCGCGGTGCAGTGGCTGCGTGACGGGCTCAAGGTCATCAAGAAGGCCCCGGACGTGGAGGCGCTGGCCGCCAGCGTGAAGGACTCCGGCGACGTCGTCTTCGTCCCGGCGCTCGCGGGCCTGGGCGCGCCGCACTGGCGCCCGGAGGCGCGCGGCCTGTTCGCCGGCATCGACCGCTCCACCACCGTGGCGCACCTGGCGCGCGCGACGCTGGAGGGCGTGGCCCTTCAAATCCACGACCTGGCGGAGGCCATGCGCCGCGACAGCGGGCGGGACATCCCCGTCTTCAAGGCGGACGGCGGCGCCGCGGCCAACAACCTGCTCATGCAGTACCAGGCGGACCTGCTGGGCGTGCCGGTGGTCCGCCCGCGCAACCTGGAGACCACGGCCCTGGGCGCGGCCTTCCTGGGCGGCCTGGGCGCGGGCGTGTGGACCAGCCCGGACGCCATCCGCCGCGCGTGGAAGGCGGACCGGACCTTCAAGCCGAAGATGAAGCCGGAGGTGCGCGCGCGCCACCTGGAAAAGTGGAAGCAGGCGGTTTCGCGAGCGTGAAATGAAACAAAGAAGCCCGGCGCCCCGGACGCGCCGGGGCTTCCATCGGGCGGGGGAGCGGGTAGAACGGCCGCCATGGCCTACGACCGCACGTTGCTCTCCCCGGATGCGCTCCAGACCTTCCTCGCCCAGCACCCCGCCTGGAAGCATGAGGGCGGGATGATCCGCCGCACCTATGAAGCACCCTCGTTCCTGGAGGGCATCGCCTTCGTGGAGCGCGTGGGCAAGGCGGCGGAGGCCGCGGACCACCACCCGGACATCGACATCCGGTGGCGCAAGGTGACGCTGGCGCTGGTGACGCACGACGCGGGCGGCCTCACGGCCCGCGACACCGCCCTGGCGGCGGAAGCGGACCGCCTGTTCACCGAAGGGGCCTCGGTCCGGTGATTCACGGCGTGCGCGGTACCCTGGCGGCCCTGGTGTGCGCGGCATGTCTCACCGCGCTCCCGGCCTCCGCCCAGGACGACATCCCCACGGAGCCCCGTCCGGAGCGGCTGTACTTCAACTCCGGCGCGCTCCTGGGTTCAGCGCGCATGGTGGGCCTGGGCGGTGCCTATGTGGGCATCGCCGAGGGCGCCGCGGGCGTGTCCAGCAACCTCTCCGCCCTGGCCCAGCGCAGCCCTTCGCTGGAGCGCGACTGGGACCTGGGCGTCACCCTGTCCTGGCTGGACCTGCCCTTCACCGGCACCAAGCGCCGGGACGTGGACAACGACGGCCTGGCCGACGAATCCGTGGACAGCCGGCAGCTGCTGGGCGCGCTGATGTTGCAATACAAGCGCTTCGGCATCGGCTTCCTGTGGCGCAACAGCCGCACGGGCTACTGCCTCACCCTGGGCTGCCGGGGCGAGGGCGAGAAGCTGCGCGTCTCCCTCACCCAGTCCACGCTCGCGGGCTCCATCGCCTTTGGCCAGGACGACTTCATCCTGTCGCTGGGCATCTTCTCCGCGCAGGCCAGCTTCAGTGAGCTGGGCGACGAGTCCTGGCGCTACGGCGACACCGGCGTGGCGGTGGACATGCTCTTCCGTCCGCACGGGCGGCCCTACCGCATTGGCGTGGCGGTGCGGCCGGAGGTGGTGGCGGGCTGGCGCCGCGATGACGAGCAGAGCCCCTTCATCGCGGGCCGGCGGATCTACGCGGCCGTGGTGTCACCCGCGGTGCTGTCCCTGGGCGCCAGCTGGCGGCTGGGCGAAGGCGCGCACCGCTACAACCGGCTGTCCCCCGCCGCCCGGCGGCAGCTCCAGGTGGACGGGGACGCACTGCCGGTGCCGGAGGAGGAGGCCCGCGACGCACTGGCCGGCCGGTGGCTCATCACCGCGCAGGTGGACCTCATCTCCAGCGTGAGCAACGCGGTGGCGTCGCGCTCGTTCGCCACCACCGCGGAGCCGGAGTTCGTGGGCGACACCGCCACCTTCCAGCCGCGCCTGGGCGCGGAATGGGACACCTTCCCCGGCCTCCTGCGCCTGCGCGCGGGCACGTGGCTGGAGCCGTCCCCCTTCCGGGACAGGAACCCCCGGCCGCACCTCACCGGCGGCTTCGAGCTGTTCGTGCTGCGCTACTGGGAGGACTGGGCCATCACCGCGTCGTTCGACCTGGCGAGCCGCTACTCCAACTGGGGCGTCTCCATCGGCTTCTGGCGGTAGTGTCTGACTTTGATCGCCGGGTGGGTAACGCGAGGGCCTTCATGGGTGCTCGCGTCGCCCGGCCACGGCGCCCGGAACCCCATCCACACCGCCCCGCAGCGGGCGGCCGAGCAACCTTCCGCGTCGCATTTGCCGGTGTGTGATGGCGTGCGAACCCTGCCGGAGACGGAGGGGGTTCCATGTCTCTGGGGCGGGGTTGGCGCCGGACTGTCGTGAGTGCGACGGTGCTGGGTTT
>NZ_RAWK01000204.1 GCF_003612165.1 Corallococcus aberystwythensis | reverse complement strand
CCTGCCCGCCCGCCCCCTGGGGAGGGAACAGCGGCGAGATTCCCGCGCCGGGAAGGGGCGCTCCCGTTAGCTTGCGCCCGCCATGACCACCCCCGTCTTCCCTCCGCTGCGCGCCGCCTATGACCCGGAGGCCTTCCGGTCCACCGCCCACGCCCTGATGGATCAGCTCGCGGACTACCTGAAGGCCGCGCTCGGCGGGGGCGCGATGCCGGTGCTGCCCTGGGCTCCGCCCGCGGTGAACCAGGAGCGCTTCGCCACGGCCTTTCCGGAAGAGCCGGCCCAGGAGCTGGCCCCCGCCTTCGCGGCGCTGATGGCGCGGGTGCTGGAGGGGTCCCACCACCTGCACCACCCGCGCTACGTGGGCCACCAGGTGACGGCGCCCGTGCCGCTCTCCGCGCTGTGCGACGCCGTGTCGTCGCTGCTCAACAACGGCATGGCCGTGTACGAGATGGGCCCTGTCGCCACCGCGATGGAGCACCACGTGCTGGCGTGGATGGCGGCGAAGCTGGGGCTGCCGCCGGGCACCCGGGGCGTGCTCACCTCCGGCGGCAGCGCGGGCAACCTCACCGCCCTGCTCGCCGCGCGGCAGGCGAAGGCCGGCTACGACGCGTGGAACGGCGGCGCGCACGCGGGTCCCCCCCTGACGGTGCTGGTCCCCCGCTCCGCCCACTACTGCCTGGCCCGCGCGGTCCGCATCATGGGCTGGGGCGAGGGCGGCCTCACCCCGGTGGACGTGGACGACCACTTCCGCGTGCGTCCGGACGCCCTGGAGGACGCGCTCGCGCAGGCCACCCGCGCGGGGAGGAAGGCCATCGCCGTGGTGGCCAGCGCGGGCTCCACAGCGACCGGCGCGTTCGACCCGCTGGAGCCCGTGGCGGACTTCGCCCAGAAGCACGGCCTGTGGTTCCACGTGGACGGCGCGCACGGGGCCGCCGCCTCCCTGAGCCCGAAGTACCGCGCGCAGGTGAAGGGCATTGAACGGGCGGACTCCGTGGTGTGGGACGCGCACAAGGGGCTGCTCATGCCCGCGCTGGTGACGGCCGTCCTCTTTCGCGACGGGGCGCGCTCCTTCGACGCCTTCTCCCAGGAGGCCCACTACCTCTTCCACGGCGACGGCGACGACGCGCGCCCCTACAGCGACGTGGGCCTGCGCACCCTGGAGTGCACCAAGGAGATGATGCCCCTCAAGGTCTACGCGTGCCTGTCCGTGCTGGGCACGCGCGTCTTCGAGGAGGCCGTCACCGCGTCCTACGACCAGGCCCGGCGCTTCGCGGGGAGGCTGAAGGCCGCCCCGGACTTCGAGCTGGCCCTGGAGCCCGACTGCAACATCGTCTGCTTCCGCCACACCCCCGCGCACGTGCCCCCGGAGGGCTGGGACGCGCTCCAGGTGCGGCTGCGCGAGGCGCTGGTCTCCCGGGGAGGTTTCTACCTGGTCCAGACGCGGCTGCCCCGGGGGGTGTACCTGCGCACGACGCTCATCCACCCGCTCACCGGGGACGCGGACCTGGAGGCCCTGCTGGACGCGCTCCGGAGCGCGGCGGCCCGGCCTTGAATTTTGTGTGCAAGGCAGTCGCCCTGGCGGGGGAAATGCGATAGGGCGGGGCCGCCATGCTCGTCTCGCTCGTCATCCCCGTCTACAACGAGATTCCCACGCTGGCGGAAATCCTCCGTCGCTGCATCGCCGTGGATTTCCCCAAGGAGCTCGTCCTGGTGGACGACTGCTCCAAGGACGGCAGCCGCGAGTTCCTGCGCCAGCTGTCCGAACAGGGCCTGGGCGTCCTCGGGGGCTCGCCGAAGAACCGCAACGACATCCGCGTGCTCTTCCAGGAGAAGAACCAGGGCAAGGGGGCCGCGCTGCGCCGGGGCTTCGCCGAGGCCACCGGGGACATCGTCCTCGTGCAGGACGCGGACCTGGAATACGACCCCCGGGACATCCCGCGGGTCATCCAGCCCATCCTCGACGGCGAGGCGGACGTCGTCTTCGGCAGCCGCTTCATCGGGTCGCCGCGCCGGGTGCTGTACTACTGGCACACCGTCCTCAACCACCTGCTCACCATGCTCTCCAACATGACGAGCGGGCTGAACCTCACGGACATGGAGACCTGCTACAAGGCCTTCCGCGCCGAGGTCATCCGCTCCGTGCACGTGGAGGAGGACCGCTTCGGCTTCGAGCCCGAAATCACCGCCAAGGTGGCGCGCGGCAACTGGCGCGTCTTCGAGGTGCCCATCAGCTACCACGGGCGCACCTACGAAGAGGGCAAGAAGATTGGCTGGAAGGACGGCGTGCGCGCCCTCTACGCCATCGCGAAGTACTCCGTGAAGCGCTGACGTCCGCCCGGCCGCTGCCCGGGGGAGGATGCGGCATTTTTCCCGGGGGTGCGCGGTTCGAATGCGGAGAAGGGAACAGAGCGGCGGGTGCGGTTGGTTGTCCAGCGAGCGGCACCTCTGCGAGGGTTCCGGCTTTTCTTCCTCTGTATTGCGACGCGTAGTAGTTTCGACAACGCACTCCGTCTGAAGGGCGGGGAGTTTTCCGACCCTTCCGAAAGTTTCCGTCCCCGTATGTTCGACTGGCTCCACACCCTGTTTTCGCGCGACCTCGCCATCGACTTGGGTACGGCGAACACGCTCATCTACATCCGCGGCCAGGGCATCGTTTCCAACGAGCCCTCGGTCGTGGCGGTGCAGCAGGACTCGCGCGGCGGCAAGAAGGTGCTCGCCGTGGGCAAGGAGGCCAAGGAGATGCTCGGCAGGACGCCGGGCAACATCGTGGCCATCCGGCCCATGAAGGACGGCGTCATCGCCGACTTCGAAATCACCGCCGCGATGCTGCGCTACTTCATCCAGAGCGCGCACAACCGCAAGACGCTGGTGAACCCGCGCATCATCATCGGCATCCCGTCCGGCATCACGGAGGTGGAGCGCCGCGCGGTGCGCGAGGCGGCCGCCAACGCGGGCGCGCGCGAGGTCTACCTCATCGAGCAGCCCATGGCCGCGGCGATTGGCGCGGGCCTGCCGGTGACGGAGCCCAGCGGCAACATGATTGTGGACATCGGCGGTGGCACGTCCGACGTCGCGGTCATCAGCCTCGCGGGCATCGTGTTCGCCAAGTCCGTGCGCATCGGCGGCGACAAGCTGGACGAGGCGATCATCCAGTACGTCAAGCGCAAGTACAACCTGCTCATCGGTGAGCGCACGGCGGAGCTCATCAAGATGGGCATCGGCACGGCGTACCCGACGGACGAGGTCATGACCATGGAGATCAAGGGTCGCGACCTGGTGGCCGGCGTGCCGCGCACGCTGACGGTGTCCAGCGACGAGGTGCGCGACGCGCTCGCGGAGCCCGTCAACGGCATCGTCGAAGCGGTGAAGCTGACGCTGGAGCGCACGCCGCCGGAATTGGCCGGAGACATCGCCGACAGGGGCATCGTGCTGGCCGGTGGCGGCGCGCTGCTCAAGAACCTGGACACGCTGCTGCGTGAGGAGACGGGCCTGCCGGTGTTCCTCGCGGAGGACCCGCTGTCCGCCGTGGTGATTGGCGCGGGCAAGGCGCTGGAGTCGTTGGACATCCTCCGCCAGGTCTGCCAGCCGGGCTGAAGTTCCGCCCACCCCGCTGCACCGTGACGGCGCCGGACCTCTTTCAGGGGTCGGCGCCGTTCGCGTTTCCGGGCATCGCCGTGGCGGCGGCCCGGGGCAGCGGCAGTCGGGTGGGCCTGACGATGCGCGCCTCGCATTGGGGGCGACGGCCCTCCCGGTCGTTCTCCTGGCGGGCCTGCTCCTTCACGAGGTCGCCCCTCAGGAGGGTTCCCGGAGGCAGGGGCTGTTCCACCTTCGTGTCCATGCAGGCGTCGAACGCGCGCCGCATCCACGGGCCGGCGGCGCGGACCGCGAAGCCTTCCAGCGCGTCGATGCGGGCAAGGACGTCCAGCCGCTCCGTGAACACCGGGTAGCCCTGCTGCGAGTCGCGCCGGGCGTGGACCAGGGTGGCGGCGGCGCGCAGGCCCGGGGCCAGGCGGACGAGCTCCGCTCCGGTGACGCGCGACGTGGACACCGCGTGGTTGCGCAGCGGCTCGCGCGCGAGCATCACCGGCAACGAGGCGTTGAAGAGGTTCTTCGCGCGCGCATCCCCCACCCGCGTGAGCTCCAGGGCGAGCAGCGCGGCGACCTCCGGGTCCAGGCGGGACAGCACGGCCTCGGATTCGCCCACGGCCTGCGCCAGCGCGCGCTTCGGGTCCAGCAGCACGTCCCGGGTGAGGCGCAGCACGGCGCGGTCCACGGGGGACGTCACCGCCGCGAGCTCCGCCTCCTTGGGCGAGCGCTGGCCGGTGAGCAGGTCCAGCAGGGCCATCCGCTCCGGCTGTCGCGCCAGGGCGGAGGGAATCCAGTCGCGCATCACATAGGACGTGTGCTCGGGCCCGGCGGCGGCGGCCGTGCGCCCGGCCAGCACCAGGAAGTCCCACGTCCGGCGGCTCGCGTCCTGGCCGTAGCGGCGCACCAGTGCTGTCGCCGCGTCACGCAGCTGCGCGCGCAGGAGGATGCGCACGTCCAGCTCCAGCGCCGCCAGGGTGTCCGGAGGGTGCTTCTCCACGAAGGCCCCCAGTGCCCTCGCCGTCTGGACGGCGTACTCCTCGCGTTCGCTGTCCCCCCGCGACCACGCATCCCCCGGCTCGAAGCGCCACCGCGCCTCCAGCCACGCGCGGGTCACGTCCGGTGAGTCCGGGAAGCGCTTCGTCAGGTCCTCGTACGCGGAGACGGCCTCCGCGGTGCCCAGGAGCGGCGGGCTGGCGCGCTGGAGGTAGAGGGCCGCCAGCGGCGAGTCCGGATGCTGCTGCGCATGCTCCGCGTAGCGGGCACGGGCCGTGCTCCCCTGGTCGATGAAGCGCATCAACGCCAGCGCCAGCGCTTGTGCCCCCGGGTCCTCCTGCCAGGTGTGCATCAGCATCTGCGCGTAGTCGCGCGTGTTGCGCCAGCGCAGGGCGTCCGGCAGGTTCGCGGGCACCTGCGTGTCCACGAGGAGCCACGCGCGCGCGGCCAGCTCCCTCGCGAGGGTGTTGCCCGGCTCCACCTCCGCGACGGCGGACGCCACGCGGCCCGCGGCCTGCCAGCGCCCCGCCTCCGAAAAGGCGCGCGCGGAGGCTTCCCAGTTCGCGGCCAGGACGGAGAGCTGCTCGCCCTCCTGGAGGACCATGGCGCTCTCTGGCAGGGACCTGGAGCGGGAGCTGGCGTAGGTGGCCTCTGGATCCGGCACCGCCTCCAGCATCGCCGCGCCCTTCACGTTGTAGAGGATCCGCTCGCCCTCGGTCGGCAGCACCACGTCCTCCAGGACTGGCTCCTGGCCGGGCCAGGTCGTCACCGCGCGGAGCAGGTCGTTCCCCAGCTTCACGCGCCCCTGCTCCTGCATCCCGGGCGCTACCAACCAGTGCTGTCCACCGATGCGCACGTCCACGGGCCGGGACAGCCCGTTGACGATCGTCACGGCGCGCATGCTGCGTGCCTCCAGCCACACCGCGCCCAGCCCCGCCACGGCGCAGAGCCCCAGCGCCATCCCGGCCAGGGCTCCCGCGCGGCGGCGCGACCTTCCGGGAGAGGGAGGCACCTGGCCGATGACCTGGACGGGCGCCTTGCCGTCCGAGCGCACGAGGTAGCCATCCAGCGGCCACACCGGGATGCCCAGCACCGTCACCGTGCGCTCGGCGACGAAGGGCGCGTCCGGGGCGGCGCCGCGCGGAGGCATCCCCTTCCACCGGACGCCCGTTCCCAGCACGGAGGACGTGGGCGGCGGACGGCCCGCGATGACGAAGGCGCCCCGGTCCTCCACCAGCGCCGCCAGCAGCGTCCGAGTGGGTCCTGGGAGCTCGCGCTCCAGCCGGCGGGAGAGCACCGCGTGCACCGCCCACGCATCCCCCCGCGCGAGCGCCTCCGACAGCGCGGCGTCAGGCAAGAGCTCCGTCAGACGCGGCGCGCGGTCCAGCAGGCCGCTGGGGTCCGGGACAGGGGTGAGGGACATGGCCCGCATTCAACCGGGCGCTGGCAGGGGGAAGGCAAGCCCCCGCCCCGTGAATTCTGTCACGTCCGGGCCCGAAGCAGCCCCACCTGGTCCGACTGTCGGACCAGTTCCCGCGACCTGGAGGGGACGGGCGCGCGGCGGGTCATCCCGACCGGTCCGACTGTCGGACCAGTTCCTCGGGGCCCGCCTGGGACGGGCTCCCTCAGCCAAGCACGGCCCAACTGGTCCGACAGTCGGACCAGTTCCTCGGGGCCCGCATGGGACGGGCTCCCCCAGCCAAGCCCTTCCCGACGGGTCCGACTGCCGGACCAGTTTCCGCTGTCCGGATGGGACGGGCGCCCCGAGTGTCCTTCCCGACGGGTCCGACTGTCGCACCAGCTTCCTCCGGCCCGGATGGGACGGGCACTTCCAGCCACGCACTTCCCAACGGGTCCGACTGTCGGACCAGTTCCGCAGCTCAGTTGGGACAGGCGTTCCCAACCATGTCCTTCCCAACTGGTCCGACTGTCGGACCCGTTTCCGCGGCCCGGATGCGACGGGCGCGCCGAGGGTCATCCCGACTGGTCCGACTGTCGGACTCGTTTCCGAGGCTTGGATGGGACGAGCGTCCCAGCCGTCCTTCCCGACTGGTCCGACTGTCGGACCACTTGGTGCGGCTTGGCTGGGACGAGCGCCCCAGCCGTCCTGCCCGACTGGTCCGACTGTCGGACCACTTGGTGCGGCTTGGATGGGATGGGCGCCCCGAGTGTTCTTCTCGGCTGGTCCGACTGTCGGACCAGTTGCCGCTGCCCGGATGGGACGGGCGCCCCGAGTGTTCTTCTCGACTGGTCCGACTGTCGGACCACTTGGTCCGGCCTGGATGGGATGGGCCCCCCGAGTGCTATCCCGACGGGTCCGACTGTCGGACCACTTGCCGCTGCCCGGATGGGATGGGCGCCCCGAGTGCTCTTCTCGGCTGGTCCGACTGTCGGACCAGTTGCCGCTGCCCGGATGGGACGGGCGCCCCCAGCCATGTCCTTCCCAACCGGTCTGACTGTCGGACCGATCTCCGCTGTCCAGCTGGGATGGGCCCCCCGAGTGCTATCCCGACGGGTCCGACTGTCGGACCAGTTGCCGCTGCCCGGATGGGACGGGTACCCCCAGCCGTCTTTCCTGTCCTGCTGTCGGACGGGTTTCCGCAGCCTGAGCGTGGCGGCGGTGCCTCGGCCACGGGTATCCAGACGGGTCCGACTGTCGGACCGGCTTCCGCTGGCCGGATGAGACCGGCGCTCCTCGGCCACGGTCATCCAGACGGGTCCGGCTGTTGGACCGGTTCGTGCGGTGCGCCGCTGTCGGGGGGACAGCGAGCCCGCGCCTTGAATCCCGTCAGGCCGCTGCCCGAAGCTCTCGCGCCATGGACGCCTTCGACATCGTGATTCTCTCCATCATCGTCGCGCTCGGGCTGGGCCGCTTCCTCGTGATGCGCGACCAGCGCAGCGCGCCCCCCGCGGAGGCCGGTCCGCGCAAGCCCACGCCGATGCGCATCGCCGGGCGGGTCCTGCTCGGGTATGCCTACGCGATGGCGCTGTTCATCCTGGTCCGCTTCCTCATCGCCCGGATGTGACGAGCCCCACCTTTGCCTCCCGGTCCGAGCGCACTTGAGGCCTTCCCCCATGAACGCCTTCGCGCTGGGGGCCTACCTGCGCCGCCGGGATGTCCATGGCCCCACGAGGGGCGGCATCGACCGGCGGCGCCTGACACCACTGCAAATCGCCTACAGCCTGCTGCTCGCGTATCCATTCTGCGCGGCCTACGCGGCCCTCGACCTCTCCCTGGGCCCCTGAGCGCACGAAGCGCCCGGGGCCCCAGGCCCGGCCGTCAGTGCTTGCCGTACTCCAGCTTCACGCCCTTGCGCTGCGCGTAGATGTACGCCTCCATCGCGCGCATCTTCGGGTCGCCGTCCGCCAGCGGCTTGCCGCGCACCGGGTTCTCGATGCACCAGTTGATCATGTCGCGCAGCAGCGCCGTGCGGCCCAGCTGCACTTGGTACTTCGGATAGGTCTCCGGGTGGGTGTTGGCACCGTCCGGATGGCACATGTCGCACGACACACCCACCGTGCCGCCCAGCGCATCCCCGTCGTGGAACACGCGGTGGCCTTCCTTCACGGTGGCCTGCACGGAGTCCGCCCACACCTGCTCGTCGCGCTCGGAGAACGCGCCGTAGGTGTGGCCCGTCTGGAGGTTGGCCTTCTGCTGCTGGGGCACCGCGCTCGCGCCCGTCTGCGCGCCCACGCCGCCCTGGCGTACGTCGTTGCCCGCGGGCTTCGCGCCGGGGCTGGGCTGGGGCGCGGGCGGCGGGTTCTTCTTCGCGGCCGGGGGCGTGGCCTGCGCCAGCACCGGGCCGGGCACGTCGTCCCAGTTCGCGTCCGGGTTCTTCTTGCGCCAGTCGTCCATCAACTGCGCGGTGGCGGTGATGGCCTGGGCGCGCGTGAGCTTCTGGCCGTCCTTCGCGCCGGCGACTTCCAGGGACGTCTCACCGTCGCACAGGCCCAGCACCAGGTTGCCGTCCTTCGACGCGGGCACGACGTGCTTGGGCAGCGGTTGCGGCTTCACTTCCGGAGACGTGGCGAGCGCCACGCCTCCGGCGAAGGACAGGGCCGCGCACGGGACCACGAGCAGCTTCATTCGCAGGTTCATGGGAGGGGGTTTCCTCTTCCGGTCCTAGTAGGTGGGCAGCTTGGGCTTGGGGGGCGCGGACTGCTTGCCACTGGAGCCCAGGTAGCTGGCGCGCACGGTGATGGGGTCGCGCTGCCAGAGGTTGTAGAGCTTGTCCACGAGCCCCGACTCCAGCACGTCCATGCGGCCATCCCCGCAGCCGTCGAACTGGCTGAACGGATCCGCGCGGTTCATGGGCACCGTGAGCGTGGGCAGGCCTTCCGGCGCGTACGGCCACGGCCACGCGGTGGACAGCATCCCGTGGAAGGAGATGTTGCCAATGTGGTTGCTGAGCAGCTGGTGCGTGTGGCCGTGGATGACGGTGACCTTCTCGTACGGCTTGAGGATGGCCTGCACCTCGTCCGCGTCGTCGGTCCAGAAGTTCCAGGGCTTGTAGTACTTGTAGAGCGGCGAGTGGCTGAAGACGATGAGCGGCGTGTTCTTGGCCACCTTGGCCAGGTCGTTCTGGAGCCACTGGCGCTGCTCGGCGCCTACTTCGAACCGGGACTGGATGCCGTTGTCCAGGCCGGCGACGATCTTCATGCGCTCCATGGGGGAGAGCTTCCGCTCCGTCCAGAAGTCCTTCTCGTGGATGGAGTTGAGCACCACGAAGTGCACGCCCTTGTGGTCGAAGGAATAGTTGGGCGCGCCGAACAGGTCGCGCCACAGCTCGCCCATGTCCAGGAACCAGTCGTGCTCGCCCACCATCATCTTGATGGGGGCCTTCACGGACTTGAGGATTTGGGCGCCCAGCTTGAGCTCACCCGCCTGGCCCAGCTGCGCCAGGTCACCGCCGAAGAGGACGAAGTCCGGCTGGGGGTCCAGCGCGTTCACGTCGTCCACGGCCTTGAGGATGGCGCGCACGAAGCGGTCGTTGAGCTTGTTCTCGTACAGGTGCGTGTCGGAGATGTACGCGAAGGAGAACTTCGGCTTCTCTCCCTGCGCGTCCGCCACGTTGACCAGTTGGAAGCTGTTGGGCGTGAGCTTGCCCATGCCCGCCACGATGCCGGCGGAGATGCCGGCGACGCGCATGAAGGCGCGGCGGTCCAGCTTCTTCAGGCCCTCGAAGAAGGCCTCGCGCTCGGCGTAGTGCTTCGTCTCGATGCTCTGGAACTTGTTGGCCATGGCGCGCCTCCGTTACCGGGGTTTGACTGCGGGGACGGCCTTCACGGGGGTGACGTCGCCGTAGAAGCCCAGGTCCGCCGGGTTCTTCACGTTCAGGTCCGGGTTGGGCGCCAGGTCCCCCAGGTTGCCCTTCTTGCCCATGGCGACGGCGGTGTCCCGCTCCGGCCGGGTGTTCTTCCGGGCGCGCTGCTTCGCCAGCTGCTCCTTGTTGAGCTTGTCGAACTTCGTGTCCGTGAGCGTGAAGAGGAACGCCACCAGGTCGTCGATTTCAGGCTCCGTGAGCCCCAGCCGCTGCATCCCCCCGTCGAGGAAGGGATTGGCCACGCCGCCCTTGTTGTAGTGGTCCATCACGTCCCACAGCGTGGTGAGCGACCCGTCATGCATGTACGGGCCGGTGATGCCCACGTTGCGCAGGGTGGGCGTCTTGAACGAGCCCACGTCGTTCTCCTGCTTGGTGACGAGGAAGCGGCCCAGCTCGGAGAACTCCGAGTTGAGCGCCAGCTCGTCGATCTGCTTCTCATCGCCGGTGCGCACCACCTGCACGCCCTTGCGCGCCAGGGCGACGAAGTCCTGCTTGTGCGCGGCGACGCCGATGTTGTGGAACTTCTGGTCGCTGAACAGCGGGGACACGGCGTTGCCCGCGTGGCAGGAGTTGCAGCGCGCCTTGCCGTTGAAGAGCGCCCAGCCGTTCTTCTCCGACGCGGAGAGCGCCTTGCTGTCGCCCATGATGAACTTGTCGAAGCGCGCGTCGCCGGAGAACTGCATCCGCTCGAACGCGGCGATGGCGACGGCCAGGTCGTCGAAGTTCGGCTCGCGGCCGAAGACCTTCTTGAAGTCGGTGACGTACTCGGGGATGCCGCGCACCTTCTTCACGACGCTGTCCGCGTCCGGCATGCCCATCTCGCGCGGGTTGAGGATGGGCAGCTTCGCCTGGTCCTCCAGCGTCCCCGAGCGGCCGTCCCAGAACTGGGTGGCGTTGAAGAGGGCGTTGAGCACGGTGGGGCTGTTGCGCGTCACCTTCTGCCCCTTGACGCCCTCCGACAGGGGCTTGCCGTCGGTGAAGCCCAGCTCCGGCTCATGGCACGTCATGCACGCCACGGTGTTGTCCACCGACAGGCGCTTGTCCCGGAAGAGCTTCTCGCCCAGCGCCACCCGCTCCGGCGTGGGCTCCAGGCCCTTGGGCACCGACAGCCGCCACAGCGTCGCGGAGACGCCCGGCGGCAGCGGCGGCGGTGTGGAGGAGGCCTGCTGCGAAGGCGGAGATGCTGCCAGTCCTACGCCGGAGTTGAGCACCACGGCGAGCACCGTGACGACGCCCGAAGGCAGCCGCATGACACCCTTCCACCCGTTCTCTGGAGTCGCCGCGGGACATCCGCGCGGTCCGAGGCCGGTCCGCGCATTTCACGCAAACTCGCGCGAACCGTTCAACGGTTGCTAGGTCTCCGGGGAGGGGGAAGTGTCTGGGATTGGAACGTCGGATGTCACAGTCCACCCACGCCAGGAGAAGAAAGACGCGCGCAGGCTTCATCTTTCCGCCCGGGCGAGACATGGGCGTGGCTGCGCACCTCCAGACCTGTCCGACAGCCGGATGGATTGAAGCGCGCGTCAGGCCGGAGGGAATCAATCCCCCACCCGGGTGAGGTGAAACGGCTTCTGGGAATGGAAGACTCGCGCCTGTTCCCCACAAGGACGGTGTAGCGGAGGAGAAGAACAAGCGGGCCATCTCCATGGCGCAACAGACCAAGACGGGCCACGTCTACGTCATCTCCAACGTGGGCTCCTTTGGAGAGAACGTCTTCAAGGTCGGCCTCACCCGCCGTCTGGAGCCACTCGACCGCATCCGGGAACTGGGTGACGCCAGCGTGCCCTTCGAGTTCGACGTGCACGCCCTCATCCATAGCGAGGATGCCCCTTCCCTGGAGCGGGAGCTGCACAAGCGCTTCGTGCGGGAGCAGGTGAACAAGGTCAATCCTCGCAAGGAGTTCTTCCGGGTGGCGCTCCCGAACATCCGCCAGGTGGTGGATGGAATGGGGCTCCAGGCTCAGTGGACGATGACCGCCGAGGCCCGGGAGTTCCGCGAGACGCAGGCGGTCGAGCGTGCCATGAAGAGCCAGTCCTTCGAGGAAGGCGCGTGGATCCAGCAGCAACTCAAGGAGCAGGAGGCCGCGCGGGTCGAAGAGACTCGCAAGGAGGCGGTGGCCTGAGCTTCGGACAGGCGATGATGCTCCGTTACTGCATTGGGGTTCTGGCCATCTCCGTTCTGGCGGCCTGCACGCCTCGCGCTGCCGTCGTTCCGCCTGTTGGAGGGAGTCCAGAGGCCGCCGCAAGTCAGGGGCCGGGGCCGGGTGCCTCGCTCGACAAAGGCTGGTCGGAATGGACCGTCACCTCGGACATCCCTCCCTGGCCTTGCGATGTGGAGAGCGGGGCCTGGAAGCGTCGCTCCCTGGAGGTCCATGTCAGTGCTGGAGACTGCAGCATCTTCGTGTCGCCGCCCGATGAGCGGGGGCTCTGCGCGATCGAATGGCGCGAGTCAGGGCAGAGCCCGGGTGACACGACCCACCTGGTCTCCGTGATCAGGCCTGAAAACTCTCTCGTCATCTGTGGGCGACGCTGGAACTGTGGATGTGATGACGCGCCCCCCTGAGAGCTAGGTCGCCGGGGAGGGGGAAGTGTCTGGGATTGGAACGTCAGACGTCACCGGCCGCCAGCCGTGGGAGGAAAGCCACGCGTGGGCTTCATCTTTCCGTCCGTGCGCGACGAGGAAGTCCACGCGGTCGCCCGCGACGGGGACGGCGGACTCGTCGAAGAGGACGGTGCCCTGCGTGCGCTCCAGCACGAGCGGGACGAGCGCCTCCTCCAGGGTGCCGGTGGCGGGAGGGAGGATGGCCGCCACCTGTGGGGCCTCCAGGCGCCAGGACTCGCGGGTGACGGCGCCCTGTTCGCAGCGGGCCACCCAGGCGTCCAGGTCGCGCTCCGCGCCGAAGAGGATGTGACCGCCCGTGGCACTCACGGTGTCGGTGGACACGCCGACGTGGCCCCGGTGCAGCGCGGTGTAGCTGCGGGCGGTGCGCTGGAGGGCGCGCACGCGCTCGGCGAAGAGGAGGTTGACGCCCTCGTTGTGCGTGAGGCCCACGAAGCCCTGACGCCCTTCGGGCTCCGCGCGCAGCAGCGTGCGTTCGTCCAATCCGTTGCCGAAGAGGACGCGGAAGCCTTCCTGCTGCGCGCGCTTGAGCGTGGCGTCGCTGGAGTCCACGAGCAGCACGGCTTCGTCGCGCGCCTGGAGTGCGTGCGCCACCTGCCGCGCGAGCGCGTTGGCGCCCAGGAGGACGTAGCCCCTCGGCACCACGCGGCGCACGCCCAGGAGCCCCGCCACGATTCCACCGGACAGGCCCTGCACCACCACCGTGACGCCAATGACCAGGAACACCAGCGCGCGCAGGGCCTGGCCCTCCTGCACGCCCTGGGCACCCAGGCGCGTGGCGAACAGCGACGCCACGGCGGCGGCGACGATGCCTCGCGGGCCCAGCCACGCGATGAAGGCCTTCTCGTTGCGGGACAGGCCGGAGCCGGTGGTGGACACGGCCACTGCCACGGGCCGCACGATGAGCATCAGCACGAGCACGGTGGCGAGCCCGCGCCAGCCCAGCGCCGTCACCTGGGACAGCCGCATGTCCGCGGCCAGCAGGATGAAGAGCATGCCCAGCAGCATCAGGGTGAGCTGTTCCTTGAAGGCGAGCACCTCCCGGCGCGCGGGCACCTTGCCGTTGCCCACGACGAGCCCCGCGGCGATGGCGGCCAGCACGCCGCTCTCCGGCGCCAGCGCGTTGCTCACCTGGAAGGCGCCCAGCACCAGGGCCAGGGCGAAGACGTTGGTCATGTCCTCCGGCACCCAGGAGGACTTGCGCAGGCCCACGGTGATGAGGAGGCCCGTGATGCCGCCCACGGCGAGCCCCACGCCCCAGCGCGAGCCCAGCGCGCTCACCAGCAGCCACGGCCCCTCTTCCGCGTGCAGCGCCATGTCCAGCGCGACCACGGCGATGATGGCGCCCACGGCGTCCACGAAGATGCCCTCGGCCTCCAGCACGGTGGCGACGCGGTGGGTGACGCGCACGCGGCGCAGCAGCGGCGTGATGACGGTGGGGCCGGTCACCATGACCAGGGTGCCGAACAGGGCGGACACCTTCCAGTCCCAGCCCATGAGGGCACGGGCCGCCAGGGTGCCGCCCACGGCGGTGACGGCCGCGCCCAGCGTGACCAGCCGCTGGATGGAGCGGGCCTCGCGGCGCAGCTTGCGCACGTCCAGGCTCATGGCGCCCTCGAAGAGGATGACGGACACGGAGAAGCCCACCACGGTCTGGAGCGCGGAACCGAGGGACGCAGGGTGGATGAGCCCCAGCCCTTCCGGCCCCAGGAGCACGCCCGCGGACAGCAGCACGACGATGCCGGGCACGCTCAGGTGCCGGGCCAACAACTGCGCCAGGATGCCCGCCACCAGGGACAGGCCCAGCGTCAGGGAGGGATTCGCGAGGGAGGCGGAGGCCATGGTTTCGCGGCGCACCGTAGCCGCGCGGCCCTCGCGCGCACGGACGTAGCCCGGTGGAGGGTTGGCCGGGAGACGGAGTCACGGAGCCGGCCTGCGCCGGCAGGTCAGGCGCCGGCTTCGCTCGCGATGGCGACGAGGGCTCCGACGAGGTTCTCCACCTCCCAGTCGATGGCGAACACCGCGGCCTGCACCCGCGCCGGGTCCGGGGCGTTGCCGGCGAGCAGTGCCCGGGCACGGCGGAGGGCCGCCGCGAGCCCGTGCGCTTCGAGGAGGTGCAGGGTCCCCGTGATGGCCTCGCACGCGCGCTCGTACTCGTCGGAAGCGCCCTTCTTGAGCGCCGCCGCGAGCGCCGGCCGGGCCTGCTCCAGCGCCTGGACGGAGGAGCGGGCCAGCGCCGCGCTCGCCTGCGGATCTCCCGCCCCCCACTGCCGGAGCTTCGTGAAGCTGAAGTCAGGCGCCAGGACCAGGGAGTCCGCGGCGGCCCCGGAGGCACGGGGGGCCGCTTCCGGCGGATGCACGGGCGACTCTGGAGCCTCGCGTGAAGTGCACCGCGCCATCTTCCTGAACAGGACTCCCTCGTCGAAGGGCTTGCCGATGAAGTCCGTGAACCCCGAGGCCAGGACGTTGCTCTCCTGCCAGGCCCGCGTGGAGGCCGAGATGGCGATGATGGGAATCTGGCGGAGCCGCTCGTCCGGGAGCTGCCGGATGACCTTCAACGCGTCGTAGCCATCCAGCACCGGCATGTGCAGGTCCATGAGGACCAGCTCGTAGCCACCCTGCTGGAGGCGCTCCACCGCTTCGCGCCCGTTCCTGACGGCGTCGAATGAAACGCCCCAGTGCTCGAACCAACGGGCCAGCACGTAGGTGTTGACCTCGTTGTCCTCGACCACGAGCACCTTCAAGCCCCGCAGGGCCTGCGGGGACGACGCGCTGCTGGGAGAGGTGCCAGCGGCGGCGGCCCCCGCCGCGGACTTCAAGCGCAGGTCGAAGGAGAAGCATGTTCCCCTTCCCACCTCGCTCTCCACGACCATCTTGCTGCCATGCAGCGCCACCAGCTTCCGGCTGATGGCGAGGCCCAGCCCCGTCCCGCCGTACTTCATCCCGATGTCGTAGTTCGCCTGCGTGTACTCCTCGAAGATGGCGGCCAGGCGGTCCGGTGGAATGCCGATGCCCGTGTCGCTCACCTGGAAGGCCAGGTCACACGCATCGCCGTCCCGGGACCGGAGGGTCACGCTGACCTTGACCCCGCCCTTCTCCGTGAACTTGAGCGCGTTGCTCACGAGGTTCGTGAGGATCTGCCCGAGCTTGACGGGATCTCCCAGCAGACAGGCCGGGAGCCGCTCGTCGATCTCCATCTGGAGCCGCAGCCGCTTCTCCTCGGCCTTGGCGGCCTGGCCGTTCAGGATGTCGCCCAGCAGTTCGCGGAGGGAGAACTCGCGCTGCTCCAGCGAGAGCTTGCCTGCCTCGATCTTGCTCCAGTCCAGGATGTCGTTGACCAGCGCGAGCAGGTTGCCGGACGCGGAGCCGAGGATGCGCAGGTACTTCGACTGCTTGTCGGAGAGCGGCGTCATCCCCAAGAGCCGCGTGGCGGCGGTGATGGCGTTGAGGGGGTTGCGGATCTCATGGCTGAGCGTCGCGAGCAGCGCCGCCTTGGACTGGGCCAGCTGTTCGGCCTTCCGGCGGGCCAGCAGCAGCTCGCGCTCGTAGCGCTTGCGCTCCGTCATGTTGAAGAGCGTCGTCCGGACGGCCAGGGGCCTTCCGAGCGCGTCCCGCTTCTGCACGGAGTTGATCAGCGCGGGCAGCGGACGGCCGTCGGCGCAGACGAGATCCAACGAGAGCTCGTGGACGAAGCCCTGCATCTGGAGCAGAGGCGCGTAGTGGGTCTCGTGGAAGATGCGGCCCGCGACCGTGAGCAGCTCCGAGAACCGCTTGCCTCCGAGCAGGGCCTCCCGGGAGTAGCCCGTCCAGGTCAGGAAGGTCTGGTTGACCTTGAGGATGCGCCCCTCCGGGCTCATGGAGAGGTAGCCACACGGAGCGTGCTCATAGAGCTCTTCCGCCGAGTCCTCGGAAGGCTCCTTCCCCTGCTCCGTGTCCGCGCTTCCTTGCATCGTCCTCCTTCAGTAGCCCAGGAAGGGCTTCATCGCAGAGATGGTTTCTTCTGGGGCGCTCAGGTTCGGGCAATGTCCGGTCGCCTTGAGGAGGACCATCTGGCCCGCGGGCAGCTGCCGGCACACGTACTCCCCGACCGCCTGCCCCGCGATGACGTCGTTCGAGCACTGGAGCACGAGCGAAGGCGTCTGGACCTTCGGAAGGTCCGCCCTGTGGTCGGACAGGAAGGTCACCTTCGCGAACTGCTTCGCGATGTCAGGGTCCATGCGGCAGAAGCTGTTGGTGAGCTCCGTGCCCAGCTCGGGCCGGTCCGGGTTGCCCATGATGACGGGCGCCATCGTGCTGGACCAGCCCAGGTAGTTGTCGTCGAGCGACTCCAACAACTGGAGGATGTCCTCGCGCGAGAAGCCTCCAACGTACTCGCCGTCGTTGATGTAGCAGGGCGAGGGGCCGATGAGCACGAGCCTGGCGAAGCGCTCCGGCTCCTTGATGGCCGCCAGCACGCCCACCATCGCGCTCACCGAGTGACCGACGAAGACCACCTGCTCGAGCCGCAGCTCGCGGCAGATCTGCAGGACGTCATCGGCGTAGCCCTCCAGCGTCCCGTACCGGTTGCGGTCATAGGCCGCGACGTCCGAGCCACCCGCCCCCACGTGGTCGAAGAGCACGGTGCGGTAGTCCTGCTCGAACGCGGGCGCGACGAACCGCCACATGTTCTGGTCGCAGCCGAAGCCATGGGAGAACACCATGGGCTGCGCGCCCTGCCCCTTCACCTTGACGTTGTTCCGAGCGAGGACGTTCATGAGTGGCTCCAATCAGGAAGAGGTGAAGGATGCCCCAGGCGTTGGATCAATTCTTTCCTGGGGGAAGAGTCCAGCCCTGACAGCATCTCAGGGATCCGGAACGCGCAGGTCACGCGAGCGCAGCAGCATGGCGGACGCGGTGGCTGGAGCGAGCACCGACGCGATGATGATGCTCCAGTCCCACGGCCCTCGCGCGCGGGCGGCGTTGAAGCTGACCGCCTGGAGCAGTGTGAGACAGGCATCCGCGGTGGTGAGCCGTCCCAGCAGCGTGGCCAGCCCGTCGCGCCAGCGGCGCAAGAGCAGCAGCAGGCCCACGATGAGCGCCACGTCGAACACCACCCAGCCGTGCTGCACCCATGGCGAAGGGAACCAGTGCGCGCTCATGGGCAGCGCGAGCAGCGCCGTCCACGGCACCAGCAGCGCGGTCAGCGTGCGCACGAAGAAGCGCGGCCGGCGCAGCAGCGTCACGAGCCCGAACTTCACCAGGCTGCCGCGCGCGAAGGCCCGGAGCGCGTCGTAGATGGCCCACGGCGCGGGTTCGTCCTTCGGGTGGGACAGATAGAGCGTCACCCAGGTATGGGGACGGAACTTGGCCTTGAAGGAGCGCAGGCCCTCGAAGTCGAACAGGGGCCTGCCCGCGCTGCGCGCGAACCGCAGCCACGGCCGCACCGGGCCCGCCAGCGGCGCCAGGCCCAGCGTCACGTACCGGCGTCCGTTCACCGCGGCGGCGCGCATCGCGGCGTCCACCAGCGTCTCCGCGGTGCCGTTGGGCGCGGTGGGTTCACGCAACAGGTCCTGGAGGAACCAGCCGTCGCGCGCGTACACGGGCGTCACGGACAGGAAGCCCACCACGCGCCCCTCCACCTCCGCCACGAAGGCGCGGCGCTCGCGGGCGAAGGCGCCCGGGGCCAGCCCCACCAGGAAGCCCATGGTCGCCATGCGGCGTGACGCGAGCCAGTGCTCGGCCAGCACCTCCACCGCCGCTCGCAGCGGGTGGCCTTCCGTCTCCATCACCTCGGCGGGCACCTCGCGCACGCGCACGCCGTGGGAGCGCGCGCGGCGGAGCTGTTCGCGCAGGCTGCGGCTGCCCTTCACCACCGCGTCCCAGTTCGCCGGGTCCCATACCGGCTGCTCGCCGATGGGCAGCTCCTCGAACGGGACGAGCTGGGAGAAGCGTGACTCCGTGGCGAAGAAGCTCACGCGCCGGCCCGCGCTCCGTGCCGCCTGGTGGAAGGCCCCCACCACGTCGCGCACGCGCTCCGGCGCGGCGATGGGACCGCCTCCGGCCACCCACGCACCGCCCGTGTCCACGTACGCGATGCACCCGTCGCCTTCCGGCGCGAACCAGTAGCGGAAGCCCGGCTGCAACACCTGGAAGGACGTCGCGTTCCAGCCGTGACGCTTGAGCAGCGCCAGCACCTGCTCGCGGGGGTCGCCCGCGGTGTCCTGGTGGGAATCGGCCATGGTGTTTGCGTTCAAACTACGTCCCACGGGACGACGCCGCCAGCCAAAGCCACCCGGGGAACCGGGCCCTTCCTGGACGGACCGTGCGGGGATGCACCGTCCCCGGGTGGAGCGCGCGGGGAAGGGATCCAATCCAGCGGCTTGCACGCACTACAAGTCCAGGGCCGGAGCCGGGCCCCCATGGGACGGCCCTCCCATCGAGGGGCCCGGCGGTAGTACCGCGCCTCAGGAACCGTCGTCCTCCGCGTCGTCCGCGCCCCCGTCCTTCGCGGGTGCGCGTCCGAGCAGCCGGTCCACCTCCGCGTGCGCGCCCTCCGCCTGCGCCGCGCTGATGCGCTTGTAGGTCTTGAGCGCGTCCACCACGCGGTGTGAGTGCCTCCACAACGCCCTTGAACCACTGGCCGGCGAGCGCTTGCGCGGGGACGGCAGCATCGCGGCGAGCACCGCGCCCTGCGCCACGGAGAGCTGGGACGCGGACACGCCGAAGTGCTCGCGCGCCCCGGCCTCAATCCCATACACGCCGTTCCCCCACTCCACCACGTTGAGGTACAGCGTGAGGATGCGCTGCTTCGTCAGCGCCTCCTCCAGCCGGTGCGCCAGCACCAGCTCCTTCAGCTTGCGCAGCAGGCTGCGGTCCGTGGACAGCCAGAGGTTCTTCGCCAGCTGCTGCGTGAGCGTGGACGCCCCCCGCCCC
>NZ_RAWK01000203.1 GCF_003612165.1 Corallococcus aberystwythensis | reverse complement strand
GCCCGGGACGCCATCCCCCACCGGACAGCCCCACCGCGTCCTGCCGGCCGGAGACCTCCCCTCCTACCAGGTAGGCTCCATGATTCCGGGACAAACAGGTAAAAACAGGGTTATAGGATACCCTGCCCGGCAGTGCGATGTCGCTCACCCCACCTTTTCGGTGATGTTGAGGGTCCTTCTGCACAGAAGCGCTCGGTGCCGTCGGGGGGGAGTGCCACATGTTGCGACGTTGGACCTTCGCTCAGCGGGTTGGGGCGGGTCTGTCCGTGTGCCTGATGGCCGGACTCATCCTGCTTGCCACCCTGCTGTCAGCGGCCCACACACTCACCGTGGAGGATGGGGCCTTCCTCCATCACGTCTCCGACATCCTCACCGGCCTCCTGGGCCTGGGCGCCCTGGCCGCGCTGGTGATGGTGGTGCGCAACGCGCTGGGCCCCATGCACGCGGAAGCCGTGCAGAGTGAACAGCGGTTGCACCTGTTCATGGATGGCGTGAGCGACTACGCGCTGTGCTTCCTGGAGCCGGACGGAACGGTGTCCTGCTGGAGCACGGGCGCGGAGCGGCTCACCGGGTGGACGTCCTCGGACATCGTGGGCCAGCGCTCGGAGGTGCTGCACGTGCCGGACGCGGTGACGCACGGCCTGCCCGCGTCCCACCGGGAGCGGGCCGCGCGCGAGCGGCGCCTGCAGTCCGAGGGCTGGCGGCTGCGCAAGGACGGCTCGCGCTTCTGGGCGGAGACGCTGCTCACCGCGCTGTACGCCGAAGGCGGCACGCTCCAGGGCTTCGCGGAGGTGACGCGCGACATCACCGAGCGCAAGCGCACGGAGCGCATGCAGGCGCTGCTGGCCGAGGCCGGCCGCGTGCTGCAGCCCCAGGCCGGCGCGGGTGAGCTGGGCGCCGCGCTCACCCGCCTGTGCGTGCCGGAAGTGGCGGACGCGTGCGTGCTCTATCTGCCGGACGGCCGCGGCGCCGTGCATCCCGGCGCGGTGGCGTGCACGGACACCGCCACCCATACGCGGCTGTGGGAACCGCTGCTGCGCCAGCCGTCCGTGGACGAGCCCGGTCCCGCGCGCGTTGTCCACACCGGCCGCGCCGAGCGCTTCGCGGAAGTCGACCCGGACCGGCTGCCCCCTTCCGTCAGCGACAGCGCCTGCGCGGAGCTGTGGCGCGCGCTGGGCGTCCGGTCCGCGCTGAGCGTGCCGCTCATCGTGGACAACCGCGTGCTGGGCGCGCTGTGCCTCCTGTCCACCCGGCCGCACCGCCACTACGGCGCGGTGGACCAGGCCTTCATCGAAGAGCTGTCCGCCCGCGCCGCGCTGGCGCTGGACAACGCCCGCCTGATGGCCGCGACGCAGAACGCGCTGGAGCTCATTGGCGTGGCGGCGCACGACCTGGGCAACCCGCTGAGCTCGCTGCAGCTGCGCCTGCGCCGCGTGCGCATGCAGTGCGCGCCCGCGCACGGTGAGGACTCGCGCCTGCGCGAGGGGCTGCTGCTGGCCGAGGACGAGACGAAGCGGCTGGGGCAGCTGGTGCACAACCTGCTGGACCTGTCGCGCCTGTCCGGCGGCCGGCTGACGCTGGAGGCCCAGCCCATGGACCTGTCGGAGCTGGCGCAGGAGGTGGCCACCCGCCACGAGGACCAGGCCGCCGCCGCCGGCTGCGCCCTCACCGTCCACGCCCAGGACCTGGCCCGCGGCCGGTGGGACCGCCAGCGCCTGGACCGCGTCCTCACCAACCTGGTCAGCAACGCCCTCAAGTTCGGCCGGGGCCAGCCGGTGGAGGTGCATGTGAACGTGGATGAGGACTCACACCGGGTCCGCATGTCGGTGCGCGACCACGGCGCCGGCATCCCCGCCGAAGCCCAGCAGCGCCTCTTCACCCGCTTCGAGCGGGTCACAACGGACAGCAGGGCGCCGGGCTTCGGACTGGGCCTCTACATCGTCCGCCAGCTCGTCGAAGCCCACGGCGGCACCATCCGTGTCCACTCGAGGCTGGGAGAGGGCTCGGAGTTCACCGTCGAACTCCCGTTCACCCCGGAAGCCCCGGTGGAGGTGGCACAAGCGATTCGCGCCTGACCCTCCTGGGTGGGTTGCGCCCCACAGCCCCTTCTCATTCAGTCACCAACAGTCCGGGTTCCCCTCTGAGCAGAATTATTCTCAGAAGTTGAAGTCGTCTGTTGATTATGGATATTCTCCGTGTGGCTAGAAATGCTCGTTCCCAGCAAAAGCGGGATTTGAGCATGACCCTCCGCCAGCGTCCCCCCGACGCAAGGGCACCCGGGTCCACTGGCCGCGACGCTGCTCCGGCAGCCGTCCGCACATACGCGTTCGGAGGAGTCCCCTCATGGGTGGAGCTGTCACGATTTGGGAGCGGTGTACTCGCACTTCCCCCCGCCTGTTCACGGCGGGCCGCGCGAGCCTGCTGGCGACGCTCGCCAGCCTGACGGTGGCGTGCGGTGGTCCGGAAGGCGCGGAGCTGGCCCCTTCCGTGGAGCTGGAGCCTGCTTTCGCGGTCCAGGACCAGGCGCTGTCGGATGACGCGTCCCTCAAGGGTGGCAGCAGCGGCAACGGTTCCTCCGCGCCCGTGCCCCTGGCGCTGGAAGTGGACAACGGCGAGGGCGTGCCCCTGAAGGTGAAGGCCGGGCAGCGCTTCTGGGTGAACCAGATCGACCTGCGCGCCTCCATCTTTGCCTCCAAGGACGAGGGCGTGGACGGCCTACGCCAGAACAGCGACTTCCTGGCCATCGGGTGGGGCGGTGTGCGTCTGGCGGACCAGGAGTTCGTGGGCCTGTCCAACCCGGACGGCACCTTCACCCGCCGCCGCTTCTACCGCGACGCGGCCTGGATGAAGGCGACCAGCCTCTTCACGGTGGAGCCGGTGGACGCGCGCGGCGTGCTGACGGGCGCGCCGGTGCTCTTGAACATCGGCAGCGACGACACCCGCCGCACGGAGCGCGACGACTTCTTCATCCGCCGCATGCGCGCCATCCAGTGGACGCGCGACTGCCGCTCGCTCACGGACTGCTCGGGCGCCAAGGCCTACGAGGAAGAGGCCCTGGTGGAGCTGCGCAACGCGTATGAGCACGCGAAGAAGCAGACGCTCACCTTCACGTCCCGCACGGTGGGTCTGCGCCTGCGCTGGAGCCTGCGCCCGTTCGCCCCGTACTACATCCCTGTCACGCAGGTCTCCAAGCCGGCGTACAGCTACGGGTTCGGCATCGACATCAAGCCCGTGACGGCGCCCCGCAAGGACGGCACGTATGCCCCCGGGTCGGACGTCACCTTCCAGATGACCCTGAAGGACGGCCAGGGCAAGCGGCTGCACCCGGCCGGGAGCCTTCCAACCTACAATGAGGTCGCACCGCCGGGCGCTCCCGGCAATCCGGCGGGGATCCAGTACTATCAGGCCTTCTTCAACCCCACGACGACGTACTACCGCCGCAAGCACCAGGAACGGATGATGATGACGCAGCTCATCGGGCCGGCGCAGGACATCCAGCCCATCCGGAGCATCGTCGACCTGGAGGCCTTCCTGGATGACTCGCAGGACGTGCAGACCATCGCCACCCCGGCCCGTGACGGCGTCTACGCGCAGTTCATGACCTTCCCCCCGGCCAACAAGCTCTTCGGCGGCGCCTTCTTCCCCAACGACGGCCGTTGGGACGCGCCCGTGAGCGACACCTGGACCTACCACCTGCCCGCGGACGCGAAGCCCGGCACCTACCTGGTGACCGCCAAGGCGCGCCGCGTGTACCTGGGCGAGGACCGGCCGGCGTCGCGCACCATCGAAATCCAGGTGGGGACGAAGACGCACACGTCGGCCGTGCTGACCACCGGCCCCTGCAACACCTGCCACAGCAAGGGCGGCGAGCTGGGTGAAGTCCTCCATGCGAACGACAACCGCGCCGCGTGCGCGTCGTGCCATGCTCCGCTGGGCTTCGAACTGGAAGGTCCCATCTTCGTGCGCACGCACTTCATCCACTCGCGCTCCAACCGCTTCGACGCGCCCCTGGAGAAGTGCTCGTCCTGCCACCTGAAGCAGGAGACCACGCAGCGCACCAGCAAGGCCGCGTGCCTGTCGTGCCACAAGAGCTACCCTGACAGCCACGTGGAGAAGTTCGGCCCCATCGAGAGCATGTACGTCGGCGGGGGCCGCGAGTCGTTCCAGCAGTGCACCGGCAGTTGTCACAAGACACACCCCGGCGCCGGCTTCTAGCCGCCGCCGGTTCGCACGGAGGTCCTCATGGCGCACGTGAAGATGCAGACGGCTCGTTCCACCCTCACGGATCCAGTCGCCGTCGCCGAGGACCTCCTGCGCCAGTTACACGGCCCCCCGCCGAAGCTGGTGACGCTGTTCGCGGCCCGTCAGCGCGACCAGCGCGCGCTCAACCGCGCGGTGCGCGAGCGGCTGCCCAAGGACACCCGGCTGGTGGGCGCCACCACCGCCGGGGAGCTGGACAACAACGGCATCCACGAGAACAGCGTCGTGCTGGGCGCGCTCTCCGGCGACTTCGAGGTGGGCCTGGGGCTGGGCAGCGGCCTCACCGGGGACGCCATCGCCGCGGGCGCCATGGCCATCAAGCGCGCGTGCGAGGAGCTGGGCGTGCGCCAGCAGGACCTGGACGCGCGCCGGTACGTGGGCCTCGTGATTGACGACGGCTTCCGTTACAAGAAGGAAGAGCTGCTGCTGGGCATCCTGGAGAAGAACCAGACCCTGGTGCTCGTGGGCGGCGGCGCCAGCGATTCGGAGACGGACCCCGCGCGCCAGTCCGCGCTCATCCACGTGGATGGTGAGGTCGCCGGCGACGGCGTGCTGGTGGCCCTCTTCAAGACGAACGCCCCCTGGGCCGCGCTGCGCTCGCACTGGTACGTGCCCACCGGCGAGCGGCTGACCATCACCAAGGTGGATGAGACGCACACGCGCGCCCTGGAGATCGACGGCCAGCCCGCCGCCCGGCGCTACGCGGACATCCTGGGCGTGGAGAACATCGCGGACCTGGAGTTCGGCCGGCCGGGCGGCTTCGCGCTGCGCCCCACCGCGCTCAAGGTGGGCCGCGAGTACTTCATCCGCGCCGCGTGGCGCCCCCTGGAGGACGGCTCCATCCTGTTCGCCAACCTCCTGGAGGAGGGCAGCGAGCTGGACCTGATGAAGGCCGGGGACCTGGCGGGCATGACGCGGGACTTCTTCCAGGAGGAGCTGCCCAGGCGGGTACAGAACCCCCAGGCCGCCCTCCTGTTCCACTGCAGCGGACGCCTGTGGTACGCGCAGGCTCAGGGCATGGTGCCGAAGCTCTCCGAGGCCCTGAAACTCGCACCTTCGTCCGCTGGGATGAACGTGCAGTTCGAGATCTACTCGGGGTTCCACATCAACACCACGCTGACCGTGCTCGCGTTCGGCTCCAACTAAAGAGACCATGGCCCACCACCCGTTCGATGTGGCCCACGCGGAAGCGCCCCTCGGTTACACCCTGTCCCTGCTCCTGGTGGGCAGTGAGCGTGAGACGCGCGCCATGCGCGACGCGTTGGAGAAGGAGGACATCCTCTCCATGCTCACGCTGGAACCCGTCGGCACACGGGAGGCCCTGGAGCAAGCGCTGGAGCGTCCCTGGGCGCTGGTGCTGGTGGGGTCCGAAACGCCGGGCATGACCTGGGAGGATGTCCAGGCGGCCTGGGTGAAGCGCGGCCGCGAGCCGGCCTTCGTGGTGAGCGCGCCCACCTGGAGCGCGGACACGCTGGCCGCGGTCATGCGCGCCGGCGCGCGCGACTACGTCAGCGAGGACCGCTACGGCCACCTGCCCTTCGTGGTGGCGCGCGAGCTGCGCCTGCACGCCGAGCGCGCCCAGCACCAGATGACGGGCGTGGAGCTCAAGCGCACCAACTACCTGCTCAGCAACATCATCGACGCGCTGCCCTTCGTGCTGTTCGTGAAGGACGCGGAGACGCGCCGGCTGGTGGTGGCGAACAAGACGTTCGCGGACGCCTTCAGGGTCACCAAGGAGTGGTTGCTGGGGAAGCTGGACCACGACTACTTCCCGGCGGAGCAGGCGGAGTCGTTCATCGCCATCGATACCGAAATCCTCGAGACGCGCCGGATGAAGACGTTCGAGGAGATCGCCCGCGCGGACGGCGTGGACCGCATCTTCGCCACGCGCAAGATTCCGCTCGTGGACGACCAGGGCGTCGCGCGCTTCGTGCTGGGCGTCACCGAGGACATCACCGAGCGCAAGAGCAACGAGGCCGCGCTGCGCGCCTCCAAGGATGAGCTGGAGGCCGCCAACAAGCAGCTGGCCGCCAGCCTGGAGGAGATCAAGAAGACGCGCGCGGTGTCCGCGCGCTCCCTGGCGAGCTACCAGCAGCGCGCGCTGCAGATGGAGATCATCCGTCAGCAGAACGAGGACCTGGACCGGCTGGCCCAGGAGCTCTCCGTCGCCAAGCGCAATGAAGAGGAGCGCGCCCGCGAGGCGGAAGGCGCCGTGCGCCTCAAGAGCGAGTTCCTGGCGAACTTCAGCCACGAGATCCGCACGCCGCTCAACGGCATCATCGGCTACTGCGACCTGCTCATGCGCGAGGAGGGCAGCCGCCTGACGCCGCACGGCCGGCGCGACCTCAACGTGGTGAAGACGAACGCCAAGACGCTGCTGGCGCTCATCAACGACATCCTGGACCTGTCCAAGATTGAAGCGGGCCGCGTGGAGGTCGTCACCGAGCCGGTGGACGTGCAGGAGCTGGCCGACGAGTGCATGGCCACGGTGAAGGAGTACCTGAAGGGCAAGGACGTGGCCCTCACCGTGAACGTGGACCCCGACGCGAAGGAGATCCGCACCGACGCGCTGAAGCTGCGGCAGATCATGCTCAACCTGCTGAGCAACGCGGCCAAGTTCACCGACACGGGCGAGGTCGCGCTCACGGTGGTGCCCGCGGGCGGCGGCGAACTGCTGATGACGGTGGAGGACACCGGCGTGGGCATCCCGTCGGATCAGCTCGCCTTCATCTTCGAGAAGTTCCGCCAGGTGGACGGCACCACCACGCGCAAGGTGGGCGGCACGGGGTTGGGGCTCGCCATCGTGCGCGAGCTCACCCGCGTGCTGGGCGGCACGGTGGACGTGAAGAGCACGCTGGGGCGCGGCTCCACGTTCACGGTGCGGCTGCCGGACGTGCTGGCGACGACGGTGGGCGCGGACAGCCCGCACGCCACGGAGCGCCTGGTGCCGGTGCAGGACGTGGCCCAGCGGCTTGCGCCCATGGCGCGCCCGGGCAGCACGGTGATGGTGGTGGATGACGACGTGCTCATCCAGCAGCTGGTCACCGGCCAGCTGGAGCCCGCGGGCTTCAAGGTGGTGACGGCGAATGACGGCATCGCCGCGCTGAAGCTGGCCCGCGAGGTGAAGCCGCAGGCCATCCTGCTGGACATCCACCTGCCGCGCATGGACGGCTGGTCCGTCCTGAGCCAGCTCAAGAGCGACCCGGCGCTGGCGGCCATCCCGGTCATCCTCGTGTCGGTGGAGGAGCAGCGCGCCCGCGGCTTCAGCCTGGGGGCGTGCGAGTACCTGGTGAAGCCGGTGGAGCCGGAGCGCCTGGTGGACGTGGTGCAGAAGAGCCTGGCCTCCGCGGGCGCTTCCGCCGCCACGGGCGACGTGCTGGTGGTGGACGACGACGCGGCCACGCGCGAGCTGGTCAGCCGCAACCTGCGCCGCGCGGGCTTCTCCACCAACGAGGCGCGCAACGGCGAGGACGCGCTGCTCAAGGCGCGCGTGTCGCCGCCGTCGCTGGTGGTGCTGGACCTGATGATGCCGAACCTGGACGGCTTCGAGGTGCTGCGCCGGCTGCGCGCGGAGAAGCTGTCCGTGCCGGTGGTGGTGCTCACCGGCAAGACGCTCTCCAACGACGAGGAGACGCTCCTGCGCGACGGCTTCGCCGGCTTCGTGCGCAAGGGCGGCCACGCGCTGGAGGACGTCATCGCGCAGGCCAAGGGGCTGCTCATGTCCCAGCGGGCGGCCAGCGCGGGCAAGCTGCCCCGCGTGCTGTACGTGGAGGACAGCGAGCAGAACCGCGACATCGTCCGCCGGTACCTTGGCGGGCTGTATGACCTCATCGAGGCGGAGGACGGCGAGCAGGGGCTGGAGCGGGCCCGCAACGACGCGCCGGACCTCATCCTCATGGACCTGTCCCTGCCGCGGCTCGACGGCTGGGAAGTCACGCGCAGGCTCCGCGCGTTGCCGGATGGGCAGAATGTGCCCGTCATCGCCGTCACGGCGCACGCGGGTCGCGAATACCAGGACAAGGCACAGGCGGCCGGTTGCACGGCCTACATGACCAAGCCCCTGGACCGCGACCAGCTCATCGAGACGATTCGTCAGTACCTAGGGAGAAGCCATGGCTGAAGCAAAACCGCGCGTCCTTGTCGTGGACGACGATCCGGACCTGCTCGACCTCGTACAGCGCTCGCTGAGCGCGTACGGGTTCGATGTGCAGACCCACACGTCCGCCCTGGGCGTGTCCAACATCGTGCGCGCCTCCGAGCCGGACTTCGTGCTCATCGACGTGAATTTCCCCGCCCTCAAGGGGGACAAGGTGGTGGGCCTGGCGCGCCAGTACGCGCCCCCCGGCACCCGCTTCATCCTCTACTCCGCCTCCGACGAGGCCAAGCTGCGCTCGCTGGCCATCTCCTCCGGTGCGGACGGCTACATCTCCAAGAGTGTCCAGGGCGCGGACCTCGCGCAGAAGCTCAATGCCATGCGCCTGAAGCCGCGGCCGGCGTCGCCCAACCGGAATCCCTCACCGGTTGAGAGCTGACCCACCCCGGGGGTACGCCCGACCCCTCGGGCTACCCCACCCTCTGGATGGATAGGAATCTCGAAAATCGATAACCAGCAAGCCCTGTATGACTTGAAGTTCACCAAAAGGGCTGTAAGGTAGTCGCTTCTAGAGATTTACGCGCTCACTGTTCCTCCCTACTGGGGCGCGCTCTACCCACCACGAACTGCCTGCGTCCCCCCGGAGGCACCTTGCACACGTCGACCGATTACAGCCACGCGGAAAAGCTGAAGCTGGAGCTGACTCAACCGCTGTTCAACCAGATGTTGAAGAAGTGGGTGGGCACCGGCGAGCTGGACTACGAGCGCTACCTGCACACGGGCACCCTCCTGTCGCTGCAGTCTCCGGAAGACGAGCTGGTGTCGCACGACGAGCTGATGTTCCAGATCGTCCACCAGTCGCAGGAGCTGTACCTGAAGCTGGCGTCGCGGGAGATGGTGGAGGTGGTGGCGGAGCTGGATCGCGACTCGCTGTGGTCGGTGGTGGCCCGGCTGACGCGCGTGCAGAAGATCCTCGCGAGCATCAGCTCGGAGATGTCCATCCTGGAGACGATGACGCCGGCGGAGTACCAGGTCATCCGCCGCAGCCTGGGCAGCGGCAGCGGGCAGGAGTCGCCGGGCTACAACACCTTGCGCCACGCGGCGGACGGGCTGGAGTCCGCGATGGAGCGCATGCTGGAGCGCCGCGGGCTGACGCTGTTCCAGGTCTATTCGGCTGGGGGGCCGAAGGACCTGCAGCACGTCTGCGAGCAGCTGGTGACGGTGGATGAGACGTTCCAGGGATGGCTGTACGCGCACTATCAGCTGGTGCGCCGGACGATTGGCATCGACCGCACGGTGAAGGCGCTGGACGGGCTGCCTTCGCAGGTGCTGCAGGCGCGCATGACGCTGCCGCTGTTCCGCGCGCTGTGGGACGTGCGCGTGGAGCTGACCGCGGGCTGGAAGCGCGAGGGTGGCTACGCGCCGGGTGAGTCGCGCACCGGTGGTGGCTGCCCGATGGCCGCGATCAACGCGATGAAGGACGCGGAGACGCACGCGCCGATGGCCCACGCGCAGCACGCTCCGGCGTCGCACGTGCACCACGCGCCCGCGGCCCATGCGCAGCCGCACGTGCCGTACGCGGCGACGGCGCACGCGTCCACTGCGCATGCACATGAGGCGCGCGTTGGCGGCGGCTGCCCGATGCACGCGATGAACGCCCAGGCGGCGCACGCAACGGCGGCCCACGCTCCGCACGCCTCGGTGGCGCACGCGGCCCACGCAACGGTGGCCCACGCCCATCCTGCTCCGGCGGCGCACGCGGCCCATGCAACGGTGGCCCACGCCCATCCTGCTCCGGCGGCCCACGCGGCCCATGCAACAGTGGCCCACGCCCATCCTGCTCCGGCGGCACACGGAGCCCATGCGCAGCACGCGCCGGTCGCCCACGCTTCCGCGCCGCACACTGCGGCGGCCCCCGCTCCGGTGGCGCACGGGCCGCATGCGCCGGTGCCCCACGCTCCGACCCCTCACGGGACTCACGTGCATCCGCACGCCGCCCATGTCTCGGCGTACGCTCACGCCCAGGAGCTGCGGAGCCAGTCGTGACCGTGGCGGCACTCCCGGGAGCCCTCCGCGCGGAGTACCCGCTGCTCCAGACCTGCACGTACCTCAACAGCAACTCCACCGGGGCGCTGCCCCGGGCCGTCGAGGGCGTGCTGGCGCAGTACTGGAACACGATGCGCGCGTGGCGCGATGACACCTGGGACAAATGGCTGTCCCAGATGCAGGCGTACGCGGACGGCGTGGCGGGCCTCATCGGCGCGCCCGCGGGTTCCGTGGCGCTGGACACGAACCTGAGCGCGCACCTGTCGCGCCTGGCCTCGTGCCTGGAGTTCACCGGAGAGCGCCGCCGCGTCGTCATCACCGACCTGGAGTTCCCCACGGTGCCCTTCATCTGGAAGGGCTTCGCGCGCTACGGGGCGGAGCTCGTGGTCGTCCCGTCGAAGGACGGCCGCGTGGACGAGGCCGCGCTGGAAGCGGCCATCGACTCACGCACCCGCATCGTCTGCGTCGCCCACGGCGCCTTCGCCACCGGCGCGGTGCTGGACGTCGCGCGCATCGCGAAGGCGGCGCACGCGGCCGGGGCGCTCATCGCCACGGACGCGTACCAGACCGTGGGCACCGTCCCCATCGACGTGCGCGCGCTGGACGTGGACTTCCTCATGGGCGGCGCGCACAAGTGGCTGGGCGGCTCCGAGGCGGCGTTCATGTACGTGCGCCCGGACCTGCTCCCCTCGCTCCGCCCCGCCGCCACCGGGTGGCTGGCCGGCGCGTCCCCGCTCGGCTTCCAGCAGACGACGGACTACGCCCCGGACGCCCGCCGCCTGATGGGTGGCACGCCCGCGCCCCTGATGGTGCTGCTGTCCCGTCCGGGCCTGGAGCTGATCCAGGGTGTGGGCATCCACGCCGTGCGCGAGCACTCGCTGAAGCTCACGGACCGGCTGATGGCCCGCGCGGACGAAGCGGGCCTGCGCGTGGTGACCCCTCGCGAGCCGCACCAGCGCGGCGGCGTGGTGGCGCTGAGCTTCTCCGGCGACGCCCGGGTGACGGAACGGCTGGTGGCGCGCGGCTTCATCTGCAGCCACCGGGGCTTCCTGCGCGCCGCGCCGCACTTCTACAATACGCCCGAGGAAGTGGACGCCTTCATGGACGCGCTCCTCGAAGAGCAGCGCAAGGAAGCCGCATGAGCAGCCCGATGCCGCCCCTCACGCGCGAGGCCCCGTCGCCCCGCGCGCTGCTGCACCTGTTGTTCAACGGCGCGCGCGCGCTGGACGTCGTGGAGACGGCCCTGAACCTGGGCCTGCTGGACGCGCTGGAGCCCGGCCCGGTGACGCTGGGCGAGCTGGCCACGAAGCACGGCCTCGTCCCCAAGCGGCTCTACAAGTTCCTCGACTGCCTGGAGAGCCTGGGGCTCGTGCAGCGCGAGCAGACCAGCGACGCACTGGAGGCGACGCGCTACCGGGGCGTGCCCGGCCTGCGCGCGGCGGCGGACGCCGTGCTGGGCGCGAACTCCCTGGAGCGCGACCGCGAGAAGTACGACTGGAAGGCCCTGTACGGCCACATGCCCCAGACGCTGCGCGGCCAGCACTCCATGTCCGCCACGTCGTTCGACTGGCCTCCGCGCACGCCCGAACAGGTGGAGGGCTTCGAGGCCAGCATGGCCGCGGGCCTGGGCCCCATCCTGGAGACGTTCCGCACGCACGCGGGCACCCTGTGGCCTTCCGAGGCCCGGCTGCTCGACGTGGGCGGCGGGGACGGCACGCTCGCGGAAGCCCTGCTGCGCCAGCACCCGGCGCTCGCCGTGGACGTCTACAACCTGCCCGCCACGGAAGGCCTCGTCGCGCGCACGCGCGAGCGCGCGGGCCTGTCCGACAAGCGGATGGGCTTCGTGGGCGGCGACTTCCTGAAGGAACCGCTGCCCCGGGGCTACGACGCGCTGTCGTTCGTGCGCGTGCTGCATGACTGGCCCGCGGAGGTGGCGCGGTCGCTGATGCAGGCCGCCTTCACCGCCCTGCCCTCCGGCGGCCACGTGCTCATCTGCGAGGAGTTCCGCACCCCGGAGCGGCTGGCGGCCCAGTTCTTCTGGTCCTACTTCCTCATCGGCGTGGACACGTGCGTGAGCCGGCTGCGCGAGGTGGAGTTCTACCTGGAGGCCCTCACCGCCTCGGGCTTCACCCAGGCGCGGGTGCTCCCTGGCCCCTTCGAGCTGGTGGTGGCCACGAAGCCCTGAGCAGCACCCTCCCCGGCGGGTCCTCCCCATCCGCCGCGGCGCTGTCCTACGCTGGACACCCGGTACCTTCCGGCAGGTCACAGCGGGAGGGGCAGTGCTCAAACTGTGTCTCAGCCAGACGCTGTAAACAGCCAAACGCAGACGGGAGGAGCCTGTATGCCAGGTCCCCGGTCACGAACGGGGTTGAAGGCGGTAGGGCAGGACCACGGGTGGCAAGAAGCGCGGGAGTCCGAAGCGCAGCGTGGTGGCAGATCGGCGGCGCGCACGCATCTGGAGCGCGAGGTGATGGTGCCGGTCGATGACGCCGTCCTCGTCCGGGGACGGCTGGCGGTACCCGCGGGGGCCCGGGGCGTGGTGGTGCTGGCGCGCGGCAGCGACAGCAGCCTCCAGAGTCCACGGCTCGCGCAGACCTCGCGCCTGTTCCAGGCGATGGGGCTGGGCACCCTCTTGATGGACCTGCTGACCAGCGAGGAGATGGAGGAGCGGCGCACGCGGCAGCTGCGCTTCAACGTGGGCCTGCTGGGCATGCGCATGGCGGGCGCGGCCCGGTGGCTCCAACGCGAGGGCCCCGCCCAGGGCCTGCGCGTGGGCTACTTCGGCGCGCACACCGGCGCGGGCGCGGCGCTGGCCGCGGCGGCCTTCCGGCCGGACCAGGTGGAGGCCGTCGTGTCGCGGGGCGGCCGCCCGGACCTGGCGGGCGCGGTGCTGCCCAAGGTGCAGGCCCCCACGCTGCTGCTGGTGGGCGGCGCGGACACGCTGGGCCTGGACATCAACCGCCGGGCCTACGAAGCGCTCCGCTCCGACAAGCGCATGGACGTCATCCCGGGCGCCACCCACCACTTCCAGGAGGACTCGGAGCTGGAGCAGGTGGCGGAGCTCGCCGGGGAGTGGTTCCTCCAGCACCTGGGGGGCCCCAGAGACAGCGCGGAGGAAACCGCGGCGCCCTGAGGCCGGACGACGCCGGACCTCAGGCCAGCACGGGGCGGGGCACGCCCAGCTCGCACGCCAGCACCGCGAGCTGGGCGCGGTTCTCCGGCCCCAGCTTGCGGTAGATGCTCGTCAGGTGGGCCTTCACCGTGCGCTCGGTGATGCCCAGGTGCGCGGCGATCTTCAGGTTGTCCGCGCCCGCCGCCACGTAGCCCAGCACCTCGCGCTCGCGCAGCGTGAGCCGCGTCAGCGCGGAGGCCGGCACCTGCAGGTCCTCCAGGTGCATGGCATTGGCGTGGAGCATGTCCACGGGCAAGAGCCGCTCACCCCGGGCCACGCGCGCCACGGCGCTCACCACGTCGTCACAGCCCACGTTCAGCTTGCACAGGTAGCCGGCCGCCCCCGCCTGGAAGCAGCGCTCCACCACGTCCGGCTCGCGGTGGCCGGACAGCACCAGCGCGCGCACCTGCGGATGGAAGTCATGCAGGTACTTCAGCGCGTTCAACCCATCCTCCACGCCCTCGCGGCCCACGTGCTCCAGCCGCAGGTCCACCACGGCCACGTCGGGCGCGGCCGCGCGCACGTTGGACAGGAACGTGCCTGTCTCCGCGCACCGGGCCACCACCTTCATCCCCGCGCCTTCAAGAAGGGCCACCAGGCTCTCACGGAACACCTGCTGATCCTCCAGCAGCGCCACGCGGATCTCCCGGCCCGATGAGTTCAGCTCCATGGATGACACCCTTGCCTTCCCATCGTTTGGTCATCACCCCCTGGGAAGAGCCTTGAACCCTATGCCATCCCGTAGGCCCCTGTGAAACCACTGCATGCATCGGAACGGCGGAGGAGAGGGCCAGCGAACGTTTTGTCGTTGAAGACCCAGACGAGGAGTATGCCCGGTGCTGCTCCTGCTAGAGAGGATTGCGGGTCTTGCCCGGATGAAATCACTGGGCTACTTCCTGAGCATGGCGACCAAGCCCCCCCGCGATAGCGAGCTCGAAGCCATCCTGGAGAAGGTGAGACAGGTCCGTAACTTCGACTTCCGCAATTACAAGCGCGCCACGTTGCAACGGCGTATCGAGCGGCGGATGCAGGCCACGCGCTGCCGCAGCCGGGCCGCCTACCTGGCGCTGCTGGAGCGGGACCCCGCGGAGGTGAACACGCTGGTCTCATCCATGCTCATCAAGCTGACGAGCTTCTTCCGGGACCGGGAGGTCTGGCAGGCCTTGGAGCAGAGCATGGCGGAGCTCGTCCGCCAGCGGCCGGACGCGGAGCTGCGCATCTGGAGCGCCGGCTGCGCCACCGGCGAGGAGGCGTACTCGCTGGCCATCATCGCGGCGGAGGCGCTGGGACCGGGCTACCCCGGCGCGGAGCTGAAGGTGTTCGGCACCGACGTGGACGAGGACGCCATCACCACCGCGCGCCGGGGCATCTATACGCCGGAGCAGTTGGAGAACGTCTCCCCGGAGCGGCTGTCGCGCTTCTTCGTGCGCACGGGCAACAACTACACGGTGCGCAAGGAGATCCGCCGCGCGGTGGTGTTCGGCGTGAACAACCTGGTGTCGGACGCGCCGGTGTCGCGCATTGACATCATCCTGTGCCGCAACGTCTTCATCTACCTGGACTCCGACCTGCAGAAGCGGGTGCTGGCGCGCTTCCAGTTCGCGCTGCGCCGCAACGGATTGATGGTGCTGGGGCGCTCGGAGCTCATCCCCTTCGCGGCCCGGCTCTTCCGCCCCATCGACCTGGGGCGGCGCATCTACCGCAAGGACGGCCACTCGGAGGTGACCAGCACGACGCAGGACCGGCTGCCCCCGGAGCCCTCGTCCCTGCCGCGCATCATCGAACCCAGCGCGGACTTCGAGCGCTCCTTCCTGCGCAACCTCCTGGACTCGCACCCCTGTCCGCACATCGCGACGGACAACGACGGCACGGTGACGCTCTGGAGCCGCGCGGCGGCCCGCATGTGGAGCCGCAACGAGGGCGAGGTGCTGGGCAAGAAGCTGGCCGCGCTGGGCCTGGCGGGCCTCGGCGGCGACCTGCTCATCGAACAGAGCCAGCGCGTGCGAAGCGGCGCCTCCGAGCGCGAGACATCCGACGGGCTGATGGAGGCCGCCAACGGGGAGCCCATCGCCCTGCGCACCCAGGTGGCGCCCCTGCGTGACAAGGAGGGGGAGCGCCAGGGCCTGCTGTACATCGTCCATGACACCACCCACCTGCGCGGCGTGGAGCAGGCCCTGCGCGCGACGCAGGAGGAGCTGCAGGCCATCAACCTGCGGATGCAGTCCTCCACGGAGGAGCTGCGCGCGTCCAACGAGGAGCTGGAGACGACCAACGAGGAGCTCCAGTCCGCGAACGAGGAGCTGCAGACGACCAACGAGGAGCTCCAGTCCACCAACGAGGAGCTGGAGACGACGAACGAGGAGCTCCAGTCCGCCAACTCGGAGCTGGACGCCACCAACCGAGAGCTGGCGCACCGCACGCTGGAGATGGACGCGCTCACCTTCTGCCAGCGCACCATCATCCGCACGCTGTCCGCCGCGGTGCTGGTGCTGGACGGCGACGGGCGCATCACCACCTGGAACCTGGCCGCGGAGCGGCTCCTGGGCCTCACCGAGCGCGAGACGATAGGCCAGCTGTTGTGGTCCCTGCACGTGCCCGCGCTGAAGCGCGCGCTGCTGCTCAAGCTGCGCCGCCAGCTGAAGGAGAAGCGCTCACTGCGCATGGACGGCATCCCCTACCAGCTGCCGCACGGGGGCAAGGGCAGCGCCACGCTGGTGGCCACGCCGCTCATCACCGACACGCACGTGCTGGGCTCCATCATCCTCTTTGAAGACACCACGCGGGCCACCGCCCTCCAGGAAGAGAACCGGCGCCTGCAAGAGAAGCTCAAGGAATGAGCCCCCGCCGCGTGACCCCGGCCGCGCCTTCCACCGCCCCGGGTGCCGGCGCGCAGGAGTCGCAGGGGCTCCTGCACAAGTACCGCGAGCTGCTGGCCAAGCACGCCGCCCTGGTGCGCAAGCTGGGGGAGAACACCCGGCGCCAGGTCGTCACCTTCAAGCTGTCGCACTGGGCGTTGGACACCAGCGACAGCGCGCTCGCGATGATGAACGCCACCAGCGTGGTGCTGGCCAACAGCCGCTGGCACGCGCTGGGCCGCCTGCGCGGGCCCTGGCGGCGCGAAGAGGACGGCGCGGAGCGGATGGCCCTGCGCGACGTGGGACAGGCCGAGGCCGAGGCGGTGCTCGCGCTCACCGGGGGCGGCACTCGCGTCACCCGCTACCGGCAGGCGCGCGAGGCGGCACCCCGGGTGCTGGAGGTGCGCGCCGAGCGCGTCACCGGCCACCTGAAGGGGCAGGTGCTGGTGCTCGCGCGGGACATCACCAAGCAGGCGCGCGCCGAGGAGGAGCTGGCGAACGCGCGAGCCACCCTGCTGGAGCGCGAGAAGGTGCGCGCGCTGGGCGAGCTGGCGGCGGGCATCGCGCATGACCTGCGCGCCACGCTCAACGCCATGCGGCTGCGGCTGGAGCTGCTCCAGCGCGACGTGGGCCCCACGGCAAAGGGCCAGCAGCACCTGGACGCGCTCACGCGCATCGTGTCCGACGCGGAGATGCGCGTGGGCCGGCTCCAGGACTTCTCCCGCGGCAAGCCCGGCACCGTCCTGGAGCGCGTCCAGCTGGCGGACGTGGTGCACGACGCGGTGGACATCGTCCGGGGCGGCATCGAGCACCAGGCGCGCCAGGGCGGCCATCCCCTGCGCCTGGACGTGGAGCTGCCGGAAGGGCTGCCCCGGGTGACGGGCTCGGCCATGGAGCTGCGCTACGTCATCATCAACCTCCTCATCAACGCACGCGACGCCATGCCCCGCGGCGGCATCATCCGCGTGCGGGCGTCCAAGACGGGCAAGCTCGTGCGGCTCACCGTGGAGGACGAGGGCACCGGCATCCCGGAGGAGCACCTGCCCAACATCTTCAAGCCCTTCTTCACCACCAAGGGGGACAAGGGCACCGGCCTGGGGCTGTCCATGGCCCACGGCGTGGTGACACAGGCGGGCGGCACGCTCACCGGAGCCAACCGCGCGGAAGGCGGCGCGGTGTTCACGCTCACCTTCCCCGCGCTGAAGCCGCTTCGAGCGCGAGGCAGGATGCGCTGACGCGGGAGGCTTCAGCCCGTCCGCTCCGGCCCGCCGGAGACCTTGGGCTCGGGAGAGGCCGCGTCGGCCGGAGACGCCGCGTCGGCCGGAGGCGCCGCGAGCACCGCCCGGCGCAGGAGCTCCACCTGGGACTCGGTCGTGCGGGCGCGCTCCTCGAAGCGCTGCGCGGACCGGTCATGGCTGCGCTGCCGGGCCTGCGCGGCCAGCCTGCGTGACAGGGACGCGCTCTCCTCCAGCGCGCGCAGCGCGGCCCACAGCGCACCGTCCAGATGGCTCTGCTGCGAGCCGGACAGCGCCTCCGCCGTGTACGCATGGCCCGTGCGGCAGCGGAAGCGCAACAGGCCATCCTCCTCCAACTCGAAGAGCACGCCGCCGCAGTCGGGGCAGCCGTAATAGGACGGCTTCGCGTACTCCAGCGGCGAGGGAGGATCCTCCATGGAGGGAACGTCCACCGACATCGCCTTCACCTCCGTCTCCACCTGCCGCGAAGGCTTGCGCGAGCGCGGGGCCACGGGCGTGTCCACCAGCCGCGTCAGCAGCGCCCCCATCTCCACCAGGGGCACGCAGTGGTCCACCGCCACGAACTCCAGCGCGCTCCGGGGCATGTCCGGACAGAGCGCGTCCTTCGGGTCCTGCACCACCGCCAGCCCCCCCTCCTTCTTCACCGCCAGCAGGCCGCTGGTGCCACAGTCCAGCGCGCCCGTCAGCACCACGCCCACCACGCGAGGCCCATGCGCGCTCGCGGCCGAGCGGAACAGCGGATCCACCGCCGGCCGGTGCCCGTTCTCCTTGGGCCCCTTCACCACCTTCACGTGGCGCTGCTCCACCAGGAGATGTCTGTCATTGGGTGCCACGTAGATGCGGCCCGGCTCCAATGCCTCTCCGTCCTGGGGGTGGCGGGCCGGCAGGGAGCCGGAGCGGGAGAGGATCTCCGGCAGGTAGCTGCGGTGCTGGGCCGCCACGTGGAGGACCACCAGCACGCTGGCGGCCAGGTCCCGGGGCAGCTGCTGGACCAGCTGCATCAGTGCCTCCACGCCGCCCATGGAAGCGCCGATGACGATGATGTCGTGGCGTTGCACGTTCCTCCCATCCCCTGCCGGAGCGCGAACGGACCTCGCCGCGTCTGCTTCAAGCTAGGCAGGTCCGGAACCCCGTGCAGAGACGCCCCGCGGGGACAGGCACCGTCGCCAGGCGGGCGGTCAGCCGCGCTCCTCCAGGGGCCATCGGCCGGTGGGCCCTCCGAGCGGCGGAAGGTGGGCCTTCTGCGAGGACACCTCCGCCTCCGCGTCCGCCCGGGCCGCCTCGGCTTCGGCCCGGCGTGCCTGGGCGGCGTGGAGGGAGGCCTCGCGCTCCATCAGGCCGGCGTGGACATGGGCCCGCTCGCCGTCGCGGTCGGCCCAGCTTCGCTCGAATTCGCTGCCCCCCAGCTTCGCCACGGCCTGATCCGCCAGCAGCACGACCTTCAGCGCCCGGGCCCGCTGCTCACACGCCTGGGCGAGCGCGTCATAGGCCTCCGCCTGCGCCCGTGCCGCCGCGGCCTCCAGCCGCCGGGCCTCCGCCCGGAGCTCCAGCGCGTGCTCCCGCGAATCCGGCCGCCGCGACTTGCGCTGGGAGCTCATGGCGTCGTCCCCTTCAGGTAGGGAGGCCACCCACCCACGGCCGTGGCCCGTGTTCTCCACAAAGCTGGGGACGGACCTCCGGGCTGCCCACCCGGTGGGGTGAGGCGAGTGGTTTCAACCGGAAGTTTCCAGAAAATTCCAGGGAGGCTGGCCAGAGGGGAGGGG
>NZ_RAWK01000202.1 GCF_003612165.1 Corallococcus aberystwythensis | reverse complement strand
CCCGTTGTCCGGCCGCGTCGCCGTCATCACCGGCGCCTCCAGCGGCATTGGTGCCGCCACCGCGCTGCGCCTCGCGCGGGACGGCGCGAGCGTCGCCCTGCTGGCGCGCAGCAAGGAGCGGCTGGACGCGCTCGCCTCCACCATCACGCAAGGCGGGGGCCGGGCGCTCGCCCTGGGCACCGACGTGCTGGACGCGAAGTCCGTGAGGGAGGCCGCGAAGGCCATCGCGGGCGAGCTGGGCGTCGCGGACCTGGTCCTCAACAACGCGGGCCTCATGCGCCCCACGCCCATGGACGCGCACCGCACGGAGGACTGGGAACAGATGATTGATTTGAACGTGAAGGCCAGCGTGCGCGTCGTGGAGACCTTCGTGGAGCCACTGCTGGCCGCGGCGAAGGCGGGCGGGCCCGCGGACCTCATCAACGTGTCGTCCGTCGCCGCGCAGTCCGTGTTCCCCCACTTCAACGTCTACGGCGCCACCAAGGCCGCCCTCACCCACCTGTCCCGCCACCTGCGCGCGGAGCTGGGCCCCCGCTTCGTCCGCGTCATGGCCCTGGAGCCGGGGCTGGTGGATACAGCACTGCACGACGGCAACACCGACCCGGGCGCGCGGGCCTGGCTGGAGGGCGCCCGGAAGTCGCTCACCTGGATGTCGCCGGAGGAGGTCGCGGGCATCATCGCCTTCGCCACCGCCCTGCCCCGGCACATCAACTTCCAGCAGCTCACCCTCATGCCCACCCAGCAGGCCTGAGCCGCACCCCACGCCTGTTGCCGAGGTGGCCTACCGCGTGCCATGCAGGCGCCTTATGTCCTTCATGCATCAGGCGCTGGTGTTCCTGGCCGCCACGGTTGTCGCCGTGCCCCTCTTCAAGAAGCTGGGGCTGGGCTCCGTGCTGGGCTACCTGGCGGCGGGCGCGGCCATCGGGCCGTATGGCGCGGGCCTCATCTCCGACGTGGAGAACATCCTCCACATCGCGGAGCTGGGCGTGGTGCTGCTGCTGTTCGTGATTGGCCTGGAGTTGCAGCCGTCGCGCCTGTGGAACCTGCGGCGCTCCGTGTTCGGCATGGGCGGCGCGCAGGTGGTGCTGACGGGCCTCCTGCTGGGAGGCGTGGGCAAGGCGCTGGGCCTGTCCTGGGGCGCGGCCATCATCGCGGGCTTTGGCCTGTCGCTGTCCTCCACCGCGTTCGCGCTCCAGCTGCTGGGGGAGAAGAACCAGCTCACCGCCGAGCACGGACAGCTGGCCTTCGGCATCCTGCTGTTCCAGGACCTGGCCGTCATCCCGCTGCTGGCCGCGCTGCCGCTGCTGGGCACGTCCGACACGCCGTCCACGGAGCCCGGCTGGCTGATGGCGGTGAAGGCGGTGGGCGCGGTGCTGGTGGTGGTGGTAGCGGGCCGCTACCTGCTGCGGCCGGTGTTCCGCGCGGTGGCGTCCGTGCACAGCCAGGAGCTGTTCACCGCGACGGCGCTGCTCGTGGTCGTGGGCACCGCGACGCTGGTCAGCGCGGTGGGCCTGTCCATGGCGCTGGGCGCGTTCCTCGCGGGCGTGCTGCTGTCGGAGTCCGAGTACCGCCACGAACTGGAGGCGGACATCGAGCCCTTCAAGGGCCTGCTGCTGGGCCTGTTCTTCATCGCCGTGGGCATGTCCCTGAACCTGGCGCTGCTCATGCGCGAGCCCTTGCGCGTGCTGGCGCTGGTGCTGGGCCTGACGTTCCTCAAGGCGCTGGTGCTTTACGGACTGGGGCGCGTGGGGCTGAAGAGGCCGGGCTCCGCGCTGAGCCTGTCCGTGGTGATTTCGCAGGGCGGTGAGTTCGCCTTCGTCCTCTTCTCCCTGGCGGTGTCCTTCCACGTGATGGAGCGCGCGCAGGCGGACCTGCTGGTGCTGGTGGTGGGCCTGTCCATGGTGGTGACGCCCTTCCTGTCCGCCATCCACGAGCGCTGGGTGGCGCCGCGCTTCAAGCAGAAGGGCCCGCAGCGCGAGTACGACGTGTCCCCGGAAGAGGACCACCCGGTCATCATCGCGGGCATGGGGCGCGTGGGGCAGGTGGTGGCCCGCCTGCTGCGCGCGCGCCGCATCGGGTTCACCGCCATTGACGCGAGCGCGGAGCACATCGACTTCATCCAGCGCTTCGGCAACCAGGTGTTCTACGGCGACGCGTCCCGGCTGGACCTGTTGCGCGCGGCCCGCGCGGAGAAGGCGAAGGTGTTCGTGCTGGCCATCGACGACATGGCCGCGTCCCTGCGCACCGCGCAGATGGTGAAGGAGCACTTCCCGCACCTGACCATCTACGCGCGGGCGCGCAACCGCGAGCACGCGTACCGGCTGCTGGACATGGGCGTCACCCATCTCATCCGTGAGACGTTCGACGCGAGCCTCACCATGGCCGGCGACGTGCTCCAGGAGATGGGCCTCACCTTCGCGGAGGCCCGCCGGTCCGTGGAGCGCTTCCGCGAGCACGACGAGGCCCTGATGCTGGAGAGCGCCAAGGTCTTCAAGGACGAGAAGAAGTTCATGGAGGTCATCGTCCGCGCGCGCCGCGAGCTGGAGCTGTTGTTCGAGAAGGACGAGGCCGATCAGAAGTCGGCTATCTGAGGGGGACCACGACAATGAGCGCCGACCCGAAGCCCTCCTCCTCCCGCCTCTACCTGTGGGTGCTGGCGGCCATCTTCGCGGGGGGCCTGCTGGGCCACTTCGCGCCCACCACTGCGGTGAAGCTCAAGCCGCTGGGGGACGCGTTCATCGCGCTGGTGAAGATGCTCATCTCCCCGGTCATCTTCCTGACCGTGGTGCTGGGCGTCGCCAACGTGGCGGACATGAAGAAGGTGGGCCGGGTGGGCGGCAAGGCGCTGCTCTACTTCGAGGTCATCTCCACGTTCGCGCTCATCATCGGCGCGGTGGTGGTGACGGTGCTCAAGCCCGGCTCCGGCTTCAACGTGGACCCTCGCACGCTGGACGCGAGCGCCGTGGCCCGCTTCGCCCAGCAGGCGCATGACCAGTCCACCGCGGGCTTCCTGCTCCACATCATCCCGCGCACCTTCGTGGACGCCTTCACCGGCGAGGGTGACCTGCTCCAGGTGCTGCTGCTGGCGCTGCTGTTCGGCTTCTCGCTGACGGCCATTGGCGCCACGGCGAAGCCCGTGGTCGTCCTCTTCGAGGCGCTGTCCAAGGCCTTCTTCCACATGATTGGCACGGTGATGAAGCTGGCGCCCATTGGCGCGGGCGCGTCCATGGCCTTCACCCTGGGCGCCTACGGCATCACCAGCCTGGGGCCGCTGCTGCGCCTGATGGGGTGCTTCTATCTGGCGTGCGTGCTCTTCGTCGTGGTCGTGCTGGGCCTGGTCGCGCGGGTGACGGGCTTCTCCATCCTGAAGTTCCTGCGCTACATCCGCGCGGAGCTGTTCCTGGTGCTGGGCACGTCGTCGTCGGAGTCCGCGCTGGTGCCGCTGATGCAGAAGCTGGAGCGGCTGGGCTGCTCCAAGTCCGTCGTGGGACTGGTGGTGCCCAGCGGCTACTCGTTCAACCTGGACGGCACCAACATCTACCTCACCATGGCGGCGCTGTTCGTGGCCCAGGCGCTCAACGTGGACCTCACGTTCACGCAGACGGCGACGCTGCTGGGCGTGGCGATGCTCACGTCCAAGGGCGCCTCCGGCGTGACGGGCGCGGGCTTCATCACCCTGGCCGCCACGCTGGCGGTGGTGCCGTCCGTGCCGGTGGCGGGGCTGGCGCTCATCCTGGGCATCGACCGGTTCATGAGCGAGGCGCGAGCGCTCACCAACTTCATTGGCAACGGCGTCGCCAGCATCGTCGTCTCCCGCTGGGAGAACGAGCTGGACCGCGACCGGCTGCGCTCCGAGCTCAACGGCCAGCCCGTGCCCGAGGCCCCGCCCGCCGACGCGGGGACGCCGGCCTGACGCTCCGGGGCCTGCTCAGTGGTGCGCCACCGCGTCGCGCACCGCGGCCTTCAGCACGTCCAGGTCCACCGGCTTGTCCAACAGCTGCCGGGCGCCCAGCCGCAGCGCCTCCGCGTGCGTCTCCTCATCCGCGAAGGCGCTGAGCAGCAGCACGGGGCACGCGATGCCCTGGTCACGCAGACGCCCGAGCGCCTCCAGGCCGGTGCGCCCCGGCATGCGCACGTCGCTGACGATGAGGTCCGGCGGAGCGAGCGTGCCACCGTGGCCCTGCATCATCGCCACGTAGTCGCCCAGCTCGAAGCCGTCCTCCACCTCCACCACCGTGTAGCCCGCGCGCATCAGCGTGCGCACGAGCATCGCGCGCATCGCGTCGTCATCCTCCGCGACCAGGATGCGCGGGGCGTGTGCCGCTTCTTCTTGGGGAGGTGCGTTCGTCATTCGAATGCGGAGGAGCACGGCGCATGCCACGTGCGCGGAAAGGGAGGTGGATCCGTCATGCCCCTGGGGCTTCCGGGGCATCCTGCCCCCGCCGGGGCAATGTGCCCCAGGCATGCATGGACATCCCGCCCCGCGTTGGCAGCGCTTCACCCGGTGACAGGGGCTGGCATGGCCGATGCTTTGGCCAAGGGGGGGCAGCCAGAAGGCCCCCGCCGCTCCGGCCGAGGGCTCGAGCAGCAACGAATCACACGCTGTCGTGACGCAGCACCCGCGGTACCCGTAGCGTACCTCCCCGGTCCGTGTGTTCCTTCCCCCTCACGCACGAACCGGGGGTTGCCTCTCTCGTGAAGCTCGCTCGCAAATTCACCCTGGCCCTGGTGCTGCTCGCCGTCGCGGTGATGGCCGGCCTTCAGGTGTTCCAGGTCAACCGGGAGCTCGCCCGGTCGGAAATCGACACGCAGCATGACCACCGCCTGCTCGGCCACACGCTGGCGGGCTCCATTGGCAAGGCGTGGCAGCTGGCGGGGGAGGCCGAAGCGCTCACGCTCCTCAACCAGGCCAACCGCTTCCAGGAGCAGGTGCGGCTGCGCTGGGTGTGGCTGGATGGCGGGCCGGGCTCCGGCTTCGCGCCGGCGCTGCCTCCGGCCCTGCTGCTCAGCCTGCGCGCGGGCAACGACGGCTGGATGATGGACGCGTCCACCAGCCCGGGCGTGCTGCGCTCGTACACGCCGGTGTTCCTGGGCCGGCGCATGGGCGCCATTGAAATCACCGAGTCCATGTCCGAACAGGAGCAGCACGTGCGCACCACGGTGGTGGGCACCTTCATCGCCACGGCGGCGCTGTCCCTGTTCTTCCTCCTGGCCGCCATGGCCATGGGCCGCCGGCTGGTGGGCCGCCCCGTGGAGCAGCTGGTGCACCTGGCGGGACGGATTGGCGAGGGCGACCTCACCGCGCGCGTGCCCCTGCGGCGCGAGCGCGGCGACGAACTGACGACGCTGGCGGTGGCCATGAACCGGATGGGTGAACAACTGGAGGAGACGCGGGCACGGCTGGCGTCGGAGACGGCGGCGCGCCTGCGCACGGTGGAGCACCTGCGCCACGCGGACCGGCTCACCACCGTGGGGAAGCTCGCGTCCGGCGTGGCGCACGAACTGGGCACGCCCCTCAACGTCGTGATGGGCCGCGCGAAGATGGTGTCCTCCGGCGAGGCGGAGGGCGACGAGGTGAACGAGTGCGCCCGCATCATCTTCCAGCAGGCGCAGCACATGACCGGCATCATCCGGCAGCTGCTGGACTTCGCCCGGCGCCGCACGCCGTCACGCGCGCCGGAGGACCTGTCGCTGCTGGCGGAGCGCACCTTCTCCCTGCTCAAGCCCATGGCCACCAAGAAGGGCGTGGCGCTGTCCCAGGAGGTGCCCTCGGGGTTCACCGTGGAGGTGGACGCGGGGCAGTTCCAGCAGGTGCTCACGAACCTGGTGATGAACGGCCTCCACGCGATGGACCGGCCCGGCACCCTGCGGGTGCGCTCGCAGGTCCTGCGCGCCACGCCGCCCGCGGACGTGGGTGGGGCGGAGCAGGAATGGGTGCGGCTGGACGTGGAGGACGAGGGCTCGGGCATCCCGGCGGACGTGCTGCCCCACGTCTTCGAACCCTTCTTCACCACCAAGGACGTGGGCGAGGGAACGGGGCTCGGGTTGTCCGTCTCCTATGGGATGGTGCGGGACCACGGCGGCTGGATTGACGTGAAAAGCGAGCCGGGCCGTGGGAGTTGTTTCTCCATCTACCTGCCGCCGGGGACGCACGCATGCCAGGCCGCATCCTGATTGTCGAAGACGAGCGCGAGATGCGCGCCATGGTGGAGAAGGGCCTCCAGCGCCGGGGCTTCCAGCCCGTGGCCGTGGCCGCCGCCGACGAGGCCCTCCAGAAGCTGGCCGCCGAGGACTTCGACACGGTGCTCACCGACCTGCGCATGCCGGGCATGGACGGCCTGGCGCTGTGCGAGCGCATCGTGCTCAACCGGCCGGACATCCCCGTGGTCGTGGTGACCGCCTTCGGCAGCCTGGAGACAGCCGTGGCCGCCATCCGCGCGGGCGCCTACGACTTCATCACCAAGCCCATTGACCTGGACGCGCTGGTGCTGGTGCTGGAGCGCGCCGTGCAGCACCGCGCCCTGCGCGCGGAGGTGCGCCGCCTGCGCGAGGCCCTGGACCAGCGCCAGGACGACGGCGCGCTCGTGGGAGAGAGCCCCGCGCTCAAGCAGGCGTACGCGCTCATCGACCGGGTCGCGGACGTGGACGCCACGGTGCTGATTACCGGTGAGAGCGGCACGGGCAAGGAGGTGGCCGCGCGGGCGCTCCACGCACGGGGCCGCCGCAAGGAGGGGCCCTTCGTGGCCATCAACTGCGCGGCCATGCCGGAGCAGCTGCTGGAGAGCGAGCTGTTCGGCCACGCGAAGGGCGCCTTCACCGACGCGAAGGCCGCGCGCACGGGCCTCTTCGTGAAGGCGAACGGCGGCACGCTGTTCCTGGATGAAGTGGGCGAGCTGCCCATGACGCTCCAGCCGAAGCTCTTGCGCGCGTTGCAGGAGCGCGTGGTGCGCCCGGTGGGCGGCGACACGGAGACGCCCTTCGACGCGCGCATCGTCGCGGCGACGAACCGCGACCTGGAGCTGGCGGTGGAGGAGAGCCGCTTCCGCGAGGACCTCTACTACCGGCTCAACGTCATTGGCCTGGAGCTGCCCCCGCTGCGCGCGCGCGGCAACGACGTGCTCCTCTTGTCGCAGCGCTTCGTGGAGCAGTTCGCGTCCCGCACGGGCAAGAAGGTGGTGGGGCTGTCCTCCGCGGCGGCGCAGCGCCTGCTGGCCTACGGCTGGCCGGGCAACGTGCGCGAGCTGCAGAACTGCATCGAGCGCGCCGTGGCGCTCACGTCCTTCGAACAGCTCACGGTGGATGATTTGCCGGAGCGCATCCGCAACTACAGCACGCCGCGCGTGGTGCCGGAGAACACGGACGCGTCCGAGCTGGTGACGCTGGAGGAGCTGGAGCGCCGCTACATCCACCGCGTGCTGGAGGCCGTGGGCGGCAGCCGCACGCTCGCGGCGCGCATTCTGGGCGTGGACCGCAAGACGCTCTACCGGAAGCTGGAGCGGGGAGATGCAGAAGCCAGGGAGTCGCGCGAGGTGAAGAAACCCTGACGCGGGCAGGCCCCCCCACCCCGCGTCCCCTGGGTGGCGCACGCCCCCCTGGCTCCCAGCAGCTGGGAGACCCCGCCCCATCCGCTCCGGCCACAACCGTCCGTCATGGCCGCACGGCTGGAGCCCTGGGGCGTGGCGTGGCGCGCGTCAGGCCCATCATCCCTCGGGGCGGCCCCCCCGGCGGGCCTCGAGCGGGGTATGTTCCGGACGGATGCACTCCGTCCCCTTCCAGCCCGGTTTTTCTGTCGCGTGAACGACCTCGCGCGTGCAGTGGGCGACAAGAACGTCACTGACCCGTTTCATCCCAGAGGTTTCTCCCTACCCTCGGAAATCCACGAGCCCGAGGCTTTCGTAGCAGGCGGTCAGGACGCCTTCCGCCATCCTGGTTCCGTGTTCCGGCGTTGAAGCCGGGCACGCTTGAGAAGCACCGCCGTGTTTCCCACCTGAAGGGACCCTGCTCCCCGCACCCTGACGACGACCTGCCGATGGCCCACGCTCCCGCCCGCCCGCGTTCCCGTGCTTCCGCCCCGTCCCCGACGGAGGCGCCCGGCCCGGGCCTGCTCGCGCTGCTGGAGGGGCTGCCGGAGGCCTTCCTGGGGGTGGACGCCGGCTGGCGCATCACCTGGCTGAGCCCGCGCATGCGCGAGCTGTTGGGGGCCCGCGTCCAGCCGGGGAACGACCTGCGCAAGAAGGTGGCGGACGTGCTGGGCCTGGGCTCGCACCTGCGGCTGGACGTTGCCGCCACCGCGCAGCCGTCCGCCGCGCGCTACGAGCACCGCTGGCACGAGGGCGGCTTCTGCTTCGAGGTGACCACCCGCCCCGTGGACGGCGGCCTGCTGGTGCACTGCCGCGACATCACCCACGAGTTCCAGTCCCGCAACGAATTGCAGCGCGTGGGCCAGCTCTTCCAGGCGGTGATGGAGGGCACCACCGACGCCATCTACATCAAGGACATGGAGGGCCGTTACCAGGTCATCAACTCCGCGGGCGCGCGCGCCCTGGGGCGCACCGTGTCCGAGGTGCGCGGGCGCACCGACGCGCAGCTGTTCCCGCCCAACGAGGCCCAGGCCAACCTGAAGCACGACCGGGACGTGCTCAAGGCGGGCCACCCCCTCACCTACGAGGACGCGCAGAAGGACCCCACGGGGGACGTGCGCGTGTGGCTGTCCACCAAGGGCCCGCTGCGCGATCCGGAAGGGCACGTGTTCGGCCTCTTCGGCATCAGCCGCGACATCACCCAGCGCAAGTGGGCGGAAGAAGAGGTGCGCCGGCACGCCGAGTTCCAGGAACACCTGATGGGCATCATCAGCCACGACATCCGCAGCCCGCTGGGCGCCATCATGAACTGGTCGCGCGTGCTCGCGGCCGGCGGGCCCGCGGAGGAGACGGCGCGCACCAGCCGGCGCATCGCCACCGCGGCGGTCCGCATTGAACGGCTGACGCGCCTGCTGCTGGACTTCACCCGCGCCCGGCTGGTGGGCGGCGTGGTGATTGAACCGCGCGGCACGGACACGCAGGAGCTGCTGGCCAAGGTGGCGCACGAGTTCCGCGTGGCCTTCCCGCAGCGCGACATCGTCGTGGAGCACACGGGCAACACGCAGGGCCAGTGGGACCCCGACCGCCTGGCGCAGGTGGTGTCCAACCTGGTGGAGAACGCCCTCAAGTACAGCCCCGCGGACGCGCCCGTGCGCCTGGCCACGCGCGGCCTGCGCAACAAGGTGGTGGTGACGGTCCACAACCAGGGCCGCCCCATCCCGGAAGCCACCCTGCCCCACCTCTTCGAGCCCTTCCGCCAGGGCCCTCAGCAGACGCGCACGCTGAAGATGAGCTACGGCCTGGGGCTCTACATCGTGCGCGAAATCGTCCACGCGCACGGCGGCACCATCGAAGTGACCTCCACCGAGGACGACGGCACCACCTTCACCGTCACGCTGCCGCGCCGCGCGCCGCCCCGGAAGGGCCCGCCGCCCGAGCCGCCGCATCCTCCCTCGCACCACCCCTGAACAGGGTGGCCCGGGGCCGTCAGACGAAGCGGCTGATGAGCGGCACCAGCCCGTCCAGCGGCGCGCTGCCGTTGGACAGCCCCGCCTCCGCCACCGCGCGCGGCATGCCGTACACCACGCAGGAGGACTCGGCTTCCGTGAGCACCACGCCGCCCGCGGCGCGCAGGGCCTGGGAGCCCTTGAGCCCGTCGTCGCCCATGCCGGTGAGCACCAGCCCCAGGGCATCCCGGCCCCAGACCTCCGCCACGCTCTGGAAGAGCACGTCCACGGAAGGGTGGTGCGGGGTGCCCAGCGGATGGCGGTCCAGGCGCACCAGGTTCACCGCCCCGTGCCGCGCCACCTTCAGGTGGTACCCCGCGCGCGCCAGCACCGCGCGGCCCGGCACCAGCTCCAGGCCGTCGCTCGCCTCCATCACCTCCAGCGCGCTCTGCGAGTCCAGCCGCTTCGCCACCGCCTCCGTGTAGCCCGCGGGGATGTGCAGCGCGAGCACCACCGGCGCCGGGAAGTCCCGGGGCAGCGCGGACAACAGCCGCGTCAGCGCCTGCGGCCCGCCCGTGGACGTGCCCACCGCCAGCAGCTTCGTGGACGTCGCGGGCAGCGTCCGTGCGGGCGGGGCGCTCGCGGCGGCGGCCAGCGCATCCGCGTAGTGCGGCACCGCGCGGCCCGCGACGCGCACCTTCTCCACCAGCTCCGCGCCCAGCTCATAGAGCCGGTCCGTGGCGAGCGCCGTGGGTTTGTGCACCATGTCCACCGCGCCCGCCTGGAGCGCGGACACCGCCAGTTCGCTGTCCGTGCCCGCGCTGCTCACCACCACCACGCGCGGCGCGTCCGGCATGCCGGCCAGGGCGCGCAGGAAGCCCGTCCCGTCCAGCGCCGGCATCACCAGGTCCAGGGTGATGACGTCCGGCTTGAGCTCCGCCACCCGCTCCAGCGCGTCCAGCCCGTCGCGCGCGGTGCCCACCACCTCCAGGCCCTCCGCGTCCGACAGCACCTTGCGCAGCACCTTGCGCGCGAACGCCGAGTCGTCCACCACCAGCACGCGCAACGTCATGGGCCCGCCTTGCGGTAGAAGAACGAGCCGCGGCGCTCCTCGCAGTGCAGCGCCGTGCCAAAGCGCATCAGCGATTCGGACGTGCCCACCACCAGGTGCCCGCCGGGCCGCAGCACCCGGGTGATGCCTTCCACCACGCGGCGCGCGGTGTCGTCCTGGAAGTAGATGAGCACGTTGCGGCAGAGGACGGCGTCACAGCTGCCCGGCTCCGGGTAGCCCGGGGTGTTCACCAGGTTGAGCTGCCGCCACTCCACGCGGGCCATCAGGTCCGGCCGCACGCGGGGACGGCCGTCCACCACGTCCAGCCAGCGCCCCAGCACGCCCGGGGGCAGCGAGCGCATGCTCCGCAGGTTGTGCTCCCCCGCCTGCGCGCGCTCCAGCGCCCGGAGGCTCAGGTCCGTGGCCAGGATGGACACGTCCCCCAGCACGCCGCGCGAGTCCAGGAGCATGGCCAGCGTGAGGGGCTCTTCACCGGTGGCGCACGCCGCGCACCACACCCGGGGCTTGCGGCCGGCCTTGACCTCGGGCACCAGCAGCCCGTCCACCAGCCCCTCCAGCGCCTGCTGCTCGCGGAAGAAGTACGTCTCGTGGACGAGCAGCGCATCCACCAGCGAGTCCAGCGCCTCCGGCCCCTTCGGGTCGTAGCGGAGGTAGTAGTAGTAGTCGAGCAGCGAGTCGAACCCGGCATCCAGCGCCCGGGTGGACAGCTTCTCCGCCAGCAGGTCCCGGTCCTCGGGCCCGTAATGCAGGCCCGAGCGCTGCTCGATGAGCATGGAGAGGATGGCCAGGACCTGCGGGGACAGCGGCAGCGTGCTCATGGCCGTGGGTTCTCTCAGCGGCCCAGGGCCAGCAGACAGGCGCGGCGAACTTCGGGGTCTTCGTCGCGGTGGGCCGCCCGGTCCAGCGCCTCGCGCGCCTCCACCGTGCCCAGCGCCGCCACCGCGGGCGCGGCGGCCCGGCGTCCGGAGGGGCTGGCGCCGATGAGCGACTGCATCAGCGCCGCCCTCGCGTCCGCCCGGCGCATGCGCGCCAGCGCCGCCACCAGCAGGGGCGCCGTCGCGTCGTCCGCCACCTCCAGCGCCGCCATCAACCCGGGCAGACGCCCTTCCACCGGCAGCGCCAGCGCGGACACCACCTGCTCGCGCAGCATCACGTCGCCCAGCAGCGACACCAGCTGCTGCGTCGCGTGCGTGCCCGTGCGCGTGGCCAGGAAGCCCACCGCCGCGCTGCGCACGCTGTCATCCCGGTCCCCGGCGGCGCGCAGGAGCGCGGGCAGCGTCTCCGGCGCGTCGTACTCCGCCACGGCCGACAGGGCGACGAGCCGCGTGGCCGGGTCGTCCGAGTGCACCGCCTCCAGCAGCACCGGCAGCGCGTCCGGCCGCCGGGCCACGCCCAACCCCAGGAGCGCCGCGCGGCGCACGTCCGCGTCCGAGGACGAGGCCGCCCGGCGCAGCGCCGCCATGGCGCTCTCCGTGTGCATGTGCGCCAGCGCGTCCACCACCGCCACGCGCACCTGGCCCGCGTCGTCGTTGGCCAGCGCGACGATGGCGTCCGCGGCGGCCTCCTCGTTGAGCTTCCCCAGCGACTGGCACGCGTAGTAGCGCACCCACGGGTCGCGGTCGTTCAGGCCCCCCAGGAGCGTGGAGGTGATGCGCGCCTGCTTGTCCGTCTGCCCCAGCGCCCGCATGGCGGTGGCGCGCGTGCGCTCCGACTCGTGGCTCGCGGCGGCCAGCAGCGCGTCCACCGCGCGCGGGTCGTCGATGAAGGGCAGGCCGTAGATGGCCGCGTCGCGCAGCCGCTCGTCCGGGTCCCGCATGGCCAGCAGCAGCGCGTCCAGGCCGCGCGGATAGCCGAAGTACGCCACGATGCGCAGCGCCGCCCGCCGCTGGCGCGAGTCCGTGGAGCGCGCCGCCTCCAGCGCCAGGTTCTCCGTCGTGTCGCTGCCCAGCGACTGGATGGCGCCCACCACGGCCTGCGACACGCGCGGGTCCTCGTCCGACAGCCGTGCGAACAGGGCCGGCACCGCGGACGTGTCGCCAATGCGCGACAGCGTCTCCGCCGCCAGCGCGCGCACCGTCGCGTCCCGGTCCTCCAGGCACAACAGCACGTCCGGCACCGCCGCGGAGCGCTTGCCCACGAGCGGCAGCAGCACGCGCCTGCGCGAGCTGTCCCCTTCACGCAGCGCCTGGAGGATCTGCGCGTCCGCCTCCGCGCCCAGCTCGCCCAGGGCCGCCGCGGCCGCGCGCGACACGCCCAGGTCCTGCGAGTCCAGGAGCTTCAGCAGCCCCGTGGCCGCGTCCGCGCCGCCCACCCAGCCCAGCAGGCGCGCCACCGCGGTCTTCTCCCCCGCGTCCGCGCCCGCGATGACCTGGGCCAGCCGGCGTCCGGTGGGGTGCGGCTCCGACGAGGTGGAGCGCAGCACCGACGGCACCATGCGCGCGCCGCCGAAGCGCTGCACCTGCGCGTCGTGGATTTCAACCAGCGCCACCGCCGCCACGCGCACCACCGCGTCGTTGCCGCGCTGGAGCAGGCCCACGAGCGCGGGCACGGAGGCCTCCTGGCCGGTGCGGCCCAGCGCGCGCGCCGCCTCCAGGACGTAGAAGGGGTCCGACAGCAGCGCCATCAGCGCCGGCACGACGGTGGGGTCGCCCGAGCGGCCCAGCACGTCGATGGCGGGGAAGATGCGGAAGAAGTTGCCGCTTCCCAGCGAGGACAGGAGCGCGTCCACCGCGGCGCCGCCGCCCACGCGGCCCAGCGCCTCGATGGCGGCCACCGCCACGTTGTCGTCCGGGTGGACGATGAGCCGCGACAGCAGCGGCACGGACCTCCGGCTGCGGCGGCGCCCCAGCACCTGGGCCGCGTCGCAGACGATGGCCGGGTTGGGGTCGTCCCCCAGCACCTCCACCGGGCCCTCCACCTCACCGGTGGCGGCCACCAGCGCGTCCACCGCCGCGGCGATGCGCGCCTCGTTGTCCCGGCGGTGGCGCAGGACGTCGCACAGGGGCTCCACGGAGGGAGTCCCCAGGCGCGCCAGCGCGGACACCACGGCACGGCGCACCGCCCACGACGGCGCGTCCAGCCCGTCCACCAGCACCGGCAGGCTCACCGGCCCCTGGCGCGCCAGCTGCTCCACCTCTTCCACCCGGGCGCGGTCGTCCGCGGACAGGGACAGCGGGTGTTGCTTCGCGGTCGTGCTGGTCACGTGGCCTGCTCCCGCGTGTTCCGGGGCGTCCCCGGCTCCGTGGAGCCCAGCAGGCCGTTGAGGTGACTCAAGCCCTCCACCTGCTCTCCGTTCAGCCGCGACAGCTGCCCCAGCCGGCCCGCCACCTCCTTCACCTCCCGGGCGGTGACGGCCATGGCGCGCGCCTGCTCCGCCGTGGTGCCGGCGATCTCCTTCGCCCGGATGCGCATGTCCTCCACCGACCGTCCCAGCTGCTCTGTCACCGTGGCCTGCTCCTGGGCGGACCTCGCCACCGCGGCCACGCCCGTGGCCTGCTTCGCGGCGGAGGTGGTGAGCTGGGACAGGGCGTCCGTCTGCTCATCCAGCGCGCGCGCGGTGGACTTCGCCACCCGGCGCACCTCCTCCGCGCCGCGCACCAGCGACGTGAGCGCCTGGGCCTGCTCCTCCGTGGCGCGCGTCACCTCCTTGGCCAGGGTCGCCACCTGGCGGCTGGCCAGCTCGCCCTGCTTGAGCGCGCGCGCCTGCTCCGCCATGGCGCGCGTGGACTGGGCCACTTCCTTGCGCGTGGCCTCCATGGCCTTCGTCACCTCCTGGGCGGCCTTGGCCTGCTCCGAGATGCCGGTGAGCGTGCGCTGCGTGGAGGCAGCCACCTCCTGCGCCGTCGCCCCCAGCACCCCCACCTGCTGGCCCTGCGCCATCACCGCGCTGCTCACGCCCTGCACCAGATGGCGCATCTGCGTGGTGCCCCGGGCCAGGTCCGTGGCGGCCTGCGCCTGCTCCTGCATCGCGCGCGACACCTTCTCCGCCACCTCCGACAGCTGGGTGTTGGAGCGCACCGCGTCGCGCAGCGCCTTGGCCTGGTCCTGGGTGGCCTGCGTGGTCTGCCGCGCCATGCGCCGCATCTCCGTGCCGCCCTGGGTCAGCGCCTGCGCGGCCTGCGCCTGCTCCACCGAGGACGCGGCGATGAGCCGTCCCTGCTCGCTCACCTTCGCCGTGGCCTGCACCAGCGCCTGCACCGCCTGCACCTGCTCCGTCGACGCGCGCGACGCCTCGCGCACGTTCGAGCCCAGGTCCTCCACGCCCTTGAGGATGGTGCCCAGCGCGCGCTCCGCGTCGCCCGCCAGCGCCGCGCCCTCGTCCGCCGCGCGCACGCCCTCGCCGTTGGCCACCGCCGCCTCGCGCGCCGTCGTCTGGAGGCCCCGGACGATCTTGGCCACGTCGCTGCTGGCCGCCGCCGCGCGGTCCGCCAGGGCGCGGATCTCCTCCGCCACCACCGCGAAGCCGCGGCCGTGCTCGCCGGCGCGCGCCGCCTCGATGCTGGCGTTGAGCGACAGGAGGTTCGTGCGGTCCGCGATGAGGTTGATGGTCTGCACGATGTCGCCAATCTCCTCGGCGCGCCGGCCCATCTCCTTCATCACCCCGGACGACTCCACGATGGACTGGCGGATGCGGCCGAAGCCCGCGATGGAGCGCGACACCGTGACGCCGCCCTCGCGCGCGCTCGTGCCCACGCGCTCGGCGGCCAGCCGCGCCTCTTCCGTCAGCTGCGCCGCGCGGCGCGTGGCGGACTCCAGCTGCGAGGACGCGGTGGCGCTGGTGGACGCCAGCCCGTTGATGCTCTCCGCGGCGCGGGCCACCGTCTGGGCGGACCGGGCCAGCTCCTCGATGGTGGCCGCGTTGGCGTCCACCACGGCGGCGTTCTTCTCCGCGGTGGCGGCCACCTCCTCCACGCTGGCGGCCACCTCCTGCACGGTGGACGCGGTGGTGACCGCGCTCGCCTCCAGGGTGCGCGTGTGCTCCGCGACGCCGCGCGTGCTGCGCGCCACCTGTTCGGTGGCGGCGGCCGTCTCCTCCACGCTGGAGGACATGGTGGCCGCGTCGCGCACCACGTCCTGGAGCGTCTTGCCCAGGGACACGACGGCGCCGGACACCTGGGCCATGCGCTCGCCCACGCCCTGCGCGTCCGAGGACAGCCGGGTGATGCCCTTGGACATCTCCTCGATGGTGGCGGCGACCTCCTCCGTGGTGGCGGCGCTCGTCTGGTTGCGCGACACCAGGTCCTCCACCGTGGCGGTCATCTCCTGCATGCTCGCCAGCAGCTCTTCACTGGAGGCGGCCAGGTCCTCCGCGTTGGCGCTCACGCCCTTCACCGAGCGCGCCACCTCCTCCAGGGTGGAGGCCGTCACGTCCGCGCTGGAGGCGAGCACGCCCGCGTCCTTGCGCACGCTGGACACCGACGCCGTCACCTCCTGCATCGCGGCCGCGGTGGTCTCCGCCTCCAGTTGCACGCCCTTCGCCGCGTCGCTCACGGACGTCTGGCCGCGCACCAGCGCCTGCACCGACGTGCCCGTCTGCTCCACCTGCGCGGCCACGGACTCGATGGCGATGCGTACCTGCTCGCCCGCCGCCGCCTGATCATTTCCCGCGGAGGCCAGCCGCGTCGCGAGCTGCTCGGTGGACTTCACCAGCCCCACCCCTTCAGCCACCTGGAGCGAGGCGCGCTCCGCCAGCGCGCGAGCGTCCTCCAGCTTGCGCACGCTGTTACCGTTGTCCGTCGACATCCGCCGCCTCCTCCCCCACCACCCGGGGGAAATCAATGAGCATCACCAGCCGCGGGCCCACTTGCGCCACGGCCCTCACGAACCCCTTCGCGCCCTCCACCACCATGGGAGGGGGCGGCTGGATGGTGCGCGGGTCCAGCTTCAACACCTCGCGGGCGCTGTCCACGAGCAGCCCCACGGTGCGCTCGCCCAGCTGCCCCACCACCACGCGCGAGTCCAGCGACGGCGTCCCCGCCGGCAGCCCGAAGCGCGCCCGCGCGTCCACCACCGGGATGACCCGGCCGCGCACCTGCACCAGCCCCGCCACGTGCGCGGGCGCCCCGGGCACCGGCGTCGCGCCGGTGAAGGACTCCATCTGCACCACGTCCGCCGCGGGCATCGCGTATTCCGTCCCGTCCACCTTGAACAGCACGTGCAGCACGTTCATGACACCCACTCTCCTGCCCGCGCCGCCCGCTTGCGGCGGATGGCGCGCGCCGCGCCGAGCGCTCCCAGGTCCAGCACCAGGGTGGGCTGGCCATCGCCCAGGTCCGTGGCGCCCGCCACGCCGGGCACGCGCACGAGCGGATCCTCCAGCGGCCGCAGGACGATCTCCTGCTGGCCCAGCAGCCGGTCCACCGCGAAGGCCACGGGGTCTCCGCGCTGCCGCACGATGAGCGCCTTGGCGCCCTGGCCCGCGGCGCCGTCAGCAGGCGCCGTGGCGTCCAGCAGCCGCGCCAGCGACACCAGCGGCACCGCCGCGCCCCGGCGCTCCACCAGCCCCACGCCGTCCGCGCCCGCGGGCCGCACCACGCCCGCCACGTCGATGAGCTCCTCCACCGTCCCCACCGCGACCGCGTACCGGCGGCCCGCGCACTCGACGATGATGGCGTCCATCAGCGTCACCGTGAGGGGGACGGACAGGGTGAAGGTGGTGCCCGCGCCCTTGCGCGTCTCCATGCGCAGCTCGCCGCCCAGCTGCTCCACGACGATGCGCCGCACGATGTCCATGCCCATGCCCCGGCCGCTGGTGCTCGTGGCCTCCTGGCGCGTGGACAGGCCGGGCCGGCACAGGAGGTCCAGCAGCGCGTCCGCGGAGTCCGGCACCGGCGCCTTCGCCGCCGCCGCCACCGCCTTCGCGTCCACGCCCTTGCCGTCGTCGCGCAGGGTGAGCACCAGCTGGCCGCTGGCGCGGGTGTGGCAGGTGAGGCTCACCAGGCCCTCCACGGGCTTGCCCGCCGCCTGGCGCTCCTCGGGGGTTTCCAGGGCGTGGTCCACCGCGTTGCGAACCAGGTGCACCAGCGCGGGCAGCAGCCGGTCCGCCACGGCCTTGTCCAGCTCCGCGTCGCCCACGTCCAGCTCCAGGCGCACGGCCTTGCCCGTGGCGCGGCGCAGGCCCCGCACCAGCAGGGGCAGCCGCTCCAGCACGTCCCCCACGCGCACCATGCGCAGCCGCAGGATGGCGGAGCGCAGGTCGCGCAGCTGGCGGCCGTTCTCCTGGAGGATGGCGGTGAGCTCCCGCGTGGGCGCGCCCGCCTGGGTGAGCGCCGTCACCGCGCGCGTCAGCCGGGAGCGGTTGACGACGAGCGCCGCCAGCCACTCCATGGTCTCGTCCAGCCGCGACACCTCCACGCGCAGCAGGCCTCCGCCCCGGCGCACCTCGGGCTCGTCCAGCTCTTCATCCAGGACGGCGCCACCGGGCACGGCGGCGCCCGGCGGCTCCGGGGTGCCCGCGCCCACGTCCCCAGGCGGCGTGGCCGGCGCGGTCGACTCCAGTGAGAGCACCCGGGCGGGCGGACCGCCCACGGCCTCCAGCAGCGTGACGTCCTCCGCGCGGGTGATGAGCAGCAGCGCGAACGCGAGCGACGCGCCCCCCGCGGCGGCGCCGGACAGGGGCAGCACCTTCACGATGTCCGCGAGCTTCGCGACGCGCTCGCGCACGGTGTTGATGTTGAGCCCCTTCGCGGCGCGCTCCGACGACGGCACGAAGTCCACCCGCAGCGCGCGCTGTCCCCCGGCGAGCCCGCCCTCCAGCTGCTCGCGCTCGGAGGGCGCCAGCCGGGACGCGAACGCGGCCTCCGCGTCCAGCACCACGCGGCGGCCCGGGCGGGGCGCGGACTCCAGCACCTGCGGCCCCAGCGCCTCCAGCCGCTCCAGCAGGTTCGCGGGCGCGGGCGACGCGGCCTTGCCGGCGCCCAGCTGCCGCACCCGCACCTCGATGGCGCGCAGCCCCTCCACCAGCGGCTCCACGCTGGACTCGGGCAGCCGGCCGCCGGCCTGATCCGCCAGCCGCAAGGACGCCTCCATCCAGTGCGCCAGGGAGACGACGGGCTCCACGTCCACCATGGCGGACAGGCCCTTCAGCGTGTGCAGCGCGCGGAACAGCTCGCGCACGGCGCGGGGCTGGGCCAGCCCCTTGCGCACGGCCTCCTCCACCGACAGCAGGTCCTTCTGCGCGGAGGCGAGCAGCTCATCCACCTCCGCCAGGTAGGCGGGGAGGAACTCCGCGAACTCCCCGGATCCCGTCACCCGCGCGACGCCTCGGCCGGGGCCTTCTCAAGGAGGGCACGGGCGGTGCCCTGGATGGAATCCGGCGTGAAGGGCTTGGTCATGAAGCGGTCCGCGCCCGCCTGGAGCGCGCGCTCGCGCGAGGCCTCGTCGCCCCGGGTGGTGACGATGATGATGGGCAGGGTGCGCAGGTGGTCCTGGCCCCGCACGAACTCCACCACCTCGATGCCACCGATGTCCGGCATGTTGAGGTCCAGGACGAGCAGATCATACCGCTTGAGCGACAGCTGCTCGATGGCCTCCAGCCCGCTGGAGGCCTGGGTGAACTGGCTGTCCGGATAAGGCCGCAGGCAGGCGACCACCATGTCGCGCATCACCTTGCTGTCATCAACGACGAGTACCTCGGGCATGGCGTCCTCTGGAAACGACCGGCCAAGCTAGATCGATTCCGACCCGCTGAAAGAAATGAGTCATCCGGCGCGTGTTGAACGTTGGCTTGTCCACGCCGGCATTGGACGATGTGCCACGGCGCACGACGAAGCGCCACGGCCGCCCGCACATCCGGCACCCTGCGCTCCTGCTTTTTCCGCTCGGGGAACCGAATTCCATCCATGCGCCCGCCTCCTCCGCCCGACGCCTCCTTCCCCCGTCCCCCTGGGC
>NZ_RAWK01000201.1 GCF_003612165.1 Corallococcus aberystwythensis | reverse complement strand
CTGGTGCGCGGCGTAGGTGAAGCTCGCCGGGCTGTGCCGCTCCTCCCACCGGCCGCCGGGCAACAGCGCGGCCAGGGTGGGGGTGCGGCCTGCCTCCAGCGCCTCACGGGCCACGTCGTAGCGCAGGGTGTCCAGCGTGAGGAGGACGAGGTCGTGCGTGCCGACGCGCGCGTCGAGGTCGTGCATGGCGGGCCGGGAGTCCTACCACGCGAGGCACCCCTCGCGCCCCTCGCGCGAAACGGCCCGCGAACCCGGGGACGGGCGCGCGGGCCGGGGAGCTGGGGCGAGACGTCGAGCGCCCCCGGTCCGGGACGGGGACGGCGGGACTACTCCAGGCTGGGCGCCGGCGCGAACGCGGGCGTGGCGGCCGGGGACGGCGGCGCGCCCTCGGTGCCCTGCAGCGGGCGGCGCGCGCCCGTGGGGTTCTGCTGATCCAACGTCGCGTTGTAGAGGCCCGTGGCGAACTGCGTCTGGCCGCCCCCGGACAGCACGCGCAGGGCCTGCTCCATGGGGCGCTGGCCGCCGGCCATGTCCGGCCCCAGGGTGCGCTCCACCATCTGGCGAGCCTGCTGCTCGGTGAGGTTCACCGAGAACGGGGCGCTGCCCGCGTCGTCGTTGCCGGTGAAGGCCGCGCGGGCCACCTGCGCGGCGGCCGGATCACTGAAGGTCAACGAGTAGGTCGTCTCCGGCGTCTGGCCCGGGCGCGCGGTGGTGGTGGCGCGCACGGAGTCGTTGATGCGCGTCTCGCCCTGACCGCCGGTGTTGTCGTTGCCCACCCGCACGTCGCGGTTCACGCGGGTGCCGTCCACGTTGCGCTCGCCCTGCTGCACGCGGTAGCCGTTCGAGTCCTGGGTGATGCGGGTGTCGTTGCCCGCGGCGGCCACCGTCCGGTCCGCCACCGTGAGCCGGCGGTTCTGGTCCAGGCTGTCCGAGGAGCGCGCGTTGGTCACGCCCGGGCCGTCCTGCCGGGGCAACTGGCCGGTGCGCAGGAAGTCCTGGTACGCCCCGCGGCCCTCGGGCGTGGTGATGTTGAAGTCCGCCGACTGGCTGCGCTCCAGCCGCTGGTCCTGCCGGGCCCCGAAGCCCCGGGCGCTGGTGGCGTCCTGCTGCCGGTCCTGGCTGGTGACGGTGGCGCGCACCGTCTCCGGCGACACGCGCTGCACCTCGTAGCGCTGCGTGTGCTGGCCTTCCAGGGACGTGCTCAGCCCCAGCGCCTGGCCCAGCCGACCCGGGCCCGCGCGCAGCCCCACGTTGCCGGCCGCCTGGCCCTGCACCTGCGCCGTGGCGCGCGTGCCCACCGGCCAGGACTCCGGGTTGGCCGGGTTGGGCATCTCCCCGTTGCGGATGGCGTCCGTGGCGCCCTGGCGCGGCACCTCCACACGCAGGCTGCCGCCCACGGAGGCGGAGCCGCCCGCCGACAGGGTGCCCGCGCGCGTGGGCACGCCGCCCGTGGGCGTGCCGGCACGGCCGCCGAGGCCCGCGTTGCCCTCCAGCACGAAGTTGTCACCCTGCGTGCTGACGCGCATGCGGCCCGTGGGCTGGAGCGACGCCAGCGGCGAAGGGGCGGGGGTGAAGGAGTCGCGCTCGCGCTCGGCGCGGACCTGGGACGTGGGCTGAGCCTCGGGCGCCTGCTGCGGGGCCGCGACGGGAGCCTGCGGCTCCACCGGCGCGGTGGGCTGACGCGGAACCGTGGAGGAGACGGGACGATTCGTGATGGAGGTCATGTGTAATGAGGTTATCGGCCTGTCCGACGGTTTGTTTCCACTCAGGGTGTAGGACTCACACTCCTGAAACCTGAGAGATTCCGGCGACTTCCACGCAGCACAAACCACCTGAGCGCACCCGGAAAGGACGCCCACGGCGCAAAAAGCACGCCCTATTGCAACTGAGTGGCAAGGACTTGAAATCCGGCAGTAATGCGTATTACAGGTTTTGCTCACTTTGAAGGGAGTGCCCGAAATGCAGAACATGCGGAAGCGGTTCTCGACGTCTCGCGGTGGCTGGCGGCCGGTGACGGCGCTGGTGCTGGGCTGCACCCTGGCGGTTCCGGCCGGAGCGTTGGCGGTGGAGCGCACTCCTTCAGCCGCGACGCGGGCCCCGGCGGCGCCGGGCGCGGCGGTGGCGACGGCGCTCCAGGCGGGGGGCACCACCCTGGCGACGGCCTCGGGCCGGGTGTTCCACCAGACGGCGCGGCCGGTCAGCGGCCTGCGCACGCTGGACGTGGTGCGGGACACGGGCGTGCAGCTGCACGTCTGGCGTGAGCGGCAGGCGGACGGCACGGAGCGGGCCTTCTCCGCGTACACGCGCGGCGGCACGGAGCTGATGGGCCGCGTGCAGCAGGAGGAGTACCTCATCCGGCTGGCGGAGGCGTCCTTCGACCCGCTGGCGCGCACCGCGCCGCTGCTGGGCAACGCGCTGGTGGCGGACCGGGACAACACGCTGTCGCTGGTGCAGTTCCACGCCACGCCGCTGCCGGAGTACCGGGAGACGATTGAGAACGCGGGCGGCAAGGTGCTGCGCTTCCTGTCGGACCACACGTACCTGGTGGAGATGCCCTCGGAGGTCCGCGCGCGCGTGGCCCAGCTTCCGGCCGTGCGCTGGGTGGGGGACTACCACCCGGAGTGGCGCGTGGAGCCGGTGCTGCGGGACGCGCTGCTCGGACGCGCGGCGGCGCTCGCGCCCCAGCGCTACTCCATCATGCTGGGGGAGCCCGGCGCGGCCCGGCAGGCCCGCGTGACGGCGCTGGTGGAGCGCCTGGGCGGCAAGGTGGACCTGGTGGAGCCGGCCGGCCTGCGCGTGGAGGCCACGCTGGATCAGGCGCAGCTGGCCCAGCTGGCGCGCGCCAACGAGGTGCAGTTCATCGACCGCTGGGGTGGCCCCGGCGAGGTGGACATGGACATCGTGCGCGAGACGGGCGGCGCCAACTACATCGGGGGGCTCAAGGGCTGGACCGGGCAGGGCGTGCGCGGTGAAATCTTCGACACCGAGCTGCGCACCACCCACCGCGAGTGGCCCACCGCGCCCATCATCCACAGCACCGGCACGTCCTCCGGTTCGCTGCACGGGACGAGCTGCTACAGCCACAACTTCGCCAGTGGCGTGGATCCGCTGGCCAAGGGCGTGCTGCCGAGCGGGCAGGGCATCTTCTTCCTCTACTCGGAGTCCACGCAGTTCGGCGGCACCAAGTCCCGCCTCGCGATGAACCAGGAGCTGCTCAACCCGAACGGCCCGTACCGCGCGGTGTTCCAGACCTCCAGCGTGGGCAGCACGTTGGGGACGGCGTACACGACCATCTCCGCGGAGGTGGACGACTACCTGTTCAAGGCGCCGCTGTTGAGCACGCAGTCGCAGAGCAACAGCGGCACGCGCAACTCCCGGCCGCAGGCGTGGGCGAAGAACATCGTCTCCGTGGGCGGCATCCGGCACTACAACACGCAGGCCCGCACGGATGACCGCTGGTCCTCGGGCGCGAGCATCGGCCCGGCGGCGGACGGCCGCATCAAGCCGGACCTGGCCTTCTATTACGACAACGTCCGGGGCGCGTCCGGCTCCACGGACAGCAGCTACACGGAGTTCAGCGGCACCAGCTCCGCCACGCCCCAGACGGCCGGCTTCTTCGGCCTCCTGCACCAGATGTGGCACGAGGGCGTGTGGGTGGGCCACGGCAAGAAGGCGGACGTCTTCACCAGCCGCCCGCAGATGGCCACCGCCAAGGCGCTGATGATCAACGGCGCGTCGAAGTACAACTGGCTCGCCGGCGGCGCCAACGCGGACATCGACCGCAACAAGCAGGGCTGGGGCACGTCCGACGTGAAGCGCCTGTATGACCGCGCCCCGAAGACGTTCGTCGTCAACGAGACGGACGTCCTCACGCCGCTCGCCACCAAGACGTACACCTTCGCCGTGACCAGCGGCGAGCCGGAGCTCAACGTCACGATGGTCTACACGGACCCCATGGGCACCGTGGGTGCGGCCCGGGCGCGCATCAATGATTTGTCCCTGCGCGTGACGGCGCCCAACGGCACCGTGTACTGGGGCAACAACGGCCTGACGGCGGGCAACGTGTCCACGTCCGGCGGCGTGTCCAACAAGGTCGACACCGTGGAGAACGTCTTCCTCGCGAACCCCGCCGCGGGCACGTGGAAGGTGGAGGTCCTGGCGGATGAGCTGGTCCAGGACGCTCGCACGGAGACGACGGCGGTGGACGCGGACTACGCCCTCGTCGTGAGCGGCGTGAACCTCAATTCGAAGGTCCCGTAGGCGTTGCCGTCCCGAGCGCGGGCTCCGGAGTGTTCCGGGGCCCGCGCTGTTCCGGTCAGTGCGCGGCGTCCGCGGGCTTCGTGGCACCCTGCTGCTGGGCCACGGGCTTCGAGGCGCGCTGGAGGACGGGCAGGGACGGGCTCAGCGTGCCCAGGTAGAGCCGGCCGTGGAAGCCCGTCTCCCCCGGCGCGTCGAAGAGGGCCACCTTGCGCGGCGAGTCCGGCTCCTGGCGCGCGTCCGCCGCCGGGTTGATGCCGTGCACGTCGCAGTCCACCTGCTGCCAGACGTTGAAGCGGCAGGCGTAGTGGGCGCCTCGCGCGAAGCCCACGTCCAGCGCCTTCACTTGCGAAGCGGGCAGGGCGGCCGCCAGCCGGTGGCCCATGGGTTCGAACTTCGAATCCCAGTTCACGCCGCCGGTGCGCACGTGCACGTCGCCCGCGAGCACCAGCATCCACGCGTCCGGGTGCTCCTGCCGGAAGGCGATGAGGTTCGCGGCCATCTCCGCCTCGCGCGCGTTGCCCGCCGCCTCCTTGGAGTCGAACGCCACCACGGACACGGAGTGGCCCTGGGCCCGCAGGCGGCGCGCGGCCTCCAGCAGGTGGATGACGCCCGCGCTGCTGCGGCCATCCTGGTCCACGCGGCGGAAGAAGGCGCTCAGCACCAAGAGCCGCTCCAGGTCCGCGTCCTTGCCGGCGCTGGTCAGGTACTCGTCCATCGCGGCCTGATCCACCGACGGCACGGACAGGGCGAGCGCCACCGGCAGCTTCTTCGCGGTGGCGTCGCAGAGCATCCGCGCGGCGGCGTCCGGCAGCTCACGCGTGCCCAGGGGGTCCGCGACCAGCACCGTGCCTCCGGCGGTGAGCAGCGGGTCCACGCCCTCCACGGGGTCACCGCAGCGGGGCGCCGCATCCGAAGTCTCCGGCGTCCAGCCCGCGACCTTCACGTCGCGCACGGGGACGGACGCCTTGCCGCCCACGAGCTCCAGCGACGGCACCATCTCCAGGCGCATGAGCAGCTTGCGTTCCTGGGGCAGGTCGCGGAAGCCGCGGCGCAGCTTGAAGCCCTCCATTTGAGGGATGCCCTCGAAGGTCTCGTGGGCGAACACCTCGCGGAAGTGGATGTACGCGTGGTCGTTCTTCTTCTGGCTGCCCGGCTCGGGCACCTGCGACATGACCGCGTCGTCCGCCTCGCGGTACTGGAGCCGGAAGATGCGCACGATGGACTGGCGCGGGCCTACCGCCTCGGGGCGCACCAGGTAGCGTTCGAAGGTGCGGTTGCCGATCACGTTCACGCCGATCTCCCAGGACTGGGAGTACAGCTCGTGCGTGGTGTTGTTCTCGAAGATGTCCAGGCGCTGCTCTTCGAGCAGGCGGCGGGCGACGAACATCGCCTCGTCCAGCGGCACCAGGTAGACGCGCTCCACGGTGGGGATGGGCTCCGTGTCCAGCGGATCCGCATCCAGCCCGCGAGAGAGGCTCGCGCACCCCGACAAGCACAGAAGTCCCAGCGTCCAGTGCCACCGCATGGTCCTGCCCCCTTTCGTGGACGGGGGCGGCCCAAGGCAAGCGCCATCCCCGGACGCCTGAGTCTAGCACTCCGGGTGAGGGAATTGCGTTCGCTGGCCGTGAAGAGAACAATCCACGCCCCGGATGTTTGCTGGAGGGAAGGAGAGCCGCGTGCCGCGACATGCGCGAAAGAGGCTGACGGGTCTGCTCCTGGGACTCGGAATGCTGGGTTCCTTGCTGTTCAGCACGGCGCCCTTCAACGCGCGCCTGGGACCCTTCTGTGGCTGACGATTCGTTGGAACAGGAGGCAGGCCTCGTGGTCGAGGCGCTCAACCTCCTGACCGTGTTGGCAGCGCCTCGTCTCTACGAGCGGTGGTGCACCCAAGCTCCGGCCGAGGAACTGCACGCCGTGCTCCAGTCTCGCATGGCCGCACTCGCGGCTTACTGTGCGAAGGCGTGGGGGAGCCCGGACGCGGACCGCTTCCGCTCAGCAGCCCCCAAGGTGCAAACGCTCGCGGAGTTCCTGGCAGCCGCGCCCCTTGGCAATCTCATGGACTCCAATTGGAACGCCCAGGCCCGTGAGTGCCTGGACGCGCTGGGGATTCCGGTGCCTCCCGGCGGATGGGAAGCCTTCGAAGGGTTGCCTGCCAGCGACGAGTGATCAGTGCTCCGCGTCCGCCGGCTTCGTTGCGCCCTGCTGCTGCTGGGCCACGGGGGGCGCGGCGCGCTGGATGACCGGCGGTGAGGCGTTGAGCGTTCCCACCCAGAGCCGGCCGTGGAAGCCCTTGTCGCTGGGCACGTCGAACATCGCCACCTTGCGCGGCGTGCCCGGTTCCTGACGCAGCTCCGGGACCGGGCTGAGCGCGAACACGTTGCAGTCCACCTGCTCCCAGACGTTGAACCGGCAGGAGAACTGCGACCCTCGCGCGAAGCCCACCTCCAGCGCCTTCACCGGCGAAGCGGGCAGGGCCTTCGTCAACCGTGAGCCCAGCGGCTCGAAGTCCTTGTTCCAGCTCACCGGCTTCGTGCGCACGTGCACGTCGCCCGCGAGCGCCAGCATCCACGTGTCCGGATTCGCCTGGCGGTACGCGATGAGGTTCTTCGCCATCTCCTCCTCACGCGCGTTGCCGGAGGCGTTGTTCGAATCGAACGCCAGCACCGTGACGGCGTGCCCCTGCGCGCGCATCCGGCGGGCCTGTTCGATGAGACGCAAGAGCGCGCCACTGCTGCGGCCGTCCTGGTACACGCGGCGCCAGAAGGAGCTGACCACCAGCAGCCGCTCCAGGTCCGGGCCGTGGCCCCCGCTGGCCAGGTAGTCGTCCAGCGCGCCCTGGTCCTCCGACGGCATGCTCAGCGCCAGCGCCACCGGCAGCTTCTTCTCCACCGCGTCGCAGAGCATCCGCGTGGCGACCTCCGGCAGCTCGCGCGTGCCCAGCGGGTCACCCACCAGCACCGTGCCTCCGGCCGTGAGCAGCGGCTCCACGCCCTGCAGCGGCTCACCGCACGTCACGGACGGCGTCTGGGTCGTGTCGTCCCCCCAGCCCTCCACCTGCACGGAGCGCACGGGCGCCGTCGTCCTGCCACCCACCAGCTCCAGCGACGGCACCATCTCCAGCCGCGCCAGCAGCTTGCGCTCCAGGGGCAGGTCGCGCGTGCCGCGCACCATCTTGAAGCCCTCCATGTCCGGCACGCCGTCGAAGGTGAAGCGCTCGAACGTCTTGCGGGCGAGGTACTTCTCCTCCTCCTCGATGCGCTCGTTGAGCCACTTGGGCTTCACCTCGATGACCGTGTCCTGCTCGCGGTAGCGCAGGCGGAAGACGCGGATGACGGACTGCCGCGGGCCCACCGCCGCGCCCTTCACGAAGTAGCGCTCGAAGGTGCGGTTGCCCGGACGGTTCATCCCGGGCTCGTGCGCGGACGTGTAGAGCTCGTGCTGCTCCGCGCGCTCGAAGACGTCGTAGCGCTGCGACTCGAAGACGCGCCGCATGGTGAAGAGGGCCTCGTCCAGCGGCACGAGGTACACCGTCTCCTCCGTGGGGATCTCCTCATCCCCCAGGTCCTCGGCATGGAGGTCCTTCGTCAGGCTCGCGCAGCCACCGACGCACAACGACAGTCCCAGCAACCAGTGAAACCGCATGGCATGACCTCCGGCCCACCCGATGTGTCCCGATGTTGCTCGCGACGGGGGTGCGACGTCCTGGCTCCCTCCGCCCGGACGTCGTGAATCAGTCTACCGGGAAACGCGGGGCAAACGCGTCTGTCAGGCAGGACGGGTGGGAGCGGCTCCCTGGCCCGTGAGCGACCGGACAACATCCAGCGCGACCTCGGCGTGCTTCTTCACCTGCACCTGCGAGTCGAACGCGTAGCGGATGGTGCCGCCCTTGTCCGTGACGAACGTCACCCGCCCGGGCAGGAGCCCCAGGAAGTTGGTGCCCACCCCGAAGGCCTTGCGCGCCGCGCCATCCGGGTCGCTGAGGAGGCGGAAGGGGAGGCGGTGCTTGGCGATGAACTTCTCGTGGGACTCCGCGGAGTCGCTGCTGATGCCCACCACGTCCGCGCCCGCGTCCGTGAAGTCCTGGTACTGGTCCCTCAGGGTGCAGGCCTGGACCGTACATCCCGGGGAGTCGTCCCGAGGGTAGAAGTAGATGACCAGCGCCTTGTCGCCCAGCAGGTCACGCAGGCGCACCGGCGCGCCGCCCGGCCCCTGCAGTGTGACATCCGGAACCGCGTCCCCTTCTTTCAGCATCTTGGCCATGAAAGTCCCTCTCCTCCGGTGTGGGAGCATGGACCGCGTATGGCCTGACCCGCAAATCAATCGGGACTGACGGGTTGCCCGGAATTCAAGGGCCTGGGCATTCTTTCAGGGAATGCAGTCACGCGACCTGATGGACACCGAGGACTCCCGCAGGGGGGCCTCCCGCGCCGCCGCGGCGGACCGGCTGTACCTGCTGCTCCTGCAAGGGAACACCTCCACGCTGGTGCCGCTGCCCCGGGAGGGGTCGGTGGTGATTGGCCGCGCGGTGGGGGCGGACGTGGTGGTGGAGGACGCGTCGGTGAGCCGCCAGCACGCGAAGGTGGGCGTGGCGGAGGGCGAGGCGTTCATCGCGGACCTGGGCAGCCACAACGGCGTGCGGGTCAACGGCGAGCGGGTACAGGGCACCCGGCCCCTGGACGGCGGCGACGTGGTGACGCTGGGCAACGTGACGCTGGTGTTCCACCGGGGCGAGCGGCCCCTGCCGGAGCGGCGGGCGCTGGAGGCCGAGGGGCTGCGCGCGCGGCTCTCCGAGGAGCTGGACCGGGTGCACAGCTCGGGCCTGGCGGTGAGCGTGGTCGCGCTGGAGGTGGAGTCCGCGCGGGTGCCGCAGGTGGAAGTGGTGCGGGCGCTGCACGGCGCGCTGCGGTTGATGGACGGGGTGGGGCAGGTGGGCGGCACGCTGATGGTGCTCTTGCCGGACCTGTCCGGCGAGGAGGCGGAAGCGGCGGCGGCGCACCTGGTGTCGGTGCTCACGCCGCTGGCCGGGCGCGTGCGGGCGGGGCTGGCGACAGCGCCAGGGGACGGGATGCAGGGGGACGCGCTCCTGGGCGCGGCGAAGGCGGCGGCGCTGGCGGCGGCACCGGGAGAGACGCGGGTCAGCGGCCCGTCCATGTACCGGCTGGCGCTGGGCGAGCGGTCCGTGGTGGTGGCGGACGCGGCGCTGATGCGGCTGTTCGAGCTGCTGCGCCGGCTGGCGGCGAGCCCGCTGCCAGTGCTCATCCATGGCGAGACGGGGGCGGGGAAGGAGAACGCGGCGTGGGCGGTGCATCACTGGTCGCCGCGCTCGGCGCAACCGTTCGTGCCGCTCAACTGCGCGGCGCTGCCGGAGAGCCTGGTGGAAGGGGAGCTGTTCGGCCACGAGCGGGGCGCGTTCTCCGGCGCGGACCGCGCGCGGGCGGGACTGCTGGAGCGGGCCAGTGGCGGCACGCTGTTCCTGGACGAGGTGGCGGAGCTGTCGCTGCCCATCCAGGCCAAGCTGCTGCGCGCGTTGGATCAGCAGGTCATCACCCGGCTGGGAGATTCCCGCGAGCGGCCCGTGGACCTGCGCGTGGTGGCGGCCACGCACCGGGTGCTGGCGGATGAAGTGAAGGCCGGGCGGTTCCGGCAGGACCTGTTCTTCCGCCTGTCCGCGGCGGTGGTGATGTTACCGCCGCTGCGAGACAGGCCCCGGGAGCTGCCGCTGCTGGCGCGGGCGTTCCTGGAGGATGCGTGCGCGAGGGCAGGGCGTCCGCCGCTGCACCTGTCCGCCGCGACCATGGAGGTGCTGGGTGCGCACGCGTGGCCGGGCAACGTGCGCGAGCTGAAGAACACGGTGGAGTACGCGGTGGCCACGTCACCGGGACCGGTGGTGGAGCCGTCTCACCTGCCAGAGTCGCTGCGGGCCGGCTCTCCCCCCGAGCCGGAAGCCGTGCGCGCGGAGGGGGGCGGCACGGAGGCGCCGAGGACCTTCCAGAACCTGGCGGAGGAGCTGCGGACGCTGGAGCGGCAGCGGATGGTGGAGGCGCTGGAGGCGACGGGCGGGGTGCAGACGCGGGCGGCGCAGCTCATCGGGATGCCGCTGCGCACGTTCGCGTTCAAGCTGAAGCAGCACCGCATCGCGCCCTCGCGAGGCCGGGGCGCGGCGGGTGAATGAGGAGCGAGCCGCTTCCAGTCTGGCAACCGCCCGCGACGTTCGGGGAGTACCGCCTGTTGCAGCCGCTGGGGCGGGGCGCGATGGGGGAGGTGTACCTCGCGCACGACACGGTGCTGGACCGGCTGGTGGCGGTGAAGTTCATCGCGGGCGTCGCGCCGGATGAAGTGCAGCGCGAGCGCTTCCGCACGGAGGCGCGTGCCATTGCGCGGGTGCAGCATCCGAACGTGGTGGGCATCCACCGCGTGGGCGAGGTGAAGGACCGGCCCTATCTCGTCTCGGAGTTCTTGAGAGGGGACAGCCTGGACCGGCTGGCCCGGCCGGTGCCGTGGACGCGGGTGCTGGAGATTGGCATCGGACTGGCGAAGGGGCTGGCGGCGGCGCACCGGCAGGGCGTGCTGCACCGAGACCTCAAGCCCGCGAACGCGCTGCTGACGGAGGACGGGCAGGTGAAGCTGCTCGACTTCGGGGTGGCGAAGCTGCTGGACGTGGCGATGGCACCCGTCGGGCCCGCGCGGCTTCCAGAGGGACCAGGAGCCGTGCCTGGAGAGGGCGCCGCGACCGTGGATGTGCCGGCCGTGGAGGATGCCCGGAGGACCGCGACCGTCGACGTGCCGAGGCTGGAGGCCGCGCACTGTCCGCACGGCGATGCGGCGTGGCGGCTCCCTTCGCCCACGGGCCGCCCGGACACGGATCATCCCGCGAACGAGCCACGCGCGGCGGACCTCGCGATCGCGGGTGCATCGCAAGGGACCGTGAGCACGGACCGCTCCGGCGCTGACAGCTCCATGCGTTCCGTGGGCCTCGCGCAGCGGACCGCGACGTCGACGCCGCTTCCGCCAGAGCGGCTCATCGGTCCCGCCGACCTGCTGTCCACGGGCCGCATCGGGACACCGCTCTACATGGCGCCCGAGGTCTGGCGGGGTGAACCCGCCACGGTCCGCAGCGATCTCTTCTCCCTGGGCGTGCTCCTCTACGAGCTGTGCGGAGGCCCCACGCCCGGACCGCTCGCGGAGGCCCCGCGGAGGCCCCGGACCTTCGAACCGCTGGACGTCGCGGTCCCCGGCGTCGACGCCGCCTTCGCCGCGATCCTCTCGCGCTGCCTCGCGCATGATCCGTTCGCGCGCTTCGAATCCGCGGACGCCTTGCGTGAAGCGCTGGAGTCCATCGCCTCGCGCGGCGCACCTCCGGTCATCGCGCCACCGCGCCCACGCTGGCTCCGCGTCACTCGCGTGCTCGCGCTCCCGGGGCTCGCGGTGGTCATTCTTCTCGGCGGCGACTGGTGGGGCGACCGCTCCCGGCGCATGGATGCGGAACAGGCCCTGGCCTCCGCGGCCCCTCTTCTCAAAGAAGGCCGCACCCTGGGCGCCCGCATCGAAGCCCTCCGCACGGAGGCCTTCACCGCGTTCGACACCGACCGCTCCGCCGAAGCGGAGGCCGCCTGGGCCCAGGCGCTGGAGCTCGGCGCGAAACAGGCCCGCCGCTACGAGGACGCCAGCACGATCCTGGAAGCCGCGCGGACGCGCGTGGGCCGGGGCACCAACCCCGCCCTGGATCAACGCGTCGCGGAAGTCCTGCTCCAGCGGATCCTCGTCGCGGAGCGCGACCGTGAAGCCGGCGTCCAGACCACGCTGACCCAGCACCTGGAGGAACTGGACACCCGTGCCGAGACAAGCCGGAAGCTGACCGCTCCCGTCCGGATGGAGCTGGACAGCGATCCCCCCGGCGCCGTCATCCAGGTCGAGTCCTTCCAGTCCCAACCCGGCGGCCCTCCGCGCTGGTCCGAGCCCAGGGCCTTCGACAAGACGCCCATGACCTCCGGCCTCACGCTGGATCCCGGCTCGCACCGGCTGACGTTCACGCTCCCGGGCCGGCCGCCCGTCCGCTATCCGGTGTTGCTCACGCGCGGAGAGACGTTCCAGGCGAAGGTCCCCATCCCCGAGCGCGTCCCGGACGGCTACGTCTACGTGCCCCCCGGCCGCTTCCTCTACGGCAGCGGTGACGACGAGACCATCCGCCGCACCGTCGTGCGCACGCGCCCGCTGCACCGGCTCACCACCGGTGCCTTCCTCATCGCGCGGCACGAAGTCACCTACGCGGACTGGCTCACGTGGCTGCGCGAGCTGCCCGCCTCCGAGCGCGCCGCGCGCAGGCCCCGGGGCACCAACTACTTCGGCACCATCGAGCTGCGCCCGGCCACGGACGGCACCTGGACGTTCCACCTGGACCACGAAGGCGTCACGTACCAGGCGAGGGAAGGGGAGCCGCTGCGCTACCAGGACCGCGCCCTGCGCGCCGAACAGGACTGGCGCCGCTTCCCCGTGTCCGGCATCTCCTGGGAGGACGCCCGCGCGTATACGGCATGGCTGGATGACACCGGACGGCTGCCCCACGCGCGCCTGTGCTCCGAGCGCGAATGGGAACGCGCGGCCCGGGGCGCGGACGGCCGCGACTATCCGCACGGCCCGGTGCTCGCTCCGGACGACGCCAACTTCGACGCCACCTACGGCCGCAAGCCCCGCGCCTTCGGGCCGGACGCGGTGGGCTCGCATCCCGCGTCCGACAGCCCCTTCGGCGTGGCGGACCTGTCCGGCAACGTGTGGGAGTGGCTGGTCACGGACACGAACGGCACCCCCGCGTACGGCGGCGGGTCGTTCTACCAGGACGCGCTCACCGCCCGGGCCCTCAACCACGGCGACGGCGAACCGCGCACACGCTTCCCCTTCATCGGGATGCGCGTGTGCGCGTCCGTCCCGTGATCAGAGGTCGCGCCCCGGCAGCTGTCCCACCGCGGGCAGGTAGCCCAGGTCGCGCACGAACGTGAAGCCGCCCGGGTTGAGGGTCGCCGTGGCGAAGACGTTCAGCGTCGGGTGCCTCCACAGCTTCAGCGGCCGCCGCTGTCCTTCACGGGCCGGATCAACGGAGCTGTAGATGTAGCCCTCCACGGCCCCATCTCCCGCGAGCGGCCTGCGCGAATAGCCCGCGGCCAGTTCGCAGTCCAGCCGGTCCGTCAGCAGCATGCGCCCGGTGGATGTCCCGCAGCGGTACAGCGGTTTGATGAACGGCTTCATCCGCTCCATCACTTCGTTGGGCAGCGTCGGGGACAGGATGGGCCCTTCGACCCGCAGCGGCTCGAAGCCGGTGGGCGCCGCGCTCCCCAGGCCCTGCATGGCCAGGACGAAGGCCCCCGGGAGCGCGCCTCCCGCGGATTCACCCGGGATGCCCTCGACGGCGGTCGTCGTCACGTAGTCCGTGGTGCCCTTCTTGAACAGCACCAGCGCGCGGTCGATGAAGAGCGAATAGGACACCAGCATCCGCTGCGCCGTCCCGTGGAAGTCCACCTCCTCACAGCCGATCTTGGGCACCGGAATCTTGAGTGCCTGGTCCACGCAGGTGGCGTCCGAGACCAGCGTGTCCCAGCGCTTCTTGCCCAGGCACAACGGCCGCGCCAGGCCACAGGAGTCCATCGTCCACACCGCCTCCAGCGCGTAGCCGTCCGGAACGAGCGTCGCCGGCAGGTGGCCGTCCTGGCTCAGGACGGCCGCGTGCTCCGGCCCCATGAAGGCCAGCGGCGTCCCATCCAGCGTGTTGCTGCGGCCCTCGCCGCAGTAGTCCGCCACCGCCATGCGCGTGCACAACTGGTGGTACTCACGCGCGACGGCGTCCGGGTACTCCGCGGCCCAGGGCGGATAGCCCCAGTCGATGCACTTCGCGATGACACCGCCTCCCACGAAGAACGGCTTGCCGGTGGTGCTCTCGTTCTTCGGCGCGCAGGCGAAGGTGAAGTGCTTCGGGTTCTCCAACAGGTCCCCGGACGTGGACCACGCGTGCGGCACCGCGAGCGCGTAGCCGCTGCCGGTGGGGCACAGCGGCGTCGCGGTCTTGTCATCCGTGAAGGCCTGGACGCGGTACTCCCAGCGCGCCTTGCCGGCACTCACGCTGGCGGCGTCGCACGCGGACGTCGGGGGCGTGATGTCCACGTGACAGCGGACCTCCGCGATGACGAGCTTCACCGTGCGGCCCTCGAACGGCGCGCGGAACACGGCATCCTTGAGCGTGGGCCCCTCCAGCACCCGCCTCACCGGCATGGGAAATCCCTCCACGGCGCAGCTCTGGGTCACCCGCAGCCGTCCTCCCTCGACCGACGCCGTCGGCGTCCCACAGGAGGGATCCCCGTCGGCGTCAGGCACCTCCACCGACCGCAGCGGCACGTTGATGAATTCGAAGCGCCCGGACCCGTGCAGCTGCGTGCCCTGCGCGCTGTTCGTCGGAGGAGGCTCCGCGCCCGCGACCGCGCCTCCCAGGCACAATGCCCCCAACAGTCCCCGCGCCCATGAAGCGGAAGTCCCCATGGCGCTCACAGGTCACGTCCCGGCAGCTGTCCCACCGCCGGCAGGTAGCCCAGGTCCTTGACGAACCAGAACCCGGCCGGAGCCTGCGTGGACGTGGCGTAGACGCCCGGCATCGTCAGGGACCGCCACAGCTTCAGCGGGCGGCGCTGGCCCGTGCTGGTGACGTCCACGGAGCTGTAGACGTAGCCTTCAATGGCCTGGTCCCCCTTGATCACCTTGAGGAAGAAGCCGGGGATGCCGTCGCACGTCGACGTGTCCGTGAGCATGTGGCGCCCGCTGCTGTTCACGCACCGGTACAGCGGCTTGATGAGGTTGCCCATGCGCGACTGGATGTCGGCGGGCAGCTTCGGGGAGAGGATGGGCCCCTCCTTGCGCTGCGCCGTGTACGGCGTCGCGTCCGGCAGCCCGTCCGCGTTGTGGTCCACGAAGATCCCGGTCACGTTGCCGCCGCCCTCGAGGATGTCCGGGTTCACCGTCACCGCAGCGGTCGTCACGTAGCCATTGCCCGCGTCCTTGAACAACATCAGCGGCCGGTCGATGAAGACCGAATAGGACACGAGCAGCTTCGAGTTGACCAGGGACGCCAGATTCAGCGACTCGCAGGGCCGCGTCGCGCGCGGAGCGATGAAGAGCGACTTGTTCACGCATGTGGCCTCCAGGGGCAGCGTGTCCCAGCGCTTCTTGCCCAGGCACAGCGGACGCACGTCGCCGCAGCCATTCACCTGCCACACGGCCTCCAGCGAATACCCGTCCACGGTCGCCGGCAGCGCCCCGCCATCCAGCTGGACGGCATCCTTCGCGCCCATGAACTTCAGCGGCGTCCCGTCCAGCGTGTTGCTCCGGCCCTCGCCGCAGTAGTCCGCCATGGCCATGCGCGTGCACAGCTGGTGGTACTCCATCGCCACGGTCGCCGGGTAGCTCGTCGCCCAGGGCGGATAGCCCCAGTCGATGCACTTGGCGACGACGCCGCCGCCCACGAAGAACGGCTGGGTCGCGGTGCCCTCGTTCTTCGCCGCGCAGGCGAAGGTGAAGTACTCGGGGTTCGGAATCAGCTCACCGCCGGTGGACCACGCATGCGGCGCCGCCAGCGCGAAGCCGCTGCCCGTGGGGCACAGCGGCTGGGGCTGGGCGTCCTCCGTGGACGCCGTCACGCGGTACTCCCAGAACGCCTTGCCGTTCGTCAGGTTCTGCGCGGTACACGGAACCGCGGGCCCCGTGATGCCGACGTGGCACCGGACCTCCTCGATGGTGAGCTTCACCGAGCGCCCCTCGAACGGCGCGCGGAAGACCGCGCCCACGAGGTCTGCCCCTTCCAGGAACCACACCGGAGGGTTGGCGCCCGCGCAGGACTGGATGCCCACCAGCCGCCCGCCCGCCATCATCATCGCGGACGTCGTGCACGCCGGCCCCGCGGACACGGTGCCGGGCTCGATGGAGCCCAGCGGGATGTTCACGGTCTCGAAGCGCTCCGAGCCGTGCAGCCGCGCTCCCTGCGCGCTGTTCACCGGAGGCGGATCCGCCTCGGCGCCGAGGGCCGTCAGCAGCCCCACCGCCAGGCACCACCGCGTCCATGTCCTGTTGCTTGCCTTCATGTGTCCGTCTCCCGCAGGCCTTCGAATTCGTGGGCGCGCACTGCCGCGTCCCTTCAGCCAAAGGAACGAAGGGCGCGGCTCTTATTGACAACGCGCGTCTGTTTTGGAGCGAGTGCGCAAACCTTGCCGTGGATGCAATGGCTGCACGCCCACGCATGCGAGGAGCGTGTGCAAACCTTGCATGCTCCGAGCGCGGCGCGATGCGGCGGGCGTTCCAGCTTCCTTGCCCCGGCGGCATCGCCCAAGATGCATTTCCTTCGAATTTCCCCCGCATTTTCCAAGCAAGAGGAGGGGAGCATGTCCTTCCACCGCCGTAGCCTCGTGGCCGCGCTCGCGCTGTTCTCCCTGGCCGGTCCCGCGCTCGCGCAGGCCCCCGCCGCGCCGCCCAAGCCCCCGGCGGATCCAGACGCTGAACGCGTCGCGTCCATCCGGGCGCGCTACACGAAGTACGAGGTGCGCATCCCCATGCGCGACGGCGTGAAGCTCTTCACGACGTTCTACGTGCCCAACGACGCGAGCCCCCAGAAGCGCTACCCCGTGCTGCTCATGCGCACGCCGTACTCGGTGGGCCCCTATGGCGCCGGCCGCTATCCGCGCAGCCTGGGCACCGCCGCCTTCGAGAAGGACGGCTTCATCTTCGCCTACCAGGACGTGCGCGGCCGCTACCTGTCCGAGGGCGAGTTCGTCAACGTCCGCCCCCACCGCGGCGCCAAGCGCGGCAAGGAGGTGGATGAGAGCAGCGACACGTACGACACCATCGAGTGGCTGGTGAAGCGCGTGCCCCACAACAACGGCAAGGTGGGCATGTGGGGCATCTCCTATCCGGGCTACTACGCGTCCGCGGGCGCCATCGACTCGCACCCCGCGCTCAAGGCGGTGTCACCGCAGGCGCCCATCGCGGACTGGTTCTGGGACGACATGCACCGGCATGGCGCCCTCAACCTGCAGCTGGCGTTCAGCTTCTTCTCCGGCTTCGGCAAGCCCCGCCCCGCGCCCACCGACGACACGGAGTGGAAGCCCTTCGACTTCGGCACCCCGGACGCCTACCAGTTCTTCCTGGACCTGGGCCCGGTGTCCAACGCGGAGGCGAAGCACTTCCACGGTGACATCGCGTTCTGGAAGGACATCGTCGCGCACCCCAACTACGACGCCTTCTGGCAGTCACGGAACCTGCTGCCGCACCTGAAGAACATCAAGGCGGCGGTGATGGTGGTGGGCGGCTGGTACGACACGGAGGACCTCTACGGGCCGCTGCGCACGTACGCCGCCATCGAGAAGCAGAACCCCGGCATCGCCAACACGCTGGTGATGGGCCCCTGGCCGCATGGCGGCTGGATGCGCGGGGACGGCACGTCGCTGGGGGACGCGGAGTTCGGCTTCCCCACCAGCGTCACGTACCAGGACCTGGTGCTGGCCTTCTTCAAGCAGCACCTGAAGGGCGGCCCGGACGCGGCCGTGCCGGAGGCGCTCGTCTTCGAGGGCGGCGCCAACCGCTGGCGCCAGCTGGACGCCTGGCCGCCCAAGGGCACGAAGGAGACGCGCCTGTACTTCCAGCCGCAGGGCGCGCTGACGTTCCAGGCGCCCAAGGCGGCGCAGGCTTCCTTCGACGAATACGTGAGCGACCCGGCGAAGCCCGTGCCGTACACGCAGGACCTGAGCCCCGGCTGGTCCAAGACGTACATGACGGAGGACCAGCGCTTCGCCTCGCGGCGGCCGGACGTGCTCACGTACCAGACGGAGCCGCTGACCCAGGACCTCACGCTCGCGGGCCCGCTGGAGGCGGAGCTGTGGGTGTCCACCACCGGCAGTGACGCGGACTGGGTGGTGAAGCTGGTGGACGTGAACCCCGGGAAGCTGCCCGGCTGGACCAAGGAGCAGGAGCACTCCGGCGAGCGCAACCGGGGCTCGCAGCAGACGCTGGTGCGCGGGGAGCCGTTCCGCGGCCGCTTCCGCGACAGCTATTCCCAGCCCAAGCCCTTCACGCCCAACGAGGTGACGAAGGTGAAGTTCGTCATCAACGACGTGTTCCACACCTTCCAGCGCGGCCACCGGGTGATGGTGCAGGTGCAGTCCAGCTGGTTCCCGTTCATCGACCGCAACCCGCAGACCTTCGTGCCCAGCATCTACGAAGCGAAGCCGGCGGACTTCGTGCGCGCGATGCACCGGCTGCACCACACGGCGGCCCAGCCCAGTGCGTTGAAGGTGAACGTCCTGCCGGGTTTGGACGAGTAGTTCACCCGTCCCGTTGCGCGCGGTCTGCTAGGCTGCGCGCCCGCCACCCGCGCGAGGCCCCTTGCCGGGCCGCGCGCCACGCCACGCCATGACGGGAGGGACATGACCGGTCACGACCGGCCCGACGCCGGTCGGGTGCTGCTCGACGGAAGCCTGGGGGAGGGGGGCGGCCACGTCCTCCGCCTGGCGTTGTCCCTGTCGCTCATCACCGGCCGTCCCTTCCAGCTCGCCGGGCTGCGCGAGCACCGGGAGCCCGCGGGCCTCCGCCCCCAGCACCTGGCCTACGTGCGCGGCGCGGAGGCGCTCTGCGGCGGCACCAGCGAGGGCGCCGTCGTGGGCGCCACGGAGCTGCGCTTCACCCCCGGCCCGGTGCGCGCGGGGGACTACCTGCTGGAGGCGGGCGCGTCCGGCAGCACGCCCCGGCTCTTCCAGTGCCTGGTGTATCCGCTGGCGCTCGCGGGCGGCGGACGGCTCACGCTGCGCGGCGGCACGCACCTGAGGGGCGGGCCCAGCTTCCACGCGCTCGTCGGCGCATGGCTGCCGGTGGCTCGCGCGTACGGACTGCCCGTGCAGCTGACGCTCACCCACGCGGGCTTCCACCCGGAGGGCGCGGGCGAGTTCACCGCGGAGGTGGGCGCCCCGGCCGAACCGCCCGTGCGCGTGGATCTGCCCGCGCGGGGCGTGCTGCGCGAGGTGCGGGTGATGTCCTTCGTGGGCGGGCTGCCCTTCGCGGTGGCGGAGCGTCAGTCCCGCGCCGCGGTGGCCGCGCTGCGCGAGCGGGGCATCCTGGCGGAGGCCGACAACCGGCCGCTGGCGGTGACGCGCTCGCAGGGCTCCGCGACCTTCGTGCTGGCGCAGTTCGAGCACACCGTGGCGGCCTTCACGTCGCTGGGGGAGCGGGGCCTGGAC
>NZ_RAWK01000200.1 GCF_003612165.1 Corallococcus aberystwythensis | reverse complement strand
CACGCGGCGGCCCCCTTCCCCCTCTTCCCGCCACCCTTCCGTGACGCCGCGTGAGCTCTTCCGCGGTGCGTCCAGGCGTGGCCCGGGTGCGTCATTCTTGGCGGTGAAACCTGTCTCATCCTGTTTCACGGTGATGTCCGCCTTGACTGCATCATCTTGAATTCCCCAGGATGCGCGCCCACCCACGAGGTCTGGCCAACCGGCCGGGACCGGACGTGGGACGTCCCCGCCGTGCCTTCCGTCAGTGCGCCCCTCGGCCTGGAATCGGAGCGGAACATGCGTTTGAAGAGATTGGCCCCCGTTGTGATGTCGCTGTGCTGCGCCACCGCTTCCGCCGAACAGCCGCGTGACAAGGAGGTCTTCATCACCATCGGTTCGGAGGCCGTGACGGCGGTGCGCGCGTCGTTCCGCACGCCGGGCAGCGCGCCCACGCTGGTGCGCGAGGCGAACGGGGTGAGCGTGCTGAAGCTCACCGAGTCGCAGCTGGGCGACGTGTCCGCCATCATGCACGACCAGTATCACCGCTGCGCGGGCTTCATGGCGCACGACACGCAGGAGGCGGCGCTCGCGGCGCTCCTGCCCGCGCAGCCCACGCAGTCGCTGGTGAGCTACACGCTGGACAACGCGGCGGTGGTCAACGCGCTGTTCTCCGGCCTTCAGGAGGCCAGCCTGCGCAGCACCATCACCCAGCTGTCCAGCTACACCAACCGCTACTACAACAACTCCTCGGGCGGCACGCAGGCGGCCAGTTGGCTCAAGAGCGCCTGGGAATCCTACGCCAACGGGCGCTCCGACGTGACCGTGCAGCTGTACACGCACTCGAGTTGGACGCAGCCGTCCGTCATCGCGACCGTCACCGGCACCGTCTACCCGGACGAGGTGGTGGTGATTGGCGGCCACCTGGACTCCATCAACGTCAACGTGAGCTCCTCCAGCCGCCCCACCGCGACGGCGCCGGGCGCGGATGACGACGCCTCCGGTGTCGCCACGCTGTCGGAGGTGTTCCGCGTGGCCATGGCGAAGGGCTACAAGCCGGCGCGCACGGTGAAGTTCATGGCGTACGCGGCGGAGGAGGTGGGCCTCTATGGCTCGCAGGCCATCGCGCAGGCGCACAAGTCCGCGGGCACCAACGTGGTGGGCGTGCTCCAGCTGGACATGACCAACTACCGCGGCTCCTCGTGGGACGTGACGCTGGTCACGGACAACACCAACGCGGCGCAGAACACGTTCCTGGGCAACCTCATCGACACGTACACGGGCTACTCGCGCACGAACATCACCTGCGGCTACGGGTGTTCCGACCACGCGTCGTGGACCTCGCAGGGCTACCCGGCGTCCCTGCCGTTCGAAGCGCAGATGAACAACGACAACCCCTACATCCACACGGCCAACGACACGCTGGCCAACAGCACGAACGGCGACGCCAGCAACGCGCTGAAGTTCGCGCGCATTGGCGCCGCGTACCTGGCGGAGCTGGGCAAGGGCACCCTCCCCGGCCAGCCCACGGACACCACGCCCCCCACCGTGGCGCTCACCGCGCCGGCGAGCGGCGCGACGGTGAACGGCACCACCAACATCACCGCGACGGCCAGCGACAACGTGGGCGTCAGCAAGGTGGAGTTCCTGGTGGACGGCGCGGTGAAGGGCACGTCCTTCTCCTCGCCGTACAGCTTCGCGTGGGACAGCCGCACGGTGGCCAACGGCAGCCACACGGTGGCGGCGAAGGCGCACGACAGCGCGGGCAACAACACCTCCACGACGGCGCGGACGGTGACGGTGGCCAACGTGTCCACGTCCGGCACCTACGACACCACGCTCAGGACGGTGCGTTGCAGCGCGGCGGCCGCCACCTGTGACAGCGGCACGCTCTTCAACGGCCGCGGCTCCATGGGCCCGGAGAAGAACACCCCCAACACGCTGCGCGGTACGTGCGGCGACGGCAGCGAGGGCACCTACAGGAGCGACGAGTCCGTGGAGGCCGTGAAGGTGTCCACCGTGGACGGCTCCAACTTCGCCGCGGGCAAGCAGGTGAAGGTGGAGGCCACCGTCTGGGCCTACGCCAGCCCGTCGTCGGACCGGCTGGACCTGTACTACACGGCCAATGCCACCGCGACGACGCCCGTCTGGACGCTGCTCACCACCTTCACCCCGGCGGCCGCGGGCTCCCAGACGCTGTCCACCACGTACACGCTGCCCTCCGGCGCCAACCAGGCCGTGCGCGCGCAGTTCCGCTACGGCACCGGCAGCCCGTCCAGCGCGTGCGTGTCCAACAGCTACAACGACCGCGACGACCTGGTGTTCACCGTCCAGTGAGCGTCACGGCGGTGACGTGAGCTGACAGCGCGGGGGATCCGGGGCAGTCACCCGGGTCCCCTTCGTGTTTCAGGCCGCCTGGAGCCCTTCGATGGGCAGCTCCACCACGAAGGTGGAGCCCAGCCCCGGCTTGCTGTCCACGGTGATGCGACCGCCGTGCGCCTCCACCACCTGCCGGGCAATCCACAGCCCCAGGCCCAGGCCGCCGTAGTTGCGGCCAGGCACCGCGCGCTCGAAGCGCTCGAAGATGCGCGCACGGTCCTCCTCGCTGATGCCGATGCCCTGGTCGCGCACGGTGAGGCGCGCGGTGCCGTCCTCGGCCGCCACGCGCACGGAGATGGGACGGCCCTCGCCGTACTTCGCCGCGTTCGACAGCAGGTGCGTCACCACCTGGTCGATTCTCAGCTTGTCGTAGCGGCCCACCAGCGGCGTGCCCGCGTCCAGCGTCACCGTCACGCCCATCCGCTCCACCTCGTCGCGAAGCCGGGCCACGGCCTTGCCCACCACCGCGGTGAGGTCCACGTCGTTCAGCTCCAACGCCAGCCGGCCCGTGGTGAGCTGCGACACGTCCAGCAGCGTCTCCATCAGCGCGTGCAGCCGCTGCACCTGCCGGCCGGCGGACTCCAGCGGGCTCTTCGCGCGGCCCAGCGCGTCGTCCCCCAGGCTGCGCTCCAGCCGCTCCAGGTGCAGGCGGAAGGCGGCCAGCGGCGTCTTGAGCTCGTGGCTCGCCACCGCGAGGAAGTCGTCCCGGGCCTGGAGGCTCTCGCGCAGCGACTGGGCGAGCAGCTCCTGGCGCAGGGTCTCACGGCGCATGCGCGACAGCTCCAGCATGGAGCGCACGCGCGCCACCAGCTCCCGCGCGCTGAAGGGCTTCACCAGGTAGTCGTCCGCGCCCGCCTCCAGCCCCTCCACCGCGGCCTCCTCTCCGGCGCGGGCGGAGAGCATCACCACGGGGACGGTGCGCGTGGATGGCAGCTCGCGCAGGGCGCGCAGGAGGCCGAAGCCCCCAAGCCGGGGCATCATCACGTCCGTCAGCACCAGGTCCGGTGGCTGCGCGCGCGCGGCCACCAGCGCGGCCTGCCCGTCCGTGGCCAGCGTCACGTCGAACGACGGGGACAGCACGCGCTCCACGTACTCGCGCATGTCCGCGTTGTCGTCCGCCACCAGCACGCGCGCCCGGGGCTCGTTCCGGCCCTCCCCTTCCGCTGGCGGTGACGCGGCCTCCGGCGTGAGGGGCGCGGGCGGTGCGTCCGACCAGCGCTCGGCCTCCTGGAGGAAGGGGCGCACGCCTGACGCGGTGGACGGCTGCTGGCGCGAGGCCTGGAGGCTGTCCGCGGGCAGGTGCGCATGGCCCCGGGGGACGCGGACGGTGAAGGTGGTGCCCCGGCCCTCCTCGCTCTCCACGGACACGTCACCGCCGTGCAGCGCCACCAGCTCGCGCACCAGCGCCAGCCCGATGCCGGTGCCTTCGTGGGTGCGGCTGCGCGCGTTGCGCACGCGGTGGAAGCGCTCGAAGAGGTGGGGCAGCTCCGCCGCGGGGATGCCCGTGCCCGTGTCCGTGACGCGCAGGAGGACGTCGTGGCCCCGGACTTCCTGCCGCACGGTGATGCCACCCTCGAAGGTGAACTTGAGGGCGTTGGAGAGCAGGTTGAAGACAACCTTCTCCCACATCTGCCGGTCCACGTGGACGGGCTCCGGCAGCGCCTCGCACTCCACGCGGAAGCGCAGGCCGGTGCGCTCGATGGCGGAGCGGAAGTGGCCGGTGAGCTCTCTCGTGAAGGTGGCCAGGTCGGTGGGCTCGAAGCTGGAGTCGATGCGGCCGGCCTCCAGCCGGCTGAAGTCCAGGAGCGCGTTCACCAGCCGCAGCAGGCGGCCCGCGTTGCGGTGGACGAGCTCCAGGTCCTTGCGCGCGGCCTCCGACACCGGCACCTGCGCGAGCACGTCCTCCAGCGGCCCCAGCATCAGCGTGAGCGGCGTGCGGAACTCGTGCGAGATGTTGTGGAAGAAGGCCGTCTTCGCCCGGTCCAGCTCCGCCAGCGCCTCCGCCCGCTGGCGCTCCTCCTCGTAGGCCCGCGCGTTGCGCAGCGACACCGCCACCTGCGCGCTCAACAGCTCGCAGAAGGAGGCATAGCCCTCGTCGAAGGCGCGGTTGGGGGACAGCGCGGTGACCAGCACCCCCAGCGGCGCGGCCGTGCCCGCCCCGGCGAGCGGCTGGAAGAGGAGCGTCCCCACGGAGTCCCCGTAGGGGCCGCCCTGGAGGGCCAGGAGCGCCTCCAGGCCGTCGCGCCGCACCCGTTCGCCCTCGAGCGCGCGCAGGTAGGGGGCCGCCTCCCGGGAGTCCGCGTCCAGCAGCACCGTCCTGGGACTGAGCGGCCCGCCACGCTCGATGCCCACGGCCCCGCACAGCGACAGCGACCGGCCGTCCTCCGCGCGCAGGTAGATGAGCGCGCACGGCACATCCAGCGGGTGGTCCGCCAACGCGGCCACCAGGTCGCCGCACGTCTTCGCCACGCTGCGCATGTCCGACGCCTGGGCGGACAGGTCGCGCAACAGCCGCATGCGCCGCTCGCTCAGGACCCGCGGCGTCACCTCCGCGCACACCGCGAGCATGCCGCCGATGGCGCCCGTGTCGTCGTAGGCGGGCGCGTGGCTCACGTCGAAGTAGGACTCCTCGCGGTAGCCGCTGCGGTTGAGGAGCAGCTGGAGCGCGGGCACCCAGCTGGCGACGCCCGTCGTCATCGCCTCCCGCACCAGCGGCTCCAGCGAGTCCCACGCCTCCGCCAGCGTGCCCCGGATGTCCGTGCCCAGCGCGGCCGGGTGCTTGTCACCAATCACCAGCGAATAGGCGTCGTTGTAGAACTGCGTGAGCTCCGGACCCCAGGTGAGGATCATGGGGTAGCGCGACCCGAGCATTGTCTTCACGAGCATCTTGAGGCTCGTGGGCCAGGAGGCCACGGGCCCCACCGGCGACGCGGCCCAGTCATGCGCGCGCACCAGGCCGTGCATCTGGCTGCTACCGGTGAAGAGCGTCTCCGGCGTCTGCGTCGGAACATGCTGGCTCATCGCGGGCGCTGCTCCTCACGTCAGCGAGCCATTTCCCTATGCCGACTCCGGATGGCTTCCCACTGGAAAAATGCCCATTCGTCTGGAGTGGAGCACCCTCCGGGGGCCCGGCTGGCCGCCTGCTTCATCAGGGCGGGCGGGCTGTCCTCCGCCGGGTTCACGACCCACCTTGGAGGGGATGATGCCATCCCCCCAGGCCGAATCCCGGGTGCTGCGCGAGAAACATCCCACCGAGGGCGCCGAGCGCGGCCGGCTGTCGCCCAAGCGCGAGGCGCTGCTCCAGGCGCGCATCAAGGACCTGTCCCTGCGGCTGGGGGGCACGCCGCTGGAGCGCTACATCGCGCAGCTGCACTCGGAGCTGGAGGCGAAGGGGCTGTCCTTCAAGCCCCAGTGCTACCTGTCCGACGAATGGGGCTGTCCGTCCGGGGTGCCCGTCATCGGCCTGCCCTTCTACCTGGCGGATCCAGACCTCTTGTCCATCGAGGCGGAGCTGGGGGGCAGCGCGGAGACAGAGGCCGAGATCCTCATGTACCTGCGCCACGAGGCGGGTCACGCGTTCAACTACGCCTACCGCCTCTACGACACGGACGAGTGGCTCCGCGTCTTCGGTGACTACGGCCGGCCGTACCAGGACGACTACAAGCCGCGGCCCTTCTCACGCCGGTACGTGTTCCACATCTCCGGCTGGTACGCGCAGAAGCATCCGGACGAGGACTTCGCGGAGACCTTCGCCGTGTGGCTCACGCCGGGCAGCGACTGGGCCAAGCGCTACCAGGGCTGGGGCGCGCTCAAGAAGCTCCAGTACGTGGAGGACATCGCGAAGCGCCTGGGCCGCACGACGCCGCCCGTGCAGCTGGCCCAGCCGGACTTCACCACCGAGGAGATGGAGGGCACCGTCCAGGACCACTACCGCCAGCGCGAGCTGGACGAGAAGGTGGACGTGGAGCTGCGCAACGCCTTCGACCACGCGCTGGAGGACATCTTCTGGGGCCCGGGCGAGGCGCCCGTGAGCGCCGCCACGCTGGTGCAGGCGGAGCGTCAGCGCCTGCTGTCCACCGTGGGGCACTACGCGGGCGTGAGCCGGGGCGTGGTGCGCGCGCTCGTGGACCACCTGGCGGAGCGCACCGCCGCGCTGAACCTCACGCTGCATCCGGACGACAGCCGCGAGGCGGCGATGCAGCTCGCGTCGCTCGTCACCGTCCTGGCGATGAACTACCTGCACACCGACCGCTTCTTCGAGGACTGACCATGCCCGTGAAGTCCCTTCGCATCGCCGTCCTCCACTACCAGGCCAAGGACGACGCGCCGGACCCCGTCGTGCAGCAGGTGAGCGAGGCCCTGCGCGCGGCCGGCCACGAGCCCCTGGACGTGCGCGTGGACGAGAGCGTCTCCGACCTGGTGCGCAACATCACCCGCTCCCGCGCGGACCTGGTGTTCAACCTCTGCGAGACGTTCGCGGAGGACTACCGGCTGGAGGTCAACGTCGCGGCGGTGCTGGAGCTGGCGCGCGTGCCCTTCACCGGCTCTGGCACCGCGGGCCTGCTGCTCGCGCAGGACAAGGTGCTCACCAAGCAGCTGCTCCAGTTCCACGGCGTGCTCACGCCCCGCTTCGCCACCTTCGACGGCATCTCCTTCCAGACGAGCGGCGACCTGTCCTTCCCGCTGGTGGTGAAGCCCGCGCGCTCGGACGCGTCCCTGGGGCTGGGCGTGGAGAAGGACATGGAGGGGCTGGCGCGGCGGGTGAAGAAGATCCGCGAGGAGTACGACGACGAGGCGCTGGCGGAGGAGTTCATCGAGGGGCGCGAGCTGTACGTCGGCGTGGTGGGGGACGCGGCGAAGCCGGAGGTGCTGCCGGTGGTGGAGCTGGACTTCGGCTCGCGGTGGAACCGCAAGCGGATGAAGATCGCCAACCGCGAGGTGAAGTTCGGCCCGGAGACGCCGGGCAGTCCGCACCTGGTGCTGCCCACGGACCTGTCGGACGAATTGCAGGGCCGCATCGGCCGCGCGGCCCTCACTGCGTTCCGCGCGCTCAAGCTGCGCGACTACGCGCGCATCGACTTCCGCGTGTCCAGCCGCACCAACGAGCCCTACCTCCTGGAGGTGAACCCCAACCCCTACCTGGAGACGCAGTGCGAGGTGGCCATGGGGGCAAGGGACCGCGGCATGAGCTACGAGGCGCTCGTGCAGCGCATCGTGGACACCGCGGCCCGGCGCCAAGGCCTGGGAGTAGCCACCCGGGCAACGGCCGGTGCGACCGCCCGGGACGCGGCTCCCGCCCCGCACTGACACAGCAGGCCGGCCGTCCTGTCGCTCCAGTGACGCCCTCTGGCGGCGGGCCCGGATTCCGGTGGCCCGGCCAGGGGCGTTGCTCTATGGGGGATGGGTGATTCGCCGCCAGTTCCTGGAGCATGCCAAGGCCGTGGCCCGCTTCGCGCCCGTGCGGCCCGCGGTGAAGGCGGGCCTCCGGGCCGCGCTCGCGTTCTTCGTGCCCACCGTGGTGGGCACCGCGCTGCACCTGCCCGGCGCGCTGTGGCTCGCGGTGGGCGGCTTCAACACGTCCTTCGTGGACAAGGGTGGCTCCTACCACGCGCGCTTCCGCGCCATGGGCGGCACGGCGCTGGCGGCGGCGGTGTCCGCGGTGCTGGGCGGCCTGGCGGGAATGCACCCAGCCCTGGCCATTCCCGCCACGCTCTTGTGGGTGACGGCGTGGAGCTTCGCGGGCATCCACGGCGCGGCGGCGAACCTCACCGGCAACATCGCCGCCACCACCTTTGTCATCGCGCTGGGGCTGCCCGCGTCCACCGCCCTGGGCGCGCTGGAGTCCGGCCTGGCGGTGCTGGGCGGCTCCGCGTGGGCCATGGTGCTGTCGCTGGTGCTCTGGCCCATCCGCCCCTACCGGCCCGCGCGCAAGGCGGTGGCGGCGTGCTTCGACGTGGTGGCGGGCTACGCGGAGGGGCTGTCGCGCACCGTCCAGGGCGCGCGCGAGGACGCGTGGCAGGCGCTCATCCAGGAGCAGCACGGGCGCATCCGGGAGACGCTGGAACTGGCGCGCACCACGCTCGCGGCCACCCGGCAGGGCCGGGGCGAGCGCGGCCGGGGCGAGCGGCTGCTGGTGCTGCTGGAGTGCGCGGACGCGATGTTCATGGGGCTCATCGCCCTGGGCGAACAGCTGGAGAGCCTGGGCCCGCCGGTGAGCGGCCCCGTGGGCGACCCGCGCGCGGCGGTGGCCGTGGCGCTGCTGGACTGCGCGAACACCGCCAGGGACCTGGTGCGGCTGGTGGAGCAGGAGGGCCGCAGCCGCAGGCCCCAGCCGGAGTGGGACGGACGCGCGCTGCGCGACTCGCTCGCGGACCTGGACGCGCGGGGCCTGCTGACCCGCCTGGAGCGGGCGCGGCTGTCGGACATCGCGCGGCTGCTCACGGAGATGCGCGAGCGCGCGGACGTGGCGCTGGACACCGCGTGCCGGCTGGCCGGTCCGTTCACCCAGGCGCCGCCCCCCGCGCGGGAGCTGGCCGAGGAGTCCCCCCCGTCCCTGATGGACCCCGTGCGCGCGCACCTCACGCTGGACTCGGAGGTGCTGCGGCACGCGCTGCGCGTGGGCGTCACCACCACGGCGGCGGTGTACATCGCCAGCGTGTTCCGGCCGAACCACGGCTACTGGGTGACCATCACCGTCCTCACCATCATGCAGCCGTACACCGGGCCCACCTTCCTCAAGGCGCTCCAGCGCGTGCTCGGGACGGTGGTGGGCGGGCTGCTGGCCATCGCCGTCGCGTCCTGGCTCCAGGACCCGTACGCGATGATGGGGCTGCTCTTCTGCACCGCGGCCCTGTGCGTGAGCCTCATCCCGCTCAACTACGGGCTGTTCACCGTCTTCGCCACGCTCACCTTCGTGCTGCTGGCGGAGATGGGCAGCGGGGACTGGACGCTGGCCCCGGTGCGCATCGTCAACACGCTCATCGGCGGCGCGCTGGCGCTCGCGGGCACCTTCTTCCTGTGGCAGCGCTCGGAGGAGGAGCGCTTCCCGGCACAGCTGGCGGATGCGCTGCGCGCGGACCGCGAGTTCTTCGACGTGCTGGCCCGGGCGTGGCAGCGCGGCGGGCCACCGGACACCGCGGCGCTCAACGAGGCGCGCCGCAAGCTGGGGCTCGCCACCATCAACGCGGAGACGTCCTTCCAGCGCCTGCTCAACGAGCCGCGCTGGCGCACGGAGGCGGTGGAGCCGTTGATGACGCTGCTCGCCTTCACCCGGCGGTTCGCCGCCGTCTGCACCCTCCTCGCGTCACGGCACTCCGTGCCCTCCACCCCCGCGGTGCTGGAGGCCCTGTCCCGCTACGCGCGGGCCATGGACGGCAGCATGGAGGACCTGGCGGACGCGGTGCTCCATCACCGCCGCCCGAAGCCCCTGCCCGCCTTCGACGCGCTCATCGGCTGGAACGTCCCCACGCCGGATGAAGCCGGGGCCGCGCTGGGCTCCGAAGCCCCCCTGCTCCAATCCCAGCTGGAACGGCTCGCGCGCCAGCTCTCCGTGCTCCACACCGCCGCCACCCGCCGGATGGAGGCCCTGCCCGTCACCCCATCCCAGACACAGCCTTCCACGATTAACGGGCCTTAGCCGTACAACTTGAATAGACTGCCGCGCTCCCCCTTTGCTGTCTGGAGCCCGCATGTCCCCGTGGTTGTCCCGTGTCCCCCTGCATGGCCTGCTGCTGGCCGCCTCCGCCCTCCTTCCGTCCGCCGCGAGCGCGGCGAATGAAACCGTGCGGGTGTGGCTGACGACGACGTCGGGGAGCACGCTGTCGAAGAAGCTCAACGCCGAAGCGAACAAGACGTTCGGCGCGGAGACGGGCAGCGCGACGGCCATCGACGTGAACGATGGCGTGACGTACCAGACCATTGACGGGTTCGGCGGGGCGCTCACGGACTCGTCCGCGTGGCTCATCTTCAACTCGCCGCAGCGCACGGCCATCATGAACGACCTGTTCAGCGTGAGCGCGGGCTCGGGCCAGAGCGCCATCCGCCTGCCCATGGGCGCGTCGGACTTCTCCCGCAACAACTACACCTACGACGACACCTGCTGCGACCTGAACGACTTCTCCGTGGGCCATGACACGGCGTACATCCTGCCGCTGCTCCAGCAGGCGCGCGCCATCAACCCGGAGGTGAAGATTTTCGCGCTGCCGTGGAGCGCGCCCGCGTGGATGAAGTTCAACAACTCGCTCACCGGCGGCGGCTACCTGCGCAACGACCTGTACGGCACGTACGCGAACTACTTCGTGCGCTTCGTGCAGGCGTACCAGGCGAACGGCGTGCCCATCCACGCGCTGAGCCCGCAGAACGAGCCGCACAACGCCAACGGCAGCTACCCGACGATGCAGATGGAGTCCAACGACCAGTCCATCTTCACGGCCCAGCACCTGCGCCCGGCGCTCAACGCCGCGGGCTTCAACGGCGTGAAGCTGCTGGCGTGGGACCACAACTGGTACGACGGCACGGGCCCCGCGGGCTACCCGCATGAGGTGATGGCGTACAACGGCGGGCAGGCGCAGAGCGCTGTCGCGGGCGTGGCGTACCACTGCTACGAGAGCCCCGAGGGCAGCTACACCGTCCAGTCCGCCTTCCACGACGCCTACCCCACCAAGGAGGTGCACTACACGGAGTGCACCGGCGGCTTCTGGGCCACCAACGCCGCCGCGAACCTGGAGTGGGCGCTGCAGAACAACCTCTTCGGGCCGCTGCGCAACTGGTCGCGCACGTCCTTCTACTGGAACCTCGCGTTGGATCCGAACCACGGGCCGCGCGTGGGCGGCTGCGCGGACTGCCGGGGCATGTTCACGGTGAACAACGCCAACGGCACGTACACGCGCAACGAGGAGTACTACGCGTGGGCGCACCTGGCGAAGGTGGTGCGGCCGGGCGCGGTGCGCGTGGGCGCCACGTCGCTGGGCAACAACAACATCGAGACGCTCGCCTTCCGCAACCCGGACGGCTCGCGCGCGCTCGTCGCGCTGAACTCCAACGACGGCGCTACGCTGTCCTTCAAGGTCCGCTGGGGCGGGCAGGCCTTCGAGTACTCGCTGCCGCCGCGCTCGGTGGCGTCCTTCCAGTGGGGCGGCGCGGCCGGCCCGCAGGGCCCGTGGTACCGGCTGGTCAACAAGGCCACCGGCAAGTGCGTGGACCTGGTGGGCCCGTCCGCGGCGGACGGCACCGGGCTGCACCAGTGGACGTGCCACACGGGCTCGAGCCAGCAGTGGGCGCTGACGGCCACCGACAGCGGCTACTCGCGGCTGGTGTCCCGCTACAGCGGCAAGGTGATGGATGTCGCGGACGTGAGCCAGGCGGACGGCGCGCGCGTGCAGGAGTGGTCCTGGGCGGGCGGCGCGAACCAGCAGTTCAAGCCGGTGGCCACCACGGGCGGCTACACGCGCTTCGAGGCCCGCCACAGCGGCAAGGTGCTGGACGTGAGCAACTGCTGGACCAGCGGCGATGGCGCCACCGTCCAGCAGTGGGTCTGGGCCAACAACGACTGCCAGCAGTTCCGCCTGGAAGCCATGCCCTGATCAGGGCACCGTCGCCAGGAAGCCATCGAGCAGGGCGTTCACCTGCTCGGGGGCATCCAGCTGCACCCAGTGCCCCGTGCCCGTCACCTGCTTGAACGGCAGGCCGGGCACGAGCACGTGGTACGCGCCGGGCGTCTCGTTGAGCGGCGTGATGACGGACAGGGCCGGCCCCGGGTAGCGCTTCAGCGCGCTGACGGGGTCGAACCTGAGCAGCGAACCCATGACGGCCTTCACCGCCGCGCGCGGCGTGCGCCGCAGCTGCCCCAGCACCTGCTCGCGGACCTCCGGGGTGGACGGCTCCAGCAGCGTGCTCCAGTACTGCTCAATCACCCCCACCCATCCCTCGGTGTCGAGCGCGGACATCATCCCCTGCGCCGCCTCCGGGGGCACGGCGCGGCCGTCGGACGCCGGGTCCAACAGGAACAGCCCCGCGACGCGCTCCGGGTGCGCGGCCGCGTACGCCACGCTCACCGCGCCGCCCATGCTGTGCCCCACCAGCACCACGCGCGACAGCCCCAGGCCGTCCACCACCGTGGCCACGTCCTGGGCGAAGTCCTCCACGCTGAAGTCCGCCCCCGAGGTGAGCGTGGACTGCCCGTGCCCCCGCAGGTCCAAGGCGACCGCGCGGCGGTGCGCACGCACGTGCTGGAGCTGCGAGGCCCACTGCCGCGTATCCCCGCAGGCCGAGTGCACGAACACCACCGGCGTCCCCTGCCCTGCCCCGCCGTCGTCCACGAACAGCGCTCCCGCCGTTCCCTGCATGTCGTCCCGCCTTTCGTTCCAGGGCCGGAATTCCGGGCCTGCGCCGCTGTGTCTCATCCTGCGTCCGACGCCCGCCTGGGGGAAGACGGACGTCTCCAGCGTCCGATCCGTCCAGCGGACAACACCCGGCGGGGCGACCGGAACACTCCCGCCAATCTTTCGCGGCGCGAGTGGTTCCATTCGCCGCTCCAGCGCCCACGTTCCCGCTGTACCGCCCGTGAACCCCTCCGACCCCCAGAACGCACCGGCGGCCCGCCCCGTCGTCTCGGTCCTCAACGTCAATGACGACCCGGCGACGCTGTACCTGCTGAGCCTCACGCTGAAGCAGGGCGGCTACCAGGTGCTCGAGGCCACGGGCGGACGCGAGGCGCTGCGGCTGGCGCAGGGGCGGCCCGACCTGGTGCTGCTGGACGTGCACATGCCGGACATCGACGGCTACGAGGTGTGCCGCCGGCTGCGCGCGGACGAGGCCACGCACGACCTGCTCATCGCCCACCTGTCGTCCGTGTCCGTCCAGCGCGAGGACCGCGTGCGGGGGCTCGCCCAGGGCGCGGACGCGTACTGGACGCGCCCGCTGGCGGAGGACGAGCTGCTCGCGAACATCGAGGCGCTCCTGCGCTTGCAGACCCGCGCCCGGGACGCCGTGCGCGCACGCGACAGCTTCCTGCGCATCGCCGCGCATGAATTGAAGACACCGCTCACCGTGCTGCGCCTCAACCTGGAGCGCGCCGTGGAGATGGTGAGCGACGCGGAAGCGGACGGCCCCGTGGAGAAGCGCCTCACCCCGGCGGTGCGCCAGCTCACGCGGCTGCAGAACCTGGTGGACAACCTGCTGGACGTGTCACGCCTGTCCACGCAGGGCGTGGCGCTGCAGGTGGACACGGTGGACTTCTCCCAGGTGGTGCGCGAACAGATGGAGCGCTTCCAGGGCCCCGCCCGCAGCGCGAACGTGGCGCTGACCGCGGAGCTGCCCGACGCGCCCGTCCTCCTCTTCGGCGACCGGCGCCTGCTGGAGCAGGCCGTGGGCCACCTGCTGTCCAACGCCGTCAAGTTCGGCCAGGGCCAGCCCGCGAAGACACGCCTGTCCACGCACGAGGGCCAGGCGGTGCTGACGGTGGACGACGGTGGGGTGGGCATCGCGCCGGCGGACCAGGCGCGCATCTTCCGCCGCTTCGAGCGCGTGCCGTCCGCCGGGCGGTTCGAGGGGCTGGGCCTGGGGCTCTACCTGACCCAGGAGATCGCCGCCGCGCATGACGGCACGCTGACCGTGAAGAGCGCCCTGGGCCAGGGCGCGTGTTTCGAATTGAGACTCCCCCTGCATCGCACCCAGCGGTACTGACGTTTCCAGAGGAGAAGGTTTCGTGCCGAAGAGCGAAGAGACGGACGGGGGCAACCCGTCCGGCGAAGGAAAGAGCCCGGCGAAGCGGCTCATCACCGGCGTGCCCCGGCTGGACTTCATCACCAAGGGCGGCCTCATCCAGGGCTCGTCCTACGCCATCATCGGTCCACCGGGCTCCGGCAAGACGGTGCTGGCCAATCAGATCGCCTTCCAGCACGTGAAGAATGGCGGCAAGGCCCTCTACGTGACGCTGCTGTCGGAGTCGCACGGGCGCATGCTGGAGAACCTGTCGCAGATGACCTTCTTCGACGCCAGCGTCATCCCGGACCGGCTCCAGTACCTGAGCGGCTACCGAGACCTGGAGCGCGACGGGCTCAAGGGCCTGCTGGAGCTGCTGCGCAAGAACGCCCAGACGCACGGGACCACGCTGCTCATCATCGACGGCATGGACGCGGCGAAGGAGTTCGCCCGCTCGGACCTGAGCTTCAAGCGCTTCCTCCAGGACCTGCAGACCTTCTGCAGCATCCTGGGCTGCACCACGCTGCTGCTCGCCCCGCATCACGAGGGGGAGATCCACCCGGAGAACACCGCGGTGGACGGCATCTTCGAACTGTCGCTGTGGCTGCACGGGCCCCGCGCGGTGCGCGAGCTCATCGCCATCAAGTTCCGCGGCGGGCCGTCCCTCCTGGGCCGCCACGAGGTGGAGATCTCCGAGCAGGGCATGCTCATCCACCCGCGCACGGAGGTGCAGTTCGCGCACCCCGCCGCGAAGGGGCGCGAGGACCGCGTCCGCATGTCATTTGGCATCCCGCGCCTGGACGAAGCCCTCCGGGGCGGGGTGCTGTCCGGCTCCACCACGCTGCTCTTGGGCGCGCCCGGGACGGGCAAGACGCTGCTGGGGCTGAACTTCCTCCTCCAGGGCGCGCGCGAGGGCCAGCCGGGCGTCTACTTCGGCTTCTACGAGACGCCTCCCCGCCTCATCGAGAAGGCGGAGGGCACGGGCATGGGGGACCTCAAGAAGTACGTGGACGAGGGCCTCATTGAAATCCAGTGGCAGCCGCCGCTGGAGCACAACATGGACGCGCTGGCGGAGCGGCTCCTGGAGCGCATCGCGGAGCGCAAGGTGGACCGGCTGCGCCTGTTCATCGACGGCGTGTCCGGCTTCCGCTCCGCCGCCGTGTACCCGGACCGCCTGAGCCGCTTCTTCTCCGCGCTCACCCACCAACTGCGGATGATGGACGTCACCACGCTGTACTCGGATGAGACGCCCCTGTTCAGCCCCGGCGTGGACATGCCCCAGCCGGAGGCCGCGTCCACCGTGGAGAACGTCATCCTGGTGCGCTACGTGGAGCTGCGCTCGCAGCTCTACCGCCTGCTCTCCATCATGAAGATGCGCGAGAGCGCCTACGACAGCGCCATCCGCGAGTTCTCCATCAGCGAGAAGGGCATCCGGGTCGCGGACACCTTCGAGAGCGCGGAGAGCATCCTCACCGGACATGCGCGGATGGCCGGCGGTGGGGCCTCCCGGTCCGACAGCGTGAAGGCACCCCTGGGCGCTCGCAAGAAGCAGGGCCGCAAGGCGCCCGCGAAGAAGAAGCCAGCCGCGAAGAAGGCCCCGGCGGGCACGTCCCGGCGGAGGCGTTCATGAAGACGGTGCTCGTCGTGGACGATGAGCAGGACATCGCGGAGGCCATCCAGGCCATCCTGGAGGAGGAGCAGCTTCGCGTCGTCATCTGCGGCAACGGCCGCGAGGCGCTGGCCAGGCTCAAGGAGGAGAAGCCCGACCTGGCCATCATCGACGTGATGATGCCGGTGATGAACGGCTACGAGACCATCGATGCCATCCGCAAGGACGGCACCCACCAGTTCCCCATCCTCGTCATGAGCGCCATCCAGCCGCCCAAGGCGAAGGCCGAGGAACAGCGCTGGGCCGGCTTCCTCAAGAAGCCCTTCTCCCTGCGCGACCTGGTGGACACCGTGAGCCGCCTGACGGCGTCGTAGGTCCGGCTCTCACTTTTTCAACGCAAAGCACCCGCGCCAGGCAGGCAGCCGGCGCGGGTGCTTCCGGTTGAAATCGAAATATCGCGCGCGCACAGTGGGCCCACATGACGCGGCGCATTCATGCCCACTGAAGTCGAGACGACTCCCGCTCGTGAGCCCGGCCTGTTCCGGCTCACCTGGCCCATCTTCTTCGAAATCTTCCTCTTCATGCTGATGGGCACGGCGGACACGCTGATGCTCAGCGGCGTGTCGGACGCCGCCGTGTCCGCGGTGGGCGTCGTCAACCAGTACGTCTTCATCTGCATCCTGGTGATGGAGGTGGTGAGCCACGGCGCGTCCATCGTCGTGTCGCAATACCTCGGCGCGAAGCGCAGCGCAGAGGCGGCGCGCATCGCGGCGCAGGCCATCACCCTGAACTTCCTGCTGGGGCTCGCGGTGAGCGGCGGGCTGCTGCTGTCCGCGGACACCATCCTGGGGCGGATGAACCTGGAGCCCGGGACACGGGCGTACGCGAGCACCTACTGGCACATCGCGGGCGGCTTCCTCTTCCTCCAGGCGCTCATCAACGTCTTCTCCAGCCTCATCCGCACGTACGGCTTCACGCGGCAGTCCATGTACGTGGCCCTGGGCATGAACGTGGTGCACGTGGCGGGCAACTGGGTGCTCATCTTCGGGCACTTCGGCATGCCGGCGCACGGCGTGGCGGGCGCGGCCATGTCCACCGTCTTCAGCCGCGCGATGGCGGTGGGCGTCTTCGCGTGGATGCTCTGGCGGGTGATGGACGTGCGCATGCGGCCCGCGAACTTCGTGGCGCTGACGCGCGAGTACGTCCGCAAGATATTGCGCGTGGGCGTGCCCTCCGCGGTGGAGCAGATGACGTACCACGCGTGCCAGACGGTGTTCCTGTACTACGTGACGTACCTGGGGCCGGTGGCGCTCGCGTCGCGGCAGTACGCCAACGCGATGTCCCAGTACGTGTTCCTGTGCAGCCTGGCCATCGGCATGGGCACGTCCATCATCGTGGGCCGGCTGGTGGGCGCGAAGCGTTCGCAGGACGCGTACGCGCGCGTGCTCAAGAGCCTCAAGTGGAGCATCGGCATCACGGTGGCGGTGGACGTGGCGGCCATCCTCTTCCGCGAGCCGCTCATCCGCCTCTTCACGCACGACGGCGACATCCTGCGGCTGACGTCGCAGGTGCTGGTGCTGAGCCTGCTGTTGGAGACGGGCCGCTCCTTCAACCTGGTGCTGGTGAACGCGCTGCGCGCCGCGGGTGACGCCACCTTCCCGGTGATGATGGCGATGCTGTCCATGGTCTGCATGAGCCTGCCCCTGGGCTACTACCTCGTGTTCCATCTTCAGCTGGGCCTGGCCGGCGTGTGGCTGGCGGTGGCCGCGGATGAGTGGACGCGCGGCCTGGCCATGTGGCTGCGCTGGCGCAGCCGCGCGTGGGAGCGTCAGTCGCTGGTGTCCCCAGCGGAAGCGCCCGCCGTGCTGGCGCACTGAAGCGTCACGGCATTCCCCTGGCGGGCGCGGGGGCTTGAACGCGCGCCCGCCCTGCACGCCTGCACGGGGCGTCCAGGCGTGCATCCCCCGGCAGCCTCTACCCGTGGCCGCGCCGCGTCCCACTTTTGGTGGGCCGCGTGACGGCTCAATCCGGGAGAGGCCCATGCTCGCTGTCGTCTACAAGCAGAACAGCCAGGTGCAGGTGGAGGAGGTGGAGGACCCGAAGCTGGAGGCCCCCACGGACGCCGTCATCCGCGTCACCTCCGCCGGCATCTGCGGAAGCGATCTGCACATGTACGAGGGCCGCACCGCGTCCAAGGCCGGGCAGGTGTTCGGCCACGAGAACATGGGCGTCGTGGAGCAGGTGGGCCCCGGCGTGGTGGGCATCAAGAAGGGCGACCGCGTGGTGCTGCCCTTCAACATCGCCTGCGGCACCTGCTTCGACTGCGTGCGTGGCCGCACGGAGGCCTGCCTCGTCGCCAACCCGGAAGCGCCGCATGCGGGCTACGGCTACGCGGGCATGGGCCCGTACCGGGGCGGACAGGCGGAGCTGCTCCGGGTGCCCTGGGCGGACTTCAACTGCCTGAAGCTGCCCGGGCAGCCGGGCGACGACCTGGAGGACGACTTCCTGCTGCTGTCGGACGTGTTCCCGACGGCCTACCACGGCACGGAGCTGGCGAACGTGCGGCCGGGCGCCACGGTCGCCGTGTTCGGCGCGGGTCCGGTGGGCCTGCTCGCCGGCTACTGCGCGCTCCTTCGCGGCGCCTCGGAGGTCTACGTGGTGGACAGCGTCCCGGAGCGCCTGGCCAAGGTGAAGGAGATGGGCGCCATCCCCATCGACTTCACGAAGGGTGACCCGGTGAAGCAGATAGTAGACCTGCGCCGCGGCAACCCGCTCATCCTGGGCGCGCTGCGCCCCGGCGAGGAGAAGGCCCTGGGCGTGATGTGCGGCATCGACGCCGTGGGCTACCAGTCGCGCGACATCCGGGGCGCGGACGCGCACGGCGGCCGGGAGAAGCCCACCCAGGTGCTGGAGCAGCTGGTGGAGCTGGTGAACCCCACGGGCTCCATTGGCGTCGTGGGCGTCTACATGGCCCCGGACCCGGGCGCCGCGGACGAGAACGCGAAGCAGGGCATCTACCCGCTGCCGTGGGCCAAGGTGTTCGACAAGGGCATCACCGTGGGCACCGGCCAGACGCCGGTGAAGCGCTACAACCACTTCCTGCGCGACCTCATCATCGCGGGCCGGGCCCGCCCCAGCATGATTGTCAGCCACCGCCTGCCACTCCAGGACGCACCGGACGCGTACCGGAAGTTCGACGCACGCAGGGACGGCTACACCAAGGTCATCCTCAAGCCCCAGCTGGGCCCCAAGGCGCGCGCCTAGCCAACAGCCGCGGGCCCTGGGGTGTGCATGCCCCGGGGCTTCGGCGGTATAAGGTTCGACGGTGGACGCCCTGGACAATCCCTCGACCGTGCTGGTGGTCGAGTCCTACGACGACCTGCGCGAGGCCCTGACGGCCCTCCTGGTGCTGGAGGGCTACACGGTGCTGTCCGTGGCCTCGGCCAGGCAGGCGCTGGACGTGCTTTCCCGGCTCCCCGACATCCCCTCGCTGGTGCTGCTCAGCCTGATGCTGCGCAACCCGGAGGACCAGCGCTTCCTCACCCGGCTGCGGAACCTGGACCTGACGTCGCGGCTGCCGGTGCTGGCGCTCACGGCGGACCCGGACCTCCAGGCGGCCCCGCCGGGGACGGTGTGCCTGCTGGGCAAGCCGGTGCGCACGGAGGTGCTCCTGGCCGCCGTGGACCGCTACCGGACCCGGCACTGACGGCCCGCCTCCAGGGGCTGATGTAGGCAGCCAAGGGCCGCAACTCCGGGGCCCAAGGGTCGATAATCCATCAACGTCCACCGTCTCGGTGGTTCGAGGGGGAAGACCCATCATGTCCAGAATCGGCGAGTCGATTGGCGGCGCCATCGCGGCGCGTGTGCAGCAGGCCCTGACCCCGGAGG
>NZ_RAWK01000001.1 GCF_003612165.1 Corallococcus aberystwythensis | reverse complement strand
GGGCCCCACGGGGAGGGGAAAAGATTCTAGGATGGACGGCGGGGGCAGGGTGCGCCCGGCAGCAGGACGCCCCGTGCCCCTGTCACGTCCGCCATCATGATCAACCCCGACTATCCGCTGGCCAGCTGGTTCCTCGCGGTCTCCACCTTGACCTTCGCGGTCGTCTACGCGCTGCCGCTGCTGTTCGTGCCGCTGCGCTGGGCGCGCTGGTTCGGGTGGGAGCTGCCCACGGGCAACAACGACCTGACGGTCTACTTCGCGCGCTGCCTGGGCGGCCTGGCGCTGTCCGTCATCATCGCGGTGGTGCAGTTCATCCCGGACCCCAAGAGCCACCTGGTCATCTTCGAGCTCATCGGCCTCATTGGCGGCATCATGACCGCGGTGCACATCTGGGGTGCGGTCATGAAGCAGCAGCCCTGGACGGAGACGGCGGAGATTCCGCTCTACGGCGCCGTCTGTCTGGGCGCCCTCTACCTGCGCTACGCCACGTTGTCCTGAGCGGAAAGCCCCCGGGGATGCCCTCCACGCAGCACATCGATCCCGCTGTCGCGACGCTGGCGCCCTACATGCCGGCGGCCATCCTCGCGCGGCTCGGGGGCCAGGATGCGGACGCGCTGCCCCTGACCGAAGGGGTGCGGGGCGCCATCCTGCTGCTGGACATCGCGGGCTTCACGCCCATCGTGGTGGGGCTGAGCGGTGCGGGCCCGCGCGGCATCGACGCGCTCCAGCGCCTGCTGACGAACTACTACACGGAGATGATCGACGTGGTCCGGGACCACGGCGGGGACATCTACCAGTTCGCCGGCGACTCCATCCTCGCGTGCTTCGAGGCCGCGCCGGGCGAGGCGGATGGCGACGTCGTGCAGCGCGCGGCGGTGTGCGCGCTGAGCGTGCAGCGCAGGCTCGCGCGCTTCGCCCGGCTGGAGCTGTTGGGCCAGCGCTTCGGCGTGTCGTCGCGCATCGGCATCGGGTTCGGGGAGGCGACCCGCATCGTGATGGGCGCCACCGGCCTGTGGATGCACCCGGCGCTCGTGGGTGAGCCGCTGGCGCAGGCGGTGGGCGCGGAGAAGCAGGCCACGGTGTCGGAGGTCGTGCTGAGCCCCCGCGCCTGGGCGGCGCTGCCGGAAGCCGCCCGCCAGGGTGAGCCACGCGAGGGGGGCAACCACCGGCTGGCGCTCGACGCGCCGGTGGAGGCGGTGAAGCGCCCGCTGCCCGCGCCCACGGGCGGAGCGGAGCTGGTGGGCCGGTGCGCGCTCCTGCTGCACCCGGTGCTCTTCACGAAGATCACCACCGCGCACCAGGAGTTCGCGGGCGACTTCCGCGACGTCACCTGCTTCTTCGTGCGCTTCACCCACGCGCAGTCGGACACGGATCCGGCCGCCTTCACCCGCGACCTCAACGCCTACTACGAGTTCGTCCAGCGCGAGAGCGCCCACCACGGTGGCGTGCTGCTGATGACGGACTTCACGGACAAGGGCAATGTGCTCTACGTCCTGTTCGGCGCGCCCACCGCCCAGCAGAACAAGGAGGTGCTGGCGTGCCGGCTGGCCTGCAAGCTGCTCAAGGCGCGCGAGCAGTTCCCCTTCCTGGATGAGCTGCAGATCGGCATCGCCACCGGCCATGCCTACTGCGGCGACATGGGCTCGCCCACGCGCAAGGGGTACTCGGCGCTGGGCGAGGTCGTGAACATGGCCGCGCGCCTGATGACGCACGGCGGACGCCAGGGCGCCGTGCACCTGTGCGCCAACACCCAGTCGCGCTCGCAGCAGGGCGGCTTCTCCACCGAGTTCGTGGAGGACGCGAAGCTCAAGGGCGTCTCGCGCTCGGTGCCGGTGTACCGGCTGTTGGGAGAGACGCGCCGCGGCCTCTTCATCAAGGGCCGGGGTGACATCATCGGCCGCAGCCGCGAGCTCAACGTGCTGCACGAATCGCTCAACGCGGCGTTCGCCGGCCAGGGCCGCGTGTGCGTGGTGTCCGGAGAGGCGGGCATCGGCAAGTCGCGGCTGGGCGCGCGCGTGCTGGAGGACGCGGAGGAGGGCGGCGCGCGGGCGCTGTACGGCGTCTGCTACTCCTACGAGGCCTTCACCCCCTTCTTCCCCTGGAAGGAGGTGCTGCTCCAGGCGTTCGGGCTGCACGACTCGGACGACACGGAGGCGCAGCTTGCGCGCCTGCGGCAGGGCCTGGAGGGCCTGGAGGATGTGGGGCCGGAGTGGATCCCGGTGGTGGCGGGCATCCTCGGCATGACGCTGGAGGAGACGTCCGACACGGCGGGGATGGACGCGCGCCGCAAGCAGCAGAAGGTGTTCCAAATCGTCTTCCAGCTCCTGGAGAAGCTCAGCCGCGCGCAGCCGCTGTTGCTCTTCTTCGAGGACCTGCACTGGGCGGACTACATCTCGTTGGATCTGCTCCAGTACCTCGCGGTGCGGGTGGGCGCGCACCGCATCATGGTGCTGGCGACGATGCGCCCGAGCGACCAGCTCAAGGGGCTGCGCGAGCTGCCCGAGTTCCTCCCCGTGGACCTCGTCAGCCTGGACGAAGAGGACACGCGGGCGCTGCTGCGCCTGCACCTGCGCCTGTCGCCGCCGGACGTCGCGCTGGAGGACCGGCTGCTCGCGAAGGTGCAGGGCAACCCGTTCTTCATCGAGTCCATCGTGGAGGGCCTGGCGGAGCAGGGCTACCTGGGGCTGGCGGAGCCCGGCTCCACGCGGATGGAATTGAAGCGCGGCCTGCAGGACCTCATCCTGCCGGACTCCATCCAGGACGTGGTGCTGTCGCGCATCGACCTGCTCAGCGAGACGGAGAAGCTGGTGGTGAAGGTGGCGTCCGTCATCGGGCGCCTCTTCACGCTGGACGCGGTGGCGGCGCTGGTGCCCACCCTGGGCGTGCAGCGCCTGCGCGAGGCCATGGACACGCTCCAGCGCCTGGGCCTCATCCTGCTGGAGCAGGAGGAGCCGTACACCTGCCTCTTCAAGCACATCGTCATCCGCGACGTGGCCTACAACACGCTGCTGGTGTCCGCGCGCGAGGACCTGCACCGCCGGCTCGCGCGCTACCTGGAGGCCCGCGCCAGCGACAACCTGGCGGCCTCCGCGGGTCTGCTCGCGTTCCACTTCCTCGCGGGCAACGTGGAGGACAAGGGCCTGGAGTACACGCTGATGGCGGCCCGCAGCGCGCGGGCGCAGTACGCGAACGACGACGCGCTCTACCACTACAACCGCGGCCTGGAGCTGTTGGGCACCGTCGTCCCGGTGGATCCGGAGGCGATGCTGCTCAAGACGCGCCGGGTGATGCAGGAACTGGCGGAGACACTGCTCCAGGCGGGCAACTACGCCAACGCCATCCTGATGTTCGAGCAGTGCCTGGTGGATGAGGAGGAGATCCCCAACCAGGCGGAGCTGCACCTGGGCCTGGGCCGCGCGCACCAGGAGAAGGGCGAGTCCGCGCTCGCCACGCAGCACCTGGAGAAGTCGCTGGTGCTCCGCGGCCGCAGCCTCCCGGGGAGCCTGGCCGCGCTGGGCCTGCGCACGCTGGCGAACCTGTTGCTGCGCGGGCTGGCCACGCTGTTGCCGTTCATCCTGCGGCCGCTGCCGGCCTCCCGGCTGGGCAACTACCTCCAGCAGCTGTCCACGCTCAACTCGCTCATCCGCATCTACTACTTCGCGGACATCACCAAGCTCACCTGGGCGACGCTGGTGTCCACGAACATGGCGGAGCGCTCGCGCAACGACTACGCCATGAGCATGGCGCGCGGCTACTACGGCACGCTGCTGTTCGGCGCGGGGCTGCTCAAGCGCTCGCGCTACCACTGTGAGAAGGCGCTGGAGTACGCGCGGCGCTCCAAGGATCCGGTGGCGGAGGGGCTCGCGCTCAGCCGTCTGGGCATCCAGGCCTTCTTCGCCAACGAGCTGCAACGCGCGCGCGACTTCCAGGAGGAGGCCGTCTCCACGCTGCGCCAGGTGGGTGAGCGCTGGGAGCGCCAGACGTCCCTGATGATGCAGGCGACGGGCGAGTTCCTCCACTCGCGCTTCCGCACGGCGGAGGCCCTCTACGAGCAGATGAAGACCATTGGCGTGGAGCTCAACGCGCTGATGCACCAGGGCTGGGCGCATTCATGGGCGCCCATGTGCCGCTACCTCCTGGGTGAAGGCGACGTGGGCGAGCTGTGCGCGGAATTGGAGCAGGGCCTGCGCATCAGCGAGGAGGTGGCGGACCTGGCCAACCAGTGCGCCAGCTTGAACCACCTGGCCAACGTCACCGTGCGCGAGCACCAGGTGGAGGAGGCGGCGCTCGTCGCGGTGCGCTGCTTCAAGAGCATCTGGAGCTACCACGTGCTGGTGCCCTTCCTCCAGGTGGGGCTGGTGGACGCGGCGGAGGCGGCCCTCTTCGCGCTGGAGGAGGGCGCCACGGTGGTGCCGCGCAAGGAGCTGCTGCGAATCGTGCGGCTGTCCTGCCTCAAGGCGCGCTTCATCGCCCGGCTCTACCCGTACCTGAAGGGCCCGGCGCTGCGCGTGACGGCGCGCTCGCTGGCCCTGCGCAAGGGCCCGAAGGCCGCGGAGCCGGTGTTCCTGGAGGCCATCGCCGTCCTGGAGAAGAGCCCCAACCGCTGGGAGACGGGCGTGGCCTACTTCGACGCGGCGGTGGCCCTGCCGCAGCGGCGCGAGGCCTTCCTCGCCCGCGCGCGCGCCATCTTCACGGAGGTGGAGGCCCGCGCGGAGCTGCGCCGCATGGACCGCTTCCAGGCCGCGCTCCTGGCTCCGCCTCCCGAGGCGCTCCTGCTGCCCCAGGCGTCGCGGGCCCGTGACGCCCGCGTGATGTAACGGGCGGAACGCATTCCTTGTCCCGTCAGGCGGGGCCCCTAGACTGCGTGCTTCTTCCTCGACTGTCGCACCGGGCCATGATCACCGCACCGCTCCGCTTCCAGCTCAGTCCCGTCATCGTCGGTTACATGCTCGTGGTGCATGCGCTGGCCGCGCTGGCGTTCTTCCTGCCCTGGCCGCCGTACGCGCTGCCGGTGGCGCTGGCCGTGTACGTGTCCATCGGCCTGGGCACGACGGTGGGGCTGCACCGCCTCTTGTGCCACCGCGCCTTCGCGTGCCCTCGCTGGGTGGAGTACGCGCTGGTGACGGTGGCCATGCTCACGGCGCAGGGCAGCCCGCTCCTGTGGGCCGCCAACCACCGGCTGCACCACGCGAAGGCGGACGCGGAAGGGGACGTACACTCGCCGCTGCGCGGCTTCTGGTACGCGCACATGGGGTGGATCCTCAACGCGTCCTCCACGGAGGAGGACGGCTGGCGCACCTGGTGCCGCGACATGGTGAACGACGGCTACTACCACTGGCTGCTGCGCTACCGCATCGCGCCGCAGGTGCTGGCGGTGCTCTTCGTGGGGCTGACGTTCGGCTGGCGCACGGTGCCCGCGTACTTCTTCCTGCCGGTGGTGTGCTGGATGCAGAGCACCTACGCGGTGAACTCCGTGTGCCACGCGGCGTTCGGCCACCGCGTCCACGACACGCGCGACCACAGCCGCAACGTGTGGTGGGTGGCCGTGCTGGCGCTGGGGGAAGGCTGGCACAACAACCACCACGCCTTCCCCGCGTCCGCGCGGCACGGCTGGGTGTGGTGGCAGTGGGACCCGGGCTGGCTCTTCATCCGTGCGCTGCAAGGCCTGGGGCTGGCGTGGGACGTGCGCCTGCCGTCCCGGGTCCGGTCAGGACCTGCGGCGTGAGCCCCAGCGCGGCCATCTGCTCCACGTCCCAGGCTTCCATCGCATCCAGCCCCGCGATGTAGCGGCGCTCCTTGTTCTTCAGCGGGTTGCGGATGCTGACGATCTCCGGCCCGGAGAAGAGGATGGTCTGCTTGTAGCGGGGCAGGTCGCTCAGCATCAGCTTGGACGCGTAGTGCCGGGCGATGTTGGGCAGGCTCCCCAGCGTGCGGCACAGCCGCTGGAAGTGCTCCACCACCTCCGACGCGTGCAGCTGCTTGGGCCGGTGGCACAGCGTGTAGCCGTCGTAGTCGCGGCTGATGGTGCCGGGCAAGAGCCGGTCCTCCGCCTGGAGCTCGCGGAAGAAGGGCGTCTCCGGGTAGGGGCACACGATGCCCAGGAACGTGACGGAGAAGTACTTCAGGTCCGCCAGGTACTCCGGCAGCCGGTGCAGGTACTCGTTCGTGTCGCCGTCCGAGCCGACGATGAGCCCGAAGGACAAGAGGATGCCGGCGGAGAAGACGCGGCGGATGACGGCGTCCACCTCCGACAGCTTGTTCTGCCCCTTGTTCATCGCCTTGATGGAGTCCGGGTTGAGTGACTCCAGGCCGGTGTAGACGTAGCGGCAGCCCGCCTTCGCCATCAGCTTCACCAGCGACTCGTCCTTGAGCACGTTGAAGGTGAGCGCGCAGCCCCAGGTCTTCTTGAGCGGGATGAGCGCTTCGCACAGCGCGCGCAGGTACTTGGGGGACCCGCCCAGGTTGTTGTCCAGGAAGACGAACGCGTCCCCCATCAGCCCCAGGAAGTTCGGGTTCCAGCGCATGCGCGTCTGGATTTCGTCGATGACCTCCGGGATGGGCCGGAAGCGGTAGCGCTCGTGGCCGGTGAGCACGCAGAAGTTGCAGGTGAAGGGGCAGCCGCGCGACGCCTCGATGCCCGGCAGCCGCACCTTGTTGTGCGTGAAGTCGATGAGCTCGTAGCGGTACGGCCGGATGGCGGCGGCGCCGTGAGAGGGCAGGCTGTAGCGCGGCTTCAGCTCGCCCTTCTCGAAGTCCGCGATGAGCGCGGGCACGTTGGACTCCGGCTCCCCGGTGATGACCGCGTCGAAGTACTTCGCCGCGTCGTCAGGGAAATGGCCCGCGTGCCGGCCTCCCGCCACCGTCGTCATGCCGCGCTGGCGGAAGAGGGTGGAGAGCACCTTGGTGTGCTCGTAGTACGAGTGCAGATACGAGAAGAAGACCAGGTCCCAGTGCCGGTCCAACGGCAGGTCCGCCTCCTTCTCGTTGAAGATCTCCACCTGCACGTGCTCCGGGCACAGGCCGGCGATGAGCTCCGGCACGGAGGACTGCATGATGGAGGGCTCTTTGATCCGCAGGCGGGTCGGATGGGTGTACGTGGCGATGATGGCGATGCGCATGCGTGCGGGCCCGGCCGTGGATGTGCCTTGCCGGACCGCGTCCCCCTTCGTCGGCGGAGGATCACCCGGAGTCCGGGCAGTGGCAAAGGATCTCCGTCGCGCGCGCCGCACTCCGCGTGTTTCCGGTGGCAGCGGACGACCCAGGAGGACCTATCTCGTCCGGGGGGCGTACTGATAGATCTTTGAAACATGGATACCTCTCCCCCGCCAGCCTCCGGTGGTTGGCCGTTTCGGCGTTATTTCTGGATTTCAGTCGTGGCCGCGGCGCTGCTGAGCCTGACGACGTTGAACAACGGCTGGATGTTCGACGATTACGTCTGGCTGGGCATCTGGGACAACCTGCCGCAGCCGGCGCCGCTGGCGAACACGCACTTCGACGTGTACCGCACGGCCACGGGCATCCCGGAGCACACCGCGCAGATGGCCCACGCGGGCATCTTCCCGTGGTTCGTGGAGCCGGGCGTGAAGCTGGCCTTCTTCCGGCCCCTGGGCAGCGCGCTGTTCGGCCTGGATCACCTGCTCTACAACCGCGTCGCCGTCGCCTACCACGTGCACTCGCTGCTCTGGTACGTGGGGCTGGTGGCGCTGGTGGCCGTGCTGTTCCGCCGCATCCTGCCCACGGGCATCGCGGGGCTGGCGCTGCTGCTCTTCGCCGTCAACGGCTCGCACGGCGCCGTGGTGGGCTGGCTGTCCTACCGCGTGCTGCTGGTGTCCATGCTCTTCGGGGTGCTGGGCTTCTGGCTCCACATGGAGTGGCGCGAGCGCAACCGCAAGGGCGCCATGATTGGGTCGCTCATCGCCTTCGCGCTGGGCTTGGCGGGCGCGGAGACGACGCTGATCATGATCCCCTACGTGCTCGCCTATGAGGCCTTCGCGGGCCCGGGCAAGCCGTCCGAGCGGCTCAAGGCGCTCATTCCGTTCAGCGTGCTGATGGCCGGCTTCCTGGTGATGTACAAGGTCCTGGGCTACGGCGCGGCCCGGCAGGACACGCACCTGGACCTGGCCGGCGCGCCGGTGCAGTGGTTCCTGGCGATGTTCGAGCGCGTCCCGGCGGCCATCGCGGGCCTGACGCTCAGCGCGCCCAACGACTACATCCTGGACCCGTCCTACGTGGGCACCTTCCAGGTGCTGGGCGCGGTGGGCCTGGTGTTCTTCTCGCTGCTCCTGTGGGGCGTGTGGCCGCAGGTGGATCCCGCGGAGCGCAAGACGCTGAAGTGGCTGCTGGTGGGCTCGTTCGCGTCCACGTGGCTGGGCAGCTCGCCGCTGGCGGGGGCGCGCACGCTCATCGTGCCCAGCCTGGGCATGGCGGTGGCGCTGGCGGTCATCCTCCGCACCGCGTGGCGGGGCCGGGCGCTCAAGCCGCGCGCGGGCCTGGTGCTGGTGGGGGCGGCGGTGATGGCCTTCATCCACATCGCGGGCGCGCCCTACGTCTGGTGGCAGACCGCGGCCACCTATTCGCAGATGGCCGGGCTCTTCAATCGCGTGCACGACCGGTACGCGGAGGCCCTGGACCTGAAGGCGCTCCCCAACCAGCGGCTCGTGGTGCTCAACGCCCCCGCCGGCACCGTGGGCATCTACGGCTCCGTGCAGTGGTGGTCCACGGGCATGCCGCTGCCGAAGAACTGGTGGGTGCTGTCCTACAAGGCGGGTGAGCAGCACGTGACGCGCACCGGCCCCAACTCCCTGGAGCTGTCCCTGCCCAAGGGCCAGCACTACCTGAACATCCTGGAGGAGCGCATCTACCGCGGCAAGAACTGGCCGGTGAAGCAGGGCCAGGAGTTCGACGTGGGCGGCATGAAGGCGCGCATCGAGGAGTCGGACGCGGAAGGCCCCACGCGCATCTCCTTCACCTTCGACGTGTCGCTGGATGACCCGTCGCTGAAGCTGCTCCAGTGGAAGAACCGCAAGGTGGTGCCCTGGGTGCCGCCCGCGCTGGGCGGAGCGCCGTCGGTGGTCAACGCGCTCAACATCACGGAGTAGCTGGAACGAAAGAGGGCGGGCCTTCCCGTTGAGGAAGGGCCCGCCCTGAAGTGAAGCGGTGAAGCAGGGGCTGCTCTTCTCAGCCCGCCATCCGCACCACCGCCAGCGTGAGTCCGTAGACGATGACGGACACCAGCGCGGCGGCGGGGATGGTGAACACCCACGCCCAGATGATGCGGCCGGCGACGCCCCACTTCACGGCACGCCAGCCGCGCGTGGAGCCCACTCCGACGATGGCGCCGGTGATGGTGTGCGTGGTGGACACGGGGATGCCCAGCTCCGCCAGCGCGATGATGGTGACGCCGCCGCCCGTCTCCGCGCTGAAGCCGCCAATGGGCGCCAGCTTCGTGAGGCTGTGGCCCATGGTGCGGATGATGCGCCAGCCGCCGAAGAAGGTGCCCATGGCGATGGCCGCGTGGCAGGAGATGATCATCCACCAGTCGATGTGGAACGGGCGGTCGCGCCAGATGGTGCCGAAGAGCACCACCGCGATGATGCCCATGACCTTCTGCGCGTCGTTGGTGCCGTGGCTGAAGGAGAAGATGGCGGACGACACCAGCTGCAGCCGGCGGAACCAGGTGTCCACGCGCAGCGGCGTCTGACGGTGCACCGCCCAGGTGCTGGCCACCATCATCATGATGCCCAGCGTCATCCCGATGAGCGGCGACAGCACGATGAAGGCCGCGATGCGCGCGATGCCGCTGCCCACCAGCCCCTGGAAGCCCAGCACCGGCAGCGTGGCGCCAATCATCCCGCCCGCCAGCGCGTGCGACGACGACGAGGGCAGCCCCCACCACCAGGTGAGCAGGTTCCAGGTGATGGCGCCCATGAGCGCGGAGAAGATGACCATCAACACCGCGGTGGGGCCGGCCGCGCGGAGCATCTCGAAGTTGATGATGCCCTTGCCCATGGTGTTGGCCACGTGCACGCCGCCCGCGAAGGCCGCCACGAAGTTGAAGAACGCGGCCCACGCGACGGCCAGGTTCGGCGACAGCACGCGCGTGGACACCACGGTGGCGATGGAGTTCGCCGCGTCGTGGAAGCCGTTGATGAAGTCGAAGATGAGCGCGACGACGACGATGAGGACGACTGCGGCGAGCAGCATCTCAGCTGTGCTCCAGCACGACGCCTTCAATGACGTTGGCCACGCCCTGGCACTTGTCCGTGGCCGTCTCGATGAGGTCGAGGATCTCCTTCCACTTGATGATGGTCAGGGTGTCCACGCCGCTCTTGAACAGCCGGCCCATGCCCGCGCGCAGGACCTCATCCGCCTGTGTCTCCAGGCGCTTGATCTCCTTGCAGCCCGCGAGGATCTGCTCCGGCTTCTTGATGAGCCGCAGCGCCGCGACGACCTCCTGCACCTTCTGCGTGGAGAGCACCAACAGCCGCGCCAATTCCGTGGCGTCCGGCCGGCTGGTCTCAATCTCGTAGTACAAGAGCCGCGCCGCCGCCGCGTTGGTCAGGTCCAGCACGTCGTCGATGCGGGAGAGCAGCGTGTGGATCTGCCCGCGGTCGAACGGGGTGATGAACTGCTGGTGGAGGCGGTTGAAGGCGGCATGCGTCACGTCGTCGCCCTTGTGCTCCACGTCCTTGAGGGCCTGGACGCGCGTGGGCACGTCCCGGTAGTCGGCCAGAAGCTCGTGCAAGAGCTTCGCTCCTTCAACGGTCCTCGCGCATTGCGCGTCGAAGTCGTCGAAGAACTCGTCCGACTTCGGCATCAGCTTTTCGAGCATGGAATCTCCCTCGGCGCCTGGAGGCACAGGCGCGGTCCGCCGCGGGAGGTCGGTGGCGTTTGGGGTGTGACGCTCCCGTGACGCGGGAGTGACTACCCTACCTGGAGAGATTCGCCAGTGTTCCGTGCGAAAACGTACGGATTCCAGGGGGTTGCGCTTGACGCAAGCGGCCGCTCAGACGACGCGGTTGCGCAGCTCCTCGAAGAATCCCACCCACAGCTGCCACATCTCCTCGGCGCCGCGGGTGATGGTGGCCAGCTCCGCGTCCGTGTACTGGAGCCCCACCGTGTGGCCGGCCGTCTCCACGTGGTCCGGCTCCTGCTTCACGTGGATGTCCACCCAGGGCAGGGACTTGAGGCCCGTGGTGCGGCGCACCAGCTTGCCCAGCTTGGCCACCATGGTGAGGTCCGCCACCTCCGTGCCGTAGAGGAAGCCCAGGCCGGTGAGGTGGTTCTCCGTGGAGCGCTGGTAGCCGTCAATGAGCCGGCGCGTCGCGGGCGTCATGTCCGCCTCCGACACGCCCGCCTTCGTGAAGCCCGCGTCCGTCATCGTCTGGATGAAGAAGCGCTCGTGCGCGCGCGCAGGGTCCCCTTCACCCACCTCCTGGTTGAGGATGTGCGTCACCGCCGTCTTCATCTCCATCTGCGGGCAGACGGCGATGAGCTTGCTCAGGAAGTCGGGGAAGTAGTGCAGGGGGTGCCACCACTGCCCCAGCACCATCTCCGCCTGGTCGCGGCTGAAGGCCTTCTCGTCCACCACCTCGAAGAACCGGTGCTTGATGAGCTGCTCACGGTGGGGATTCTTCGTCAGCGCCGCCTCGATGGTCTGGTTCCGCATTGCCGCCTCCAGGTTGGGTCCAAAAGGGCTGGGTCGGCGTTTATCACAACGCAGGACTGCGATTCTTGGAATAGTGGAAATACAAGTACAATGCGACTACGCTGTTTACCGTCAGTGTGGAACGTGCAGGCAGGCGAGGGTGGGCTGTTCGGAGTAGGGGGTGCCGTCCTACAGTTTGAAAATCGGCATTACTGCCCTGGCACCTCTTGTCGCGGAAGGCGCATGACCCTGTTCCGGCACCCTGAAGATCGCATCCCGGTCCTGATGTTCCTGAGCGTGTTCGCGCTCGACATGACGGTGTTCCTCACGGCGAGCAGTTGGTGGGTGCCGGTGTTGTGGTTCGGGCTGGGCATCATCCCCAAGGGGTGGATCTGCTCGTGGAACCACCACCACCAGCACCTGTCCATGTTCAAGCACGCGCTGCCCAACCGGCTCCTGGAGATCGTCTTCGGCTTCCAGACGGGCGTGACGTCGCAGGCGTGGTTCCTCCACCACGTGCTGGGCCACCACAAGAACTACCTGGACCAGACGCAGGACGAGTCGCGCTGGAAGCGGGATGACGGCACGACGATGGGGGAGACGGAGTACTCGCTGCGCACGGCGCTGACCGCGTACCCGCGCTCGTTCCAGGTGGGGAAGAAGCATCACCCCAAGGCGCTGCGCACGTTCGTGGGGATGGCCGCGCTCCAGCTGGTGCTGCTGGCGGGCCTGTTCTGGGTGAACCCCTACAACGCGCTCTTCGTGTTCCTGCTGCCCATGATGGCGTCGCTCTACGTGACGGTCTGGGCGACGTACTTCCACCACGTGGGGCTGGACACCGCCAACCACTCGGAGGCCTCGTACAACATCCTCCACAAGGGCTACAACCTGATGACGGGCAACCTGGGCTACCACACCGCGCATCACACGCGGCACGGGCTGCACTGGTCCAAGCTGCCGGAGCTGCACGCGCAGCTGGCGCGCGACATCCCCGCGAACCTCTACCGGCAGCCCGGCATCCCGTTCGTCTGGCGCGGCTCTGAAGAGAAGCTCGTGCTGAGCGAGCACGAGGTCGCCGCCCTCTCTGGCGGGCCCGTGACCAGCGGCACGGAGAAGCTGGCCGCCTAGCAGTCCGGCGTCTCCGGAAGTCCTTTCCGCCGGAAGCAGCCCCTTCCGGCGGAAGCTCCCCGCGCTACTGCTGCGGCTGCGGCTCCGTCGTGCGGTTCGCCGCGATGTTGATGACGTTGAGCAGCAGGTCCTTCACGCGGCGCGGCTTGTTGCCGCCGTTGTCCTCGATGATCTTCTCGATGTCGTCATCCTGCCGGTGGTACTCGGGGATGAGGTCGCCGCCGCCATTGGGGTTGGACAGGCCCTCGAAGAGGAAGAGCACGTCCTCGCCCTTCTTCCCGAAGGACGCGCCGTCCTGCCGGTCGCGGTAGACGTTGATGTCGCGGTTGATGCGGTCGAACGGATCCGCCATCTGCTGGTTCGCCTGGTCCACCACGTCGCGGAAGTAGTTGGGCTGGCCCTTGGTGTTGGTGTCCACCACGGACAGGCGCTGATCATCCCAGCGGCCCACCATGTCCGTGTTGATGACGCCGGCGATGTTCTTCAGCTCCAGCCCGGGGATGGGGTGGTCCACGAAGTACTGGGAGCCCACCAGCCCCTTCTCCTCCGCGGCCGTCCAGATGAAGAGCACGGAGCGGTCCAGCTTGCCGTTCTTCGCGGCCTCCGCCAGCTCCGGCACCGCCGCCATCAGCACCGCGCTGCCGGACGCGTTGTCGTCCGCGCCGTTGTAGGCGTTGCCCTTGCGGTCCATGCCCACGTGGTCCAGGTGGGCCATCACCACAATCACTTCGTCCTTGTGCGGCCCGGTGCCGGGCAGCATGGCCATCGTGTTCACCGCCTGGCCCGTGGCGGTGGCTACCTGCTTGAGCTCCTCCACGCTGCGCTGCTGGCCGGAGCGCGCCGGCACGGCCGTCTGGCCCGCCGACTTCATCGTCTGCTCGTACTGCCGGTTGAGCAGCTTCAGCGTGTCCTTGGGCATCTTCTCGTCCAGGTAGAAGCCCTCCTGGAACGTCTGGTGGCCGAACTCCTTGTGCTCCGCGTGGGACGCGTGGGCCTCGCCCGCCGTGTCCGCGCCCAGCCAGGAGTAGACGTTGAACTTCTGCTGGAAGGGGTTCTCCGGGTTGTTGGAGTTCGGCCCCACGAGCCCGTACTTCTGCGCGTGCGCCTGCACGTAGGCGGAAGCGGTGTCCAGCCCCGTGGAGGGGCTGTCACGCCCCTGCAGCGCGTCCGAGGCCAGGTACTCGAGGTGCTTCATTGGATCCGAGTCGGCCGACACGGGCGGCTCGGTGGGAGCCTCCGGCGGTACCGGCGTCGGCACCGGCGCCGGGGTGGGCGCGGGCAGCGACAGGATGGGAGGCGGCGCGGGCAGCCGCGGCAGCTGGCCGGGCGCGGGCTTCGTGCCGGAGGACTCGAAGCCGTCCTTGAACGCGAGGGGGCGGTTCCGGGACTTCGCCTCCGTGGGCCGGGCGTCCTGCGAGGACAGCCGCGAAACGGAGGTGAGGGGACGCGAGCTGTCGTTGATCTTCGAGGCCATGGTGGGGGAGTCCGGGGGAGGAACCGCGCTCCCCAGATTATCCGGTCGGCCCGGGTGGGAGTTGTGCGCCACGGAAAAGTTCCGCCCGCGCAGGGCCTGTTCGGTGAATCCGGGTTTCAGGAGCGCGCCCGTGGGTGCGGCCTCCTGACGCTCCGTGTGAGACCCGGCTTGCTACAAATCACGTGGTTTCATGTGACATCCGGCGCTACTCCATTTTCTCAACCCATGAACTGACAGAGTGAAGACAGACGGACTCGGCGTGTTGGCGTGCGAGGTGCAGTGGAGCCGCGAGCAGTCCACCCCACACGACGAGGTAGTGCATGCACCTGAAGATGACGGGTTCCCTGCTGGCATCCATGCTGCTGAGCATCACGGGCTGCGCGGGCGGCGACGACGGCCAGGCCTCGGGTTCCCTGGGCGCGCAGGAGTCCGCGGCGTCCCAGTGCGTGAAGAAGTTCGACGGCATCACGACCTGCGCGCTGGGCCGCGCGAAGGTCGACTCCGTCGCGGACGGGCTGGCGGTGACCGGGCTCGCGACGCAGCGGGACGGCGTCTCCAGCAGCTTCGCGCAGGCCGTGAAGTGGGAGCAGCGCGTGGCGATGAGCCTGGGCGCGCAGGGCGGCTACCAGCTGGCCGCGCGCGACGGCGACCAGGTCGTCAGCACGCTGAAGGTCACTCCGGGCCGCGTGGCGAACTCGGTCGACATGCTGCCCACGTTCACGGGTTCGCCGGGCGGCTCCGCATACACGATGAACGTCTACCTGGGCGGAGTGCTCCAGGGCTCCAGCCCCCAGCCCGCCGGATTCCATCAGGTCTTCCACAACTGGCGGGAGTTCCTCCAGTGGGCGGAGATGCACCACCACTTCCTGAACGACTTCGACATCGACGGGCTGTCCACCGGCTCCGCGGAGACGAACGTGGGCGCGTGCGTGTGGCGCGTGGACTCGGAGAAGAGCACCTTCACCGTGGACATCAACGGCAAGACCGTCACCGGTGACTCGGTGGAGTTCATCGAGACCATCGCGGATGGCGCGTACCCGTACCGCCACTTCACGGGCATCGACACGAACGCTGTCGCCGGCAAGTACACCATCCGCTCGGAGTCCATCACCCAGCCCACGGGCGTGAAGTAGCCCGGGCCTCGGATGGCCGCGCCGGACGGGAGCACGCAGCCCGTCCGGCGAGAGCCGCTAGCGTTTTCCGGAGACGGAGGACGTGGGCGTCGCCACGTTGCGGCCGCTGCCCCCCACACCCGTGGCGGGGCTCACCGTGGGCGTGCGCCGGGCCTCCAGCGGGACCTTGCGGGCCGGCGCGAAGGACGCGGGGACTTCATTCGCGTAGAGCAGCTTGTAGGCGCTGTAGCTGCTGAGCACGCGCTTCACGTAGTCGCGGGTCTCCTCGAAGGCGATGTGCTCCACCCACTCGTCCAGCTCCGCCTGGGGCAGGGCCTTGCGCCAGCGCTCCACCGCCGCGGGGCCCGCGTTGTAGGCGGCCACCGCGTAGGCGGGGTTGCCGTCGAAGTGCTTGAGCAGCGAGCCCAGGTACGTCGCCCCCAGCCGGATGTTCTGCGCGGGCTGGAGCAGCGACGACACCTCGAACGACGCCAGCTTGAGCGAGTCCGCCACCTGCTGCGCCGTGCCGGGCATGAGCTGTGCCAGCCCCAGCGCCCCGGTGGACGAGCGCGCCGTCGGGTTGAACCGGCTCTCCTCGCGGATGAGGCCCTGGAGCAGGTCCGGATCCACGCGCGCGGCCTTGGAGTAGCTCTGGATGAGCGGCCGGAACGCGAGCGGCCACGTCGCCTCCCACACCGGGCGGGACGCGGCGCTCAAGGGGCCCGCGGCCTCCTGGCGCAGCGTCACGCGGGCCACCTGCCGCGTGGCCCGGCCGCGGCCGGTGCGGCGCATGGTCTGGTAGAGCAGCCGCGCGGGCGCCTCCGCCAGGCCGCGCGTGTCCACCGCGAGCAGCTCCTCCACCACGCCCGGCTGTCCCAGGCGCAGCAGCTCCACGCCCGCCGCGAAGCGCGGATCCTTCTGGAGCGCGCCCGGGGGCAGGGGCCAGACCTCGTCGTTCGCCGGCGCGGCGGTGTTCAGCGTCTTCGTGGAGGCGGCCTGCGCGGAGGTTTCCGTCAGCCGCGCCAACCGCTCCGGGGCGTGCTGCGCCAGCCGCGTGCGGGACAGGAGCCCGTACCAGGCCGTGGGCCGCTCGGTGGCGATGAGCTCGTAGCGCGCGAGCGCCGCGTCCAGCGCGCCGCCGTTCTCCTGGACCCGCGCCTGCCAGTAGCGCGCGCGCCACAGGGCCTCGTCAGTGCGCGCGGACTCCGGCAGCTGCTCCACCGCCATCAGGGACGCCAGGCCCGGCTGTATCTCCTCCTTGCGCAGGTGCAGCCAGAAGGCGCGGAAGAGGGCCTCGGCGGCGAAGTTGCCGGCGGGGTAGCGCTTCGCCAGCGCCTCGTAGTTCTGGAGCGCTTCGTCCGTGCGGTTCAGGCGCTGCTGGGTCCAGGCCTCGAAGAACAGCGCGTCGTCCGCGTAGCCGTGCTCCGGGTAGTCCCGGGCCAGCGTGGCGTAGGTCTCCACCGCCGCCTCCGGCTGCACCACGGACTGCGAATAGGCGAGCAGGTAGAGCGCCTGCGGGCGCTGCTCGGGCGACAGGCACTCGCGAGCCACCGGCTCCAGCACCTGGATGGCGCGGCGGTGCTGGCGCTCCTTGCGCAGCGCGCGGCCCAGGGTGAGCTGGGCGCGGCAGGCCAGCTCATCCGGGAGCTCCGTGCGCGGCCCTGAGCGGGCCAGCATGTTCATGGCCGCGACGTTCTGGTGCACCTCCACCAGCGCCTCCGCGCGGCGCACGCGCCACTTCATGGGCAGGGGCAGGTCGCGCAGCAGGGCGCGCGCGCGGTCCGCCTCCTTGGACAGGGGCGCGGTGGCCCAGACCTCCAGGAGGGCGCGGTGCTCGGCGTTGTACTGCCCCGCGGCGCGCGCCAGCTCGCAGTACTCCAGCAGCGCCTTCATCCGCAGCGCGTCCGGTCCGCGCGCCTGCCGGCTGTCGATGAACTGCTGCAGCGCGGCCAGCGCCTCCGGGATGCGCAGCTGGCGCTTGAGCACGCGCGCCATGGTGAAGCGGGCCTCCGGGTAGAGCGGAGAGCCGGGGCTCACCGCGCCGTACTGCTCCGCCGCGCGCAGCGGCTTGCGCAGCCGCTCATGCGACTGCGCGGCCCGCATCAGGCAGTGGTCGCGCAGGGGGACGTAGTCCTCCGCCAGCGCGGTGAACTCCGCGGCGGCGGTCGTGAAGTCCCGCGCGAGGAACGCGCTCTGCGCCTGGAGGAAGCGGCCGGGGAGGGAAGGGGGGGACTCCGTCGCGAGCAGCGCCCGCGCGGACTTGTACCGGCCCCGGTCGAACTCCGCCTTCGCCTTCGCCAGCAGTCCTTCCGCGAAGTAGGGCGCCAGCCGCTCCGGCCCGAAGGCCTCCGCCGTCAACTCGTCCTGGGACGGCTGCGCCGCCGGCGTGTCGAGCAGGGCCTCCAGCTTCTCCTCCGACATCACGTCGCCGGAGTCGTCCTCGCCGGGTGCCTGTGCCCACACGGTGCCCGGGGTCCACAAGCCCGCACACGCAAGCAAGACCGCCGCTGTTCCTCGAAGTCCGTCCATGCCAGCCCTCGTTCGTCCGCCAGGGACCCGGATGGATTGGCACTGCTGGTGCGCTTGGAACCTGCCCGGCTGACTGCTTGCCAGGCACACGTTGGCTTTCGTGCATCCCGCCCCGGACACACATCCGGAGTGATGCATGAAAGCCAACGGCCCGGCGGCCGCTCGACTGGCGCCTGGGGTGCTACATACCCAGGGGCGCCTGCCTGCTGTCAGGGCGCGGTCGTCTGGAGCACCAGGTCGCCCGGCATGCGGGGGGCCACCTCGTAGGTGGTCTCGTACTGCGCGGCCAGCCCCACCACGGCGATGTGCTGACCCACCGTGAGGGCCTGGAGCGCCGCCTTGTCGAACCCGGCGGACACGTGGACGAAGACCTGCACCTCGCCGGTGCCGTCGTCGATGTAGAGCTTGTAGCCGTAGGGCGAGTCGTCCACGAACGCCTGGGTGATGGCGCCGCTCACGCGGATGAGCTGGCCCTCCACGGACTCGTTCACGCCGCCGGTGGTGACGTCCTTGGGCGACACCTGCTTCGTGCCGTGCTTCAAGTCCACGTCCGCGGGCACGCTCTTCAGGATGCGCAGCTGGTTCTGTTCGTCCAGCGTGCCGGTGACGCGCACGCGCGCTCCCAACCCGAAGGGCAGCTTCTCCTCCAGCTTGACGTAGAGGCCGCCGGTGTCGTCCTGGATGGCGAAGCCCTCATCGCCCAGGGCGGAGGAGAACGCGCCGGGCGGCACGGTGACCGCGCCCTCCACCGTCACCTCGGAGCCGTTGGCGCGCGAACGCGCGTCATCGATGGAGAGGACCGGCTGGCAGCCGGTGAGCGCGACCACGAAAGCGCCCAGGAGCGTCAGGACACGCCGGCGCGAAAGGGCAGGGGAGACAAGGTGGGAGGAGTTCATGCCCACCTTCTATCATCCGGTCGGCAACTTTGCTGTTAATTCTGTTTGTTCTTGAATTCACTTGAAGTATGACTGCCGTCTGCCTTTGTGTCGCGTGGCGGACGGGACGCTTTGTTGACGAAGCGCGTCTGCTACTGACGGTGGGGGCATGTGACAGGTGATACATGAGGAAAGCCGATGTGAATCATTGGGCCAGCTTGCGGTCCGCACGCCCGTAGCTTTACCGTGTGCCTGCTGCCCTCCCCCGGACATCCATGGCCACTCCGAGTCTCCCGTCGTCGAGTGTCGCGCTTGAAGCGAAACCCCCTCTGGCCCGCGTCTGGTGGCTCGCGCTGCGGCCCAAGACGCTGACCGCCTCCATCGCGCCCACGGTGCTGGGGTGGGCCTTCGCCAACGCGGAGGGCGCCTGGCGTCCGGTGCCGGCGCTCACGTTCCTGGTGGGCTTCGTGCTCATGCAGATCGTCAGCAACCTGGTGAACGACTACGCGGACTTCGAGCGCGGCGCGGACACCGAGGCGCGCCTGGGCCCCGCGCGGGTCACGCAGAAGGGCTGGCTGTCCGCGCGCGAGGTGGCGACGGCGGCGGCGCTGGCGTTCACCGGCTCCTCGCTCGCGCTCCTGCTGCTGACCCAGGCGGAAGGGTGGCCGGTGTTCGCGGGCGGCGCCTTCTGCCTGGCGGGCGCGGTCTTCTACTCCGCGGGCCCCATCCCCCTGGGCTACCTGGGGCTGGGGGACGTGCTGGTGCTGATCATCTTCGGGCTCCTGGGGGTGAGCGGCAGCTACGTGGTGCTCACCCACCATGTCACGCCGGCCGTGCTGCTGGCGGGGCTGTCCATGGGGCTGTTCTCGGCGGGCATCCTCGCGGTGAACAACCTGCGCGACCGCAAGACGGACGTCGTCGCCGGCAAGCGCACGCTCGTGGTGCGCTTCGGCCAGCGCTTCGGGCAGTGGGAGTACACGCTGGCGGTGGGCGGCGCGTTCGTGCTCCCGGTCCTCGCCTGGCTGGTGCTGCCGGAGCACCGGTGGGGTTGGCTCTTCACGCTGGCGGCGCTGCCACTCGCGGTGAAGCAGATCCGCGCCATCTGGCGCGAGGACGGCGGCGCGCTCAACCCGCACCTGGGGAAGACCGCCGCGCTGGGGCTCGTCTTCGCGCTGCTGCTGTCCGCGGGGCTCAGCCTCTAGCGTGTCCCGCCCGACGCCCCGGGTCATGCGCGGCGGGCGTTCAAGCGCCTCGCGGGATCTCGAGTCCGCGAATTGCGCGGACTCTCATAATGTGGTCAGTTTGATCCGATGAGGTGTTCTCCTCCCAACCCTTCCCAAGCCTCACCGTCTCCGCGTGGCGGAACGCTGGCGGCGTCGGGAAGGGTGGGACGCGTGGGCCCGCGCGCGAGGACACCTGCTTCCTTTCCTCCCCCTGCCTGTCTCCGGCCTCGCCTTCCATGAATCGCTCAATCCTGCTGAAGAGCGCGTGGTGCGCCCTATTGGTGCCCCTGCTGTCCTGCAACCTCCTCAAGGTCACTGACGACGAGGGGTCGACCACGGGTCGCGGCGCCAAGCGGTTCGACCCGTACCAGGGGCTCAACTCCGGCGCGATCCGGCTCAGCCTCCAGTACATCAACGGCTGCGCCTTCCTGCCCAGTGGGCAGATGGTGGCGAAGAACGGCGTGCCCGTCCCGTACCCGGACGTGTGCATCACGCCGCTCGCGCAGAACCCGCTGACCCTGTCGCCTCCCACCGGGACGCTGCAGATCCTGTCAGACAACCAGTACTTCCTGAACCAGTTCTCCGTGTCGGAGACGGTGGTCAACCAGCACAACAACCCCAACGACCAGACCGCCGCGTTGTCGTGGATCAAGACCCAGACGGTCTTCGCCGGCCTGGACTGGACCAACGTCAACCAGGGCCCGGACGAGTGGAGCTTCTACAGCATCGCGGGGGCGGTGGAGGACTGCTGGACCCGCGAGGTGCTGTTCGGCAACGCGAACTGGCAGAAGGTGAAGGACGACACCATCACCGTGGAGGTGCTGGACGAAACGGGCACCTCGCGCGCGAGCCAGACGTACCTGCGCTCGGAGCTGCTGGCCTCTTCGCCCTACGCCGGCCACAGCCGCTTCGCCTGGCGCTCGGAGAACCTCAAGCCGCCGCGCTTCCCGGGTGACAAGGACCCCGGCACGGTGACGGGCTTCGTGGGCGGTCTGGACCAGAGCCCCATCACCCGCACCATCGCGCGCGTGGACATGGTGGGCAGCACCAACCCCTTCAAGGTGCTGCGCGTCCCGCGCCTGTCGGGCCCCGGCGCGCTCAAGGCCACCTGGAGCCAGCTGCCGGACAAGCCGTTCTACTTCCCGGTGACGTACGTCATCCCGGATGACCGTCCGTCCACCTGCTCTGACGACGCCGGCAACCCGGTGCAGTGCAGCCCGGGCCTGGACTCGCGGCTGGTGTTCTCACCTCCGAAAGAGGGCAGCTTCTACAAGCCCGGTGAGGACGTGAGCGTCTACGTGGACCTGCGCGACAGCGCGGGCGCTCGCCTGCACTCGAAGGACCTGCTGCCCAGCGCGGGGCAGATCGTCACCGGCCAGGCCAACGGCCTGCTGACGTTCATCCCCGGCGTCATCGCGACCGTCACGGAGAATGACTCCATCAACAACGTGGCCATCGCGGGCCCGCTGCAGGACCTCCAGGTGCTGGGCAACCCCAGCGACGAGGCCCAGTTCTTCTCCAAGCAGCCGTTCCCGTTCGCGCTCTACGATGACGCCACGCTCACGGGCCTGACGCCGGGCCTCGCGGACTACCAGTGGCCCACGCGGCAGACGTTCTCGCTGCCGGCGAACGCGAAGCCGGGCACCTACGTGGCGCTGGTGAAGTTCAACCGCGGGGCCATGGGCGAGCGCGTCGCGAAGTTGAACCCCTTCTTCTTCCAGGTGGGTCAGGACGAGCCGACGACGTACCCGGGCAACGTGGGCAACTGCCAGCTCTGCCACCGCGGCGTGCTGTCGCTGGACAACCTGCGCCACGGCCTGTCGGTGGACCACATCGAGAGCTGCAAGGTCTGCCACCACTACGACACGGACACGGTGGGCCGGACGCAGGAGATGGTGCACCGCATCCACATGAACTCGCCCAGCTACCCGGCGAACCGCGCGGACTGCACCGTGTGCCACCTGACGCGCAAGAGCACGGAGCGGCCCAGCCTGGCGCTGTGCGGCTCGTGCCACATCTCGCAGCACGGTGACGAGTTCTTCCAGATCGCCTTCAACCAGCGCGGCACGCCCAGCCGGTTCGGCAACTGCGCGCAGACGTGCCACGGCGGCGATCAGCTTCCCTCCAGCCACATCCTCCCCGCGAAGTAGGGGATGCGACCCGCCATGCACAGAGCTCTCTTCGTTGGAACGCTGCTCGGCGCGGCCCTGCTGAACGCCGGCTGCTCGGAATCCTCCTCCCCCGCGTCGTCCACCTTCATGCCGCGGCCCACCTACGAGAACCGCGAGCCGGAGGGCCTCACCTCCCGGCTGTCCGGCTTCACCGTGGACCCGGAGGCCTACTTCATCAACCTGGCCCACTGCGCGCCTCCGCCCGCGCAGTGCCCGCTGCCGCCGCTCTTCGCGGAGTTCAGCCCGCTCCTTCAGCGCTCGGTGGTGCGCGGCGCGCTCGTCACGCTCCAGGACACGGTGCCGGATCCCGTCACCGGCCGGCCGCCAGACCCGGCCCCGCCCATCCCGTCCGACGCGCGGGGCCTGTGGACCCTGCCGAAGGTGCCGACCCGCAAGGGCGCCCCGTTCTTCGTCCTGTCCGTGGGGCAGGGCACGCTGGCCAACGACGTCCCGCCGCCCTTTCCGCTGCCGCCCGTGGCGGAGGGCAACTACCTGCCCACGCTGACCATCCGGCCGGTGGTGCCGGCGCACAGCGCGTGCGTGGGCCTGGAAGCGCTCCAGATGAGCGACAAGGGCGTCCTGGAGGCGGTGGCGAAGTACCTGACCGCCATCGACGGCGCGCCCGTGACGGTGCCGGACCTGCTCAACCCGGGCCGCTTTGGCGGCATCACGGTCTTCTGGCTGTACCGCCCGGGCTTCCCGGCGTTCCGCGTGCCCGCGGCGAACACCACCGTGGAGGCCTCGTCCGGCCGCGTGCTCAACATCGAGTGGGCGCCCGTGGGCGCGCTGCCTCCGCCGCTCGCGCCGTTCCAGTCCACGCGCGGCTTCTTCATCGCGCCCACTCCGCCCGGGGGGCAGCCCGCGCCCAACAGCAGCCTGGGCCTGGTGGCCATCGTCCACCCGCCGCTGATGGGCCCCCCGGGCACGGTGACCTATACGGCGAAGGACGCCACGACGAGCGTCCCGGACAACCGGCCGTGGTCGCTGATGCCGCTCGCTCTCCCGCAGATCCCCGGCCTCGTCACGTTCGCGGGCCTCCAGATGGCGCCGGCGGTCCCCTCGACGACGCCCCAGTTCCCCCCGCCCAGCACCTGCTTGCCTGGGCAGTAGTCGCCAGTCGCTTCACCCGTCCCGGCACCTCCGCTCCGTCCGTCCCTCCCGTGGGGCAGACGGAGCGCCGTGTGCCGTCCCCGTTCGTCCGGAGCAACATTCCCCATGATGAAGAAGATCCTGCTGGCCATTGGAGTGCTGGTCGCCCTGGTCTTGATTGGCGCGGGTACCGCCATGGGCATGGCGACCCACAAGATCAACAAGACGTATGACTATGTCGCGCTGCCCAACATCACGCGCGACAGCTCACCGGAGGGCATTGCCCGCGGTGAGCAGGTGTTCCGCGCGGTGTGTGGCGAGTGTCACGCGGGCGGTGGCAACACCAAGCCCGTGGGCGGCCGCATGTTCGACTTCCCGGCCGAGCTGGGCACGTTCTACTCCGCGAACATCACGTCCGACATGGAGAAGGGCGTGGGGGGTTGGACGGACCAGGAGATCGCCCGCATGGTGATCAACGGCATCGACAAGAACCACCACTTCCGCCCCATGCCTCCGTTCCCCAACATGGGTGACAAGGACATCGCGGCGGTCATCGGCTTCATGCGCTCCGGGCACCCGGACTTCGCGCCGGAGAAGGCGCAGCCGCCGCGCTCCGAGCTGACGCCCCCGGGCCGGATGGCGTTCGCGTTCGCCATGGGCATCAACGACAAGGGCCGCACGGAGCCTGTGCCCGTGCCCGTGAAGGCGGCGGACTCCGTGGAGTACGGCCGCTACCTGGCCTCCAGCGTCTACGACTGCACCTTCTGCCACTCGCCGGGCCTGGAGAGCAGCGCGGTGAAGATGCAGCACCCGGAGACGCTCCTGAGCGGCGGCTTCGAGTTCGACCTGGTGCCGCTGGGCGGCGAGGGCAAGCTGCTGTCGCCCAACATCACCATGAGCGAGACGGCCGGCATCGGTAAGTGGACGCTGGATGAGTTCAAGCACGCCATGGTCACGGGCGTGACGCCCGGTGGCTTCATCCTGCGCCCGCCCATGCCCAAGTACCGCTACGCGGACGACGTGGAGCTCACCGCCCTCTACACCTTCCTGCGCTCCGTGAAGGCCAACGACAAGGCCGTGCCGCCGCCTACCGGTGGCCGTCCCAAGGCGGAGCCCTCCGCCGACCCGGAGAAGATGTTCAGCTCCCTGGGCTGCGCGACCTGCCACGCCCCCGGCAAGGCCTTCGAGGCCAAGCTCCAGGGCGCCAAGGGCAAGGCCCCGGAGGAAGTGGCCAAGTGGATCCGCAACCCGGAGTCCTTCAAGCCCGGCACCCAGATGCCCACCTACGAGTCCCTCATCGACGAGAACAACGCCCTGGCGCTGGCGAAGTTCGTCCTGGGCAAGACGGGTGGCACCGTGAGTGAAGGCACCGCGCCCTGAGTTGACGGTGGTGTGACAAAGACCCCCGCGTGAGTGTCGACACGCGGGGGTTTGTTGCAACAGTTTCGCCCTCGCGGGCCCAGCGGACGTAACAAGTTTTACTCGCTGAGATACGCTTTCATGTGAAGTCGTTCCCCCACCCGCGGAGCGTCATTCCATGACTGTTTCACCGGCCTCCCCCTCGGCGCATCGGAAGCAGCATCCGAGGGCCGTCCCGCTCCACGAGACGAAGTCCCCGGACACGCAGGGCCCCATCCGGCTGGATGATGTGCTCTGGAATCCCGTCGACGCGGAAGAGGCGCTGGAGGGGCTGGAGAAGATCCTCGGCCGGCTGAACGCGCGCGATGATTCACGCGCCATCTTCCTGGACATCTACGCCATCGTCACGCGCAAGGTCGTCCACCTGCTGAACCGGCCGGACGCGGGCGGCTTCCTCGAACCCGAGTGGCTGTCCCACCTGACGGGCCGCTTCGCGGAGGAAGCGCTCATCGCGGTGCGCGACTCCCTGAAGAACCTGCCGCTGCCCACCGCGGCGTGGCGCTTCGCGACGCATTACCCGGCGCAACGCCTCACGCAGCCGTATCAGGACGCGCTGCTGGGCGTGAGCGCCCACATCAACCACGACCTGGGAATGGTCGTCTACGACAACATCGCCCACCAGTCGCCCCCGGCGGATGCACGCCGCATGGCGCGCTACCGGCACGACTACTTCCACGTGAACGAGGTCCTCCGCACGTGCATCCCGGAGTGCGTGGACCTGCTCGCGGAGCGCTACCGGTGCATGTCCACGCGGCTGCTCCTGCGCGTGCCCTTCAGCCGCCCCGTGATGGAGCGGGCCGTGATGCGGATGCTCATCGTGTGGCGGCAGCGCGTCTGGGAGAACGTCGTCGCGATGCTGGAGGCGCAGACGCCGGAGGAGCACCAGGCCGTCGTGGAGCGCGTGCGCACGACGTCCGGCCGCATCGCCCAGGCGCTGTGCGCGGACAAGGCGCTGTGGCGGACGGTGCTCGGTGATGCGCCGCCGTACCGCCTGACGCTGCCGCCGGAGGCGTGGCCCGGTGTGGTGGTCCCCCGGCCGGACGCGGGCGTCGATGCCCGCGTCAGCTAGCGGGGCGCCTTCAGGAGGGCGTGACTCCGGCCACGAGGTAGAAGCGCACCTGGCCGGAGTTGACGCCGTAGGCGACGTCCACGCCCAAGAGGGGCAGCACGACGTTGTTGAGGTACAGCCGCAGGCCCGCGCCCACGCCCTGGGCCACGGTGACGGCCTTCGGGTCCGTATAGGACTCCGGCAGGTAGCCGCGGATGTTGCGTCCGCTGGCGTCGCGCAGGACTCCATCCGAGGGCAGCTCGCGCCACGCGATGGCGCCCGTGTCGGAGAAGCCCAGGCCCCGGAAGGCCAGCGACTTCACCTTGAAGAGGGGGAAGTGGTACTCGGCGGTGAAGGTGAGCCGGGTGTCGCCGCGGAACTGCCGGTACTGGAAGCCGCGCAGCATGTTGCCGCCCATCGTCAGCTCCTGGTGGAAGGGCAGGTCCTTGCCCACGGCCAGCTCGCCGCGCAGCACCAGGTTGTTCTCGCTGAAGAAGCGCAGGCCCTGGCGGTAGAGGATGCCGAACTTGCGGTAGCGGAACTCGCTCCACACACCCGGGACTGAGACCTCGTAGGAGCCCTCCAGGTTGAGCCCCTCCGTCACCGCGTGCAGCGTCTGGCGCGAGTCCAGGCCCACCATGAAGCGCAGCGACGTGTCGCGCAGGGACGGCCCGGTGGAGAAGGCCTGCGACGTCACCGGCTTCTCGGGGTCCGGTGCCTGCGCGTCGATGCTGGACACGCGGTACTTCGCCGCCGCGCGCACGCGCTCGAAGAGGATGAAGCCCAGCTCGGAGCTGATGGACGCCGAGTTGAGGCGTGTACGCCGGAGGATCTCCGGATCATCCTGGCTGGCGTCCGGATTGTATTCGTCCACGCGGTCGCTCTTCAGCTGGCCCTCCAGGCTGAACTTCAGCTGGGGCAGGCCAAAGACGATGGGGTCGAGGAAGCCCACGTACACGCCGCTCTCACCGGTGCTCAGCTGCGCCGCGACGGCGAGCTTCTTCGCGCGGCCGCCCAGGTTGTTCTCCGCGTAGAGCAGCCCGCCGCCGGTGTTCGCGGAGGACAGCGCCACCGTGGGCGCCACCACCCACGACGCCTTGTCCTTCACCCGCAGCACCAGCCGCACGCGCCCGTCGGCCAGGGGCTCCGTGCTCACCTGCACGTCCTGGAACAGGCCCGTGGCCAGGAGCCGCCGCTCCACCTTCTTCAGCTCCTCGTCGTCCACCTCGTCGCCCACGTCCAGCTGCCCGAACGAGCGCACCGTCCCCGACGTCGTCTTGTTCGCCCCCTCCACCGTCACCTCCGCGACCTCGGGCCGGTGGGGGGCGGACACGGGCGGTTCCTCGTCGGCGAGGGCCACGGGGGCACCCAGGCCGGTCAGGACCATGGCGAGCAAGGACAGGTGACGGCGCAAGCGGGGGAGAGGCACCCCGTGCTCATACCGCACGCTCCAGAGGCCCCGGCTGTTTCAGCGCGTGCCGGCCCGCGCGTGCGCGCGATGCTCAACGTTTGCGTCCGGCCGGGCTGCCCCAGCGTCCAGTAGGACTGTCGCATCCCCCAGGCGGATGCATTATCCTCATCATCTGGATATGCATCTATCTGGGAGGGACGCGGGCATGGCTTCGACGGAGGAGGGTGGGCGCCAGGAGCTGTTCCTGGACGACCTGTCGGTGGGGCAGAAGTTCATCAGCGGCACGCACACGTTGGACGCGGCGCAGATTGTCGCCTTCGCGCGGGAGTTCGACCCGCAGGGCTTCCACCTGGATGACGCCGCGGCGAAGGACACGCTCTTTGAAGGGCTGGCGGCGAGCGGCTGGCACACGGCGGCCCTCACCATGAAGCTCAACGTCCAGAGCGGACTGCCCTTCAAGGGCGGCATCGTGGGAGCGGCCGGGGACATCCGCTGGCCCAGACCCACGCGCCCGGGGGACGTCCTCCAGGTGGAGAGCGAGGTGCTGGAAGTCATTCCCTCGCGCACGCGGCCGGACCGGGGCATCGCCACCGTGCGCAGCGAGACGCGCAACCAGAAGGGGGACGTGGTGCAGGTGCTCATCGCGAAGCTGGTGTTGCCCCGTCGCCCGGCGAGCGGCTGAGCGGGACGTGACGCTTTGCGTGAGCGCGGGTGGAGGCTACCGTGCGGCCGGTTCCGCTCGTGGTCCCCGTCCCGCTCCCGAGGAGTTCTTCGCATGTCCCGCGCCGCCCCTGACTTCGACCTGGCCTCCGTGGACGTGGAGGGCTTCTACCGGGAGCTGAAGGAGCTGCGCGCCCGGCTGGACGCGAACCTGGGTGAGCCGGACGCGGCGCACCTGCGGAAGATGGAGCGCTGGGGGAAGGTGGCGTCGGTGCTGGGCATGGCCACGGCGTGGATCGCGCCCAATCCGCTCTCCGCGGTGGCGCTGGGGCTGGGCCGCTCCACGCGCTGGCTGCTCATGCACCACGTGGGGCACCGGGGCTATGACCGCGTGCCGGACATGCCCGCGTCGCGCACCAGCAAGGGCTTCGCGAAGGGCGCCCGCCGGTTCGTGGACTGGCTGGACTGGATGCTGCCGGAGGCGTGGGTCTTCGAGCACAACGTGCTGCACCACTCGCACACGGGCGAGGACGCGGATCCGGACCTGCTGGAGCGCAACGCGGAGGGCTCGCTGCGCGACAACAGCCGGCCGCTGCCCCTGCGCTACGTGCAGCTGGCGCTGCTGGCCGTCACCTGGCGCGCGAGCTACTACGCGCCGGAGACGCTGGGCTCGCTGCGCCGCAAGGGCCGGCGCGAGGGTGGGGCGCTGACGCGCGCGGAGCTGTGGGAGCTCTTCACGCGCTGCTACCTGCCGTACGCGACCGTCTTCTTCGGCCTGTACCCGGCGGCGTTCCTGGTGGTGGGGCCGTGGGCGGCGTTCAGCGTGTTCTGCAACTCCGTGCTGGCGGACGTCGTCACCAACCTGCACACGTTCTTCGTGGTGGGCCCCAACCACACCGGCGAGGACCTGTACCGCTTCGACTCCGCGCCCGCGAACAAGGCGGAGCGCATGGTGCAGCAGGTGGTGGGCAGCGCGAACTACCGCACCGGCGGCGACCTCAACGACTTCGCCCACCTGTGGCTGAACTACCAGATTGAGCACCACCTCTGGCCGGACCTGCCGATGCTGAAGTACCGCGAGGCGCAGCCGCACGTGCGCGCCCTCTGCGAGAAGTACGGCATCCCCTACGTGCAGGAGGGCGTCTGGACGCGCGCGCGCAAGATGGTGGACGTCGTCGTGGGCAAGGCGTCCATGAAGCGGCTGGTGAAGGCCGCGGCTCCCGCCATGTCGGCCGCGGACGCGCGGGCGGAAGCCTCGGCGGCCTGAGTCACGCGGGCGGCGCGCGGCGGCGGCGGGGCAGCGGGGCGAGCGCCACCGGCGTTCCCTCCGCGGCCGTCTCCTCCTGGCGCACGGCCTCCACGTTCACCACGCGCACGCCGTCGGGTTGGACGGGCAGGCCCAAGGTCTCCACGAACAGGCGATAGCTCTCCTCCAGGCGGCGGTGCAGCGCGCTGAACGTCTGGTGCGCGGTGCCGGGCATGTCCTCCGTGTAGGTGAAGTACCAGCGCAGCTCGTCCAGGCGTCCGTAGAAGTGGTCCACCACCGCCTGCTCCTTTTCGGTGAGGTGGATGAGCTGGGCGAAGGCGGCGTCCGCGTAGCGCGAGGCCACCGTCTCCACCAGCGGGTCGCGGCTGCGCAGGCGGGAGAAGAGGAGGAACATCTCCTCCCGGCGCGCGGCCAGCCTCCGCATGATGCCGGCGGCGTCGAGGGCGAGCAGGTTGCGCACGCGCGCGGTGGTCTCTTCTGCCTTCTTGCGGCGAGCCATGGTGCGACACAGCCTACCGTCAGTGGCACCCCCTCACGCCAGGGGCTGCCCTCTCCGTGGGGAACCGGGCGGCCGGGCCCGTGCCCGCCCCATGGCGATGCGGCGCGGCGGGAGAGCGGTTGTTACGGTGGGGCCACCATGGTGCTCAAGATCGTCCAGGCGGGGGAACCGGTGCTGCGCCAGCGTGCGCGCGACCTGACCCCGGAAGAAATCGGCAGTGCACAGACGCGCCAGCTCATCCAGTTGATGCGCGACACGATGCGGGACGCGCCCGGCGTGGGGCTCGCGGCGCCACAGGTGGGCGTGGGCTTGCGGCTGGTGGTCATCGAGGACCGGGCGGAGTACCAGGCCGGCGCTTCGCCCGCGGACCTGGCCCTGCGCGAGCGCGCGCCCGTGGCCTTCCATGTGCTGATCAACCCGAAGCTGGTGGTGGAGGACCCCACGCCGGTGGAGTTCCACGAGGGCTGCCTGAGCGTGAACGGCTTCGCGGCGCTGGTGCCCCGGGCGCGCGGCGTGCGGGTGGAGGCGCTGGATGAGAACGGGCAGCCGGTGACGGTGTCCGCGCGTGGCTGGTACGCGCGGATCATCCAGCACGAACTGGATCACCTGGACGGCACGCTCTACGTGGACCGCATGGAGACGCGCAGCCTCACGACGCAGGAGAACCACCGTCGGCACTGGCTGGGCAAGAGCACGGCCCAGGTGCGCACGGCGCTGGGGTTGCCGGAAGAGACCCCTTCGATTCCCCGAAAGGACCCGACATGAGCAGCAGGCTGTTCACCCCCTTGAAGCTGCGGGACATCACGATGCGCAACCGCGTGGTGGTGTCACCGATGTGCCAGTACTCGAGCGAGGACGGCTTCGCGAACGAGTGGCACGTGGTGCACCTGGGCAGCCGCGCGGTGGGGGGCGCGGGGCTGGTGTTGACGGAGGCCACGGCGGTGGAGCCGGAGGGCCGCATCTCGCCGCAGGACCTGGGGCTGTGGAAGGACGCGCACGTGGAGCAGCTGGCGCGCATCAACCGCTTCCTGCACCAGAACGGGGCCTCGTCGGGCGTCCAGCTGGCGCACGCGGGCCGCAAGGCCTCCACGCCCCGGCCGTGGGACGCGGGCAAGCGCGTGGACCCGGAGCAGGGTGGCTGGACGGTGCTGGGCCCCACGACGGAGGCCTTCGATGAGGGCTATCCGGTGCCCACGGCGCTGGACGAGGCGGGCATCCAGCGCATCGTGAAGGCGTTCGCGGACGCGGCGGTGCGGGCGAAGGCGGCGGGGTTCCAGGTCATCGAACTGCACGCGGCGCACGGCTACCTGCTGCACGAGTTCCTGTCGCCGCTGGCGAACAAGCGGACGGACAAGTACGGCGGCACGTTCGAGAACCGGACGCGCTTCGTGTTGGAGGTGACGCGGGCAGTGCGGGCGAAGTGGCCGGAGTCGCTGCCCCTGTTCATGCGCATCTCCGCGACGGACTGGGTGGAGGGGGGCTGGACGCCGGAGGACTCCGTGGCGCTGGCGCGGCTGGTGGCGAAGGAGGGCGTGGACCTGATGGATTGCTCGTCGGGCGCCGTGGTGCCCAACGCGAAGATTCCGGTGGGGCCGGGCTACCAGACGCACCTCGCGGAGAAGGTGCGCAAGGAGGCGGGCATGCTGACGGGCGCGGTGGGGATGATCCGCTCCGCGTACCAGGCCGAGCACATCCTGGCCACGGGGCAGGCGGACGCCGTCTTCCTGGCGCGGGAGCTGTTGAGGGATCCGTACTGGCCGCTGCGTGCCGCGAAGGAGCTGCGCGCGGACGTGCTGTGGCCGCACCAGTACGAGCGCGCGAAGAACTGATCCCCGGGAGGGGACGCCGGTTCAGTCGAGGAACCGGCGGTCCCACTTGAAGAAGTCTTCGTCTGGAAAGTCCGCGGGGCGCCGGGTGGCGTGAAAGGCCCAGGGTTCCAGGATGCGGGCCAGCTCCCGGTAGGCTGGAAGCGGCTGGTCCGGACCGCCTGCGAGCGGTTCGGGGCCCAGGGTGACGACGGCCCGGGACGCGTCGAGGGCTTCCACGGTGGTGCCGGGCGCGTGGAGCTGGGAGCGAAGGAAGTCCACGCCGCCCATGGCGCTCAGCGAGGGATCGCCGATGAAGGCGAGCCAGTGCGGGACGCGCAGGCGGGTGCCGATCTCCCAGGAGACCAGATCCAGCTCCATGAGGTCGACACCGGGGTACTGAACCAGTTGAGGGACCACGTCCGATGTGACGGAGCCCACACCGAGGAAGCCGGTGACGGCCAGTCCCGCGTGCCCGGAGCTGAATGGCAGAGGCGCCGCCAGGGCCAGCGCCAGCTCGCGCACCCGGAGGGCACCGTGAGTCCTCATCCATGACAGGGGCACGATGAAGCGAACCGCGGTCACGGGGCCAGGATCGCGACGGAAGATGGGGGCATGGATGTCCTTGCCGTCATAGCTGAACTCGTACCCGTTGGGGTAGGGCGTGTCATTGGTGAGCAAGACACTCGACCTGAGCTGGCGCCGCATTTTTTCACGGACCACCATCCAGCCGGCCGCATCCAGTTCCTGCCATTCTCCCTCATCGTCCGGGTAGTGGGTGAGTGTCTGGGGCGCGATGGCGTTAAGATACGTCTGCAGGGATTCAGAGACGGCCTGTGTGACTTCGAGCGTAGGCCTGGGAAGATAGAAGCACAGGCTCACCCCTACTTGTGTGACGACTCTATTCCTGCGGGTAATCTGTAGTGGTGAGTAGTCCATGGCTTAAAGTCCGGCTCCCAGATAGGGAATCACTTGGGGGACCTCGTGAAGGCCGAATGCCTGTCGGTAGACCTCATCCTGAGACATGCCGTCGTAGGGATGTCCCGGCGGGTATTTTCGCCAGGGCGGCCGTTTGCCGATATCCACACAAGGGAATTTGAAATCATAGGCTGCTTGGACCTGCTCCGGATTGCCATTGTGAAGAACGACGTCCGGCACGAGAGACCCTTTCAACTCTCCTAAACTGCCGCGCTGCCGGATGCGAGCCACTTCATCGGGTGACAGCCAGGTCACCTTCCCGCTGTCCAGATCATAGAGATACGTGGGCTCCAGGCTGAAGCCGCCTGGACGGAGTTTGTTCAGCTTCTCCGCCGCGCACTGCAAGGCGACCCGGTGCATCTCATTCCCGAGCTGCATGGCGCGGGTGAGGGTCCGGCCCTGCGCGTCGCGGACCTGCTCGTTGCACTCCTGCGGTGTCGGGCTCCGGGTCCCGAAGTTCGCGAGGATGACCTCCGTTCGCGCCTTGTCCGCGCACTCCTCCAGCGCTTCTGTCACCTGTTGCTTCAGCGCGGCATCCAGGATCTTCACGGCCGCCGCCGCGGAGCCTCCCGCTGTCGCGAACGTCCGTACGGCCCGGGGGACCACCGACTCCTCTCCCGCGGCCTGGGCGCAGTAGGCGGGCTGGGTCCTGCAGGAGTTCGTCGCGCTGTCGAAGTCGTACTGACTCCGTCCGTGCGCACCACCGCACGCCTGGAGCAGCAGAAACCCTGTCCACCGTGGACTCAACCGCACGGGCGCCTTCCTTCCGAAGTCCGCATAAGCTTCCGCGCATGCTGACCGAGGTGCAGGCGGGACCCTATACCGTGCGCGGTGTGTCCGTGGGCGGGGTGTACACGTCGCTCCTGGTGCCGGAGCTGGGAGTCCTGCTGGACGCGGGCATCCCCATCCGTTCCTTCGCCACCACCGACCGCATCTTCCTCAGCCACGGCCATGCGGACCATGCGAGCGCGCTGGGATCGCTCATGGGCATCCGCGCGCTCGTGGGGAAGGGACCGCCGTTCGTCTACCTGCCGGCGGAGATTGAAGCGCCCGTGCAGGAGGCGCTCGCGGCCCTGGGCCGTCTGCACCGGATGAAGTCCGATATCCGCACCGTCCCCCTGCGCCCCGGCGACACCGTGAAGGTGCAGCAGGACCTGTGGGTTCGCGCCTTCCGCACGCACCACCCCGTGCCGTCGCTGGGCTACCAGTTCCTCCGCCGCGTCGCGAAGCTCAAGCCCGAGTACCGCGAGCTGCCTCCCGAGGAGATTGGCCGCCGCCGCCAGGCCGGGGAGCCCCTCTTCGATGAAGTCGAACGGCTGGAGCTGGCCTACTGCACGGACACCCTCTCCAACGTGCTGGAGCGCCAGCCGTCCCTGTTCGACAGCCGCGTGCTCATCCTCGAGTGCACGTTCATCGACGCGGAGCGCACCGTCCGCGACGCGCAGGAGCGGGCCCACATCCACCTGGAGGAGATTGCCTCCATGGCGGACCGCTTCCAGAACGAGGCCCTGGTCCTGATGCACTTCAGTCAGGCTTACAGCCCCGCGCAGGTCCACGCGACGCTCCAGGCGCGCCTGCCCGCGTCACTGCTCGAGCGCGTGCGAGTCTTTGCTCCTGACTCCGGCCGCTGGTTCGGTTGACCCGCTGTGCCGGCCTGACTGGAGGCCGCCATGACGTCCCCGTCGTCCCGCCACGTCCTCATCGCCGGAGCCGGCATTGGGGGCCTCACGCTGGCCTGTGCCCTGCGGCGCGCGGGGATCCGCGCCACCGTGTTCGAACGCGCCGACGCGCTGCGACCGGTGGGGGCGGGCATCACCGTGCAGATGAACGCCGCCATCGCCCTGCGCCGCATCGGCCTGTGTGACGCGGTGGTCGCGGAGGGCGAGCGCGCCGAGCAGACCCTCATCCTCGATGCCTCCGGGGCCCGCATCTCCAGCGTCGACATGCGCTCGCTCCAGGAGGAGCTGGATGCCCCGATGGTGTCCGTGCACCGCGCCCGCCTCCAGGCCGTCCTCCGCGCCCACGCGGGCCCGGAAGAGGCCGTGAGGCTGGGCGTCGCCGTGACGGGCTTCGAGGACGATGGCGCCCGCGTCACCGTGTCGCTGTCCGATGGCAGCACCGTCTCTGGCGACGTCCTGGTGGGCGCGGACGGCCTGCGCTCGGCCGTGCGGGCGGGCCTGTGGGGCGCTCAGCCCACGCGCTACTCCGGCTACACCAGCTGGCGCGGCATCTGTCCGGCCTCTGGCCTCGTGAAGGCGGGCCACTTCAGTGAGACATGGGGTCCCGGGGCCCGCTTCGGCATCGTGCCCATCGGGCATGGCGAGCTGTACTGGTACGCCACGTTGAATGCGCCCGCGGGCTCGGAGGATGCGCCGGGACAGACGCTCGCCGTCGTCCAGGAGCGCTTCGCCAGCTGGCACGCGCCCATCGCGCAGGTGCTCGCGGCGACGCCGCCGGAACGCGTCCTGCGCACGGACATCCACGACCGGCCGCCCATTCGGCAGTGGAGCCGGGGCCGGGTGACGCTCCTGGGCGACGCCGCGCATCCGATGACCCCGAACCTGGGGCAGGGCGGCTGTCAGGCCATCGAGGACGGCGTCGTGCTCGGCGAGTGCCTCTCGGCTCCAGGCAGCGTGGAGGATGCCCTGCGGGCCTACGAGTCCCGCCGGATCCAGCGCGCCAATAAAATGGTCGTGATGTCGCGACAGATGGGCGTGCTGGCCCAGTGGGAGAACAAGGCGGCTCGCTTTGTCCGCGATACACTATTCCGGCTCGTTCCGGAGTCAGCCGCGAGACGTCAGTTACAGACTTTGGTGCAGGGTGTGCGCTGAGAGGAATTGAGCCCTGTAGAGTATGTCTTTGCCAGGAGCCTGTTATCCGTCCTGGCGGGGGGTACCCATGCAGACGAAACCTCCGCGGTTTGCCGCTGTCGTCCTCGTGTCAGCGGCCTCCTGTCAGCGCACGGAGCCGCCGGTGGTGGCTGCCGCACGGCCTTCCTCGCCAGCCCTCGCCGTGGTGCCTCCGGATGCTGGAACTGGCGAGGACACCGCCGCGGTCAATGCCCGCATCCAGAGCGTCCTCGGTGAGCCCGCGAAGTATCAGCAGGCCTTCGTGTCGTTCCAGAAGGCGGTGGCCGCGCGTGACGCGAAGGCGGTCGCGGCCCTGGCGGCGTACCCCTTCACCGCGACCGTGGGCGGCCGGAAGGTGAAGCTGCCCGACGCCGCGGCGTTCATGAGGCACTACGACGCCATCGTCACGCCGGCCATCGCCAACGTCATCACCCGGCAGCGCTACGCGGACCTCTTCGTCAACGCCGACGGCGTGATGTTCGGCCAGGGAGAGGCGTGGCTCAACGGCATCTGCAGGGACGCCGCCTGCAAGGATTTCGACGTCCGGGTGATCGCGATCCAGTCCGCGAATTGATCACGGCCGGCGCGGTGCGGCGGGCGTCGCCGCTGGCCACTCCGCCATCGCCTCGGGAGAGATGATGATGAGGGGTGGGGTGAACCTGAGGTCCTCGGGCTTCCCCCCCTTGTTCATCAATTCGTTGAGGACTCGGACCGTCGAGCTGGAACCCGAGAGGTGGAGCAGTTGCTCGCGGGTGAGGCTGGTCTTCCCCTCGAAGGCCTCCTCGGCCAACTGGACGAGCGCGCGCCACAGCGGATCCTCCGCCAACACGACAGTCCCCTGGACAGTCGGAGGATCCGCGGTGAACTCGGCCGAGACAGGGGACACCGCGCCCAGCCTCTTCATCACGGACTCGCCAAAGGCCAGGGGGATGTACGCGTAGAGCTTCTCCGCTTCCAACAGGGTCGCGCCCTGCTCCTGGATGAGGGCAACGGGATCGCCGTCGTCGGGGCAGTCCAGCCAGGTTGCGACCGCGCGGCTCGCGTCCGCGCCTCCCTGGAGCACCAGGAACAACCTCCGGCTGAGGAACCCGGGCGCGGCAGGCCAGGAAGCAGTCTCGAGCAGGTCCGTCAGGGCCTGCCACGGTTCGTTGTCGAGCAGCACCTCCAGCGTCATGCGCTCCCCATCCATCTGGGCGTAATAGACGCGCACCCAATGGGTGCCAGAGGTCAGCGGCAGGGACTTGAGCGCGTCCTCAAAGGCCCTGAGCCACGGCTCCTCATGTTTCGGGCCGGCGTCGTCTCCCCGGCTGACGATGTCGCCCAGGATGACCTTCCGGTCGATGCCACCGACCTGCCAGGTTTCGATGGTGACGTGCGCATCGGGAGGACGGACGAAGGCGGACAGGAGCACGTGCAGGCTCGCCCGGACGAAGTTCGCCAGGGCATCGCGCGAGGCCTCCTCCTCCGTCTTGCCAACGCCTCCCACGGACTCGACGACCCACTGGCCGGCCCAGGGCCCCAACCAGACGTCGAGCTGCCGCATGCAGTGGCCCGGCCCGGTCCGCGTGTCGATGAAGGCCGCATAGAAGCGCGGGCCTTGGGAGCCCACTCGGAGCCACTCCCCCTCCTCCTGGATGGAGAGGCCGTGAGCGCGGAGGAGCTCCGCCAGTTGCGCGTTCGCGGGAATCGGCGTCATGGAAACCTCAGGACCGTGTGACGGAGGCGAGGAACGGCAGGACGTGGGGCAGCACCTTGGGCGCCTTCGCCCAGGCGCCGCCGTGGTCGGCGTGCTCGATGGTGGCGAACGTCGCGCCGGCCCGCTGTGCCACGGCCTTCATGGAGTCGTGGTACGGGTCCATCACGCCGCAATAGAGCAGTCCTGGCCGGCCGGATTGCACCAGCGCCTCATCCAGGCCCGCCGAGCTTTCACAGGCCTTCAGGCACAAACGCAGTGCGTCCAGGTCGCCCGCGTCGATGGCCTCCGCCAGCTCCGGTGCCTTCCGCGCACCCAGCAGCAGCATGTGGAACCAGTCCACGTTCGTGCCGGGCTTGAGCTGCTTCTCCAGGGCCGCGTAGGCCACGGGCAGGCCCACCGCGGGATCCCATCCGCCCACCACGTACGACGCCAGCCGCTGGGGCGCGAACGACGCCAGGCCACACACCGTCCAGCCTCCCATCGAATAGCCCCACGCGTGCGCCCGGTCGATGGAGAGCGTGTCGAGCACCGACAGCGCGTCCTCCACCCGGTGCCGCAAACCATAGGCCTCCAGGTCGTGCGGCGTGTCGCTCTGGCCGTGCCCCAGCGAGTCGAACGTCACCACCGTGTACCTGTCCGTCAGCGCGGGCACGTACCCCTTGAGCGTCCAGTGCGCGCCCAGCTGGAGCAGGCCGTGCAGGAGCAGCAGGGGAGGGCCATGCCCCTGGACCTCGTAGTGGATGCGGCGGCCGGACTTCGTCGCGTAGGGCATGGCGTGGCGCTTTCCTACAGGCCCGCGACCTTTGCGCCGCGGGCCACCGTGAAGCCGAACGCCACCGTCTGACGGGAGCGCGGAGGGACGCTCAACTCGAAGCGCACGATGCCCTCTGCGCTCACCTTCGTGGGCGCGGGCTTCGTGGCGTCCTTGAGCATCGTCACCTCCACGGCCTCCACCTCCGACACCGGCATGCGCTCCTCCACCGCGAGCGCCGCGGGCTTCGCGCCCATGTTGGAGACGAACAGCTTCACCTTCTGCGTGTTCGTGCGCCGGCCGGTGATGCGGGCCACCTCCTCGCCCACGTCCACCTGCCGTGACACGCGCAGCGAGTCCTCGCTGCCGAAGCCCAGCTTCACGCGCTCGTTCCTGCCCGCGAACTTGAGCTGCGCGCGGCCCACGTAGCCGTTGGCGCGCACCAGGTCCACCGGCCCCGCGAGCAGCACCGCCGGTCCCGTGTTGTCGAACCGCGCCACCCGGTGCACCAGCGGCGACTGCTCCGGGCAGGCCACCAGCTCCGACGTGGAGGGGGAGGTGAACGCGAACAGCGCGACGCGGTGGGCCTCGCCGTCGGAGGGCACCGTGGCCTTGTGCGGCGCGGACAGCGTCACCGCTTCACCGCCGTCGTCCATGCCGGGCAGCGCGTCCGCCGCCTTCACCGCTCCGGCCTCGCCCGTCTCCTGGAGCGACTCCTCGCGGATGGAGACGTCCACCACCTGCTTCTCGCGCGACGTCTTGTCCCGCAGGGTCAGCCAGTCCTCCGTGAGCCGGGGGGGCGTGGCGCCCAGCGTGGGCCGCGCCGTGGAGAAGGCCAGCGTCACGTCCTTCCACGCCTCGCCGGTGTTCTGCCAGACGACGGCCTCGCACTCCAACGTCACGGTGGAGGCCGCCTCCGTGGTGCCCAGCACCGCGCGGTAGGCCGGCCGCCAGGCGGCGCACGGCACCAGGTAGCTGAGCGTCAACGTCGCCTCACCGCCCGCGGCGTGGCTCACGTCCAGCTCGGCGCGCACGTCCACCGTGGGCTCCGGCGCTTCCGTGCGCGCCAGCACGTCGCGGGTCTCCTGGATGTGCTGACGCTCCAGGCGCCCCAGGTCGCGGCGGGCCTGCCGGAGCTGATCATCCGTCGCGGTCTGCTCCTGGCGCACCGTCGCGAGCTGTTCCTTCCACTTCGCGGGATCCGCCTCACCCGCGCCGCTGCGCTCGGAGATGGCGCGCAGGACATCCCGGCGCGCGAGTTCCAGCAGGCCGTGCTTCGCCTCCAGCCTCCGCACCTCCGCCTGGGCTCGCGCCAGCACCTGCTCGCGCTCGAACGCGCGGCGGGCCAGCTCCGAGCTGTGCTCGCGCAGCGCTTCCGGCAGCACCGCGCGCATCGTGCGGCGCAGGCTGGCCTGGGTGACCATGCCGCCGGAGAGCTTCGCCTGGAGCGAGCGGTCCACCGCCACCGCCGGCAGTCCGTCCACCACGAGGCGGCAGGAGCCCGGGGGCAGCGTCACCGCGCCGCTGCGTTCAATGAGGGCCCGGTCCTCCAGGACCGTCACCTTGACCAGGGGCAACAGAATGGAAGTGCGCATCATGTCCTCCGGTTCCCGCCGTTCAGCATCTTGCTGGCGGGCAGCTTCACGACCCACGTCGCCTTCATCGAACGCTTCTCTCCGGCGGGGACGCTCACGCGCCACACCCGCTCGCCCTCCACCGCTTCCTCACCCGGCAGGGGCGTGGGCTTGTGCCAGGGCGGCACCACCTCCACCTCCTCCACCTTGAGGTCCTTCTGGGACTCGGGGACCGCGCCAATGCGCTCGGAGATGGCGATGTTCGCGGGGCGGGAGAGGTGGTTGGCCACCTCCACGGAGACATGGTGCGTGAGCACCGTGCTGTTGCCGAACATGCCGCCCGTGGCCTCGTCGAAGCGGGTGTTGCGCGCCACCTGGAGCGCCTCCTCCACGCCCAGGCCCAGCCGCTGCGTCTCGCCGGGCCCCAGCGTGGGCAGCGGGGACGTCATCAGGAACTCGTCGCCGAGCGTCACGTCCACGGGCCCCGCGAGCAGCGGATGCGGCGAGGCGTTGTTCAGGCGCACCGTGCGGAAGACGCGCGGCTCCACGGAGGGCACGCACACGTACTCGGCTGTGAGCTCCAGGGGCACCGTCAACATGGGCACCGTGTGCCATGCGCCATCGGACGGCACGTCCGTGACGGCCTCCGCGTCGAAGCGCGCATCGAAGTGCCGGGCGGAGTCGCGCGGCGGGACTGTCCAGGTGGGCGGCGCCACGGTGTTCACGGACTCGGCGAAGACCAAGGCCTGGGCCTCCAGCCGCACCACCTCCACCTGCACGTTCACTGACGTGATGGACAGCCTTGCCTGCGAGACAAGCGCGGGACGGGGACGCAACCGGCCGCGCTGCGCCGGTGAGGCCGCGGAGGCCAGCGTCAGCGAGTCGTAGTCGAACAGGCCGTCCGCCGGCTCCAGGCCCGCTGCACGCAGAAGGTCCCCGGCGCCGCCCTCGTCCTCATCCATCGCGAGGTCCGCCATCGGCGCGCCTTCAAGGCTCTCCTCTGCGGCGATGCGCTTCTTGCGCATGCGATCCATCCCACCACCACCTCGGGGCGCGGGCATGGCAGGTGCTGGCGCGGGGATGGCGCCGGTGACGCTCCGGTTCCTGTCCGGGGAACGGGCCCCTCCCACCAGGAAGGCCCCCGAGGATTTCGGCGCCGCCATGGGCGGTGGAGGAGGCGGACGGGACGCCCTGGGTGCCCCTCCTGGCGCGCCCCCGAACGTGGCCGTCTCCTTGAAGACCTTCTCCTGCTCCTCGTCGTCGTACCCGTCGTCATCCGCTTCCGGCAGGGGTTCCTCGTACTCAGGAGGCTGGGGCTTCGGAAGCATCTGGGGCGGGAGCGCCACGTGCAGGGCGTCGTAGCCCGCGAACAGCTCCTCCAGGCCCGGCGCGGGTTCACGCCACCCCGAACGCGCGGGCGGCGGCTGGCTGCGGCCGATGCGCAGCGACTTCAGCTCCGGCACCTCCGCGCGCCGCTCCAGGCTCGCGGTGGAGACCGCCAGCCGCACCCCCGTCCAGTCCTCGCCGGTGCGCTGGATGACGGCGGCGCGCATGCGCAGCGTGCCCTCCTCCAGCGTGCGCGGCAGGCGCAGGTCATAGGTGGGCACCCAGCGCGCGCCCGCCACCGCGTACTCCAGCACCAGCCGCGCGTCCGCGTTCGCGGCGACGGGGCCGGACAGCGTCAGCAGCGCCGCGCGGAACAGCCGGGCCCGGTCCACGCTCCTCGCGGAGGACAGCTCCTGCACGCGGCGGCGGCGCAGCTCCACCTCGTGCGTGGCGTCGCGGTGCTGCCGCTCCAGGTCCAGTTCCTGGGCCTGCAGCTGCGCCAGCTCCGTGTCCACGAACCCCGTGAGTGACAGCATCGCGGCCAGTGGCGCGTCGCGCGGGGGATGGCCCTTGGGCAGGGCTGGCCAGGTGGGCGTCAGGCCGCGGAGCGCCGTGATTTCGGAGCGCACCCGCTCCAGCCGGCTGTGCACGGCCGCCAGCGCGGCCTCCGCCGCTTCGAGCGAATGCTGCTCCGCGGGCAGCTCCGATTCGGGCGGCAGCCGCACGTCGAACGTGGGCTTGAGGTCGCGGACGAGGAGGCCCGAGGGCCCCTCCACCACGCGGGCACGCAGCGAGCCCGTGCGCAGCGCCAGGGGCAGGCCGTCGACGCGGACCTGACCGGGCAGGTGCCCGTTCTCGGGTGAGAGCACGAACGCGCGCGTGCACAGCGCGCCCTCGGCGTGAACTGTGACGGATTCCAGGACGGACGGTACAACGCGCATGGGCCCCCTCTTCCGTGGAGAGGGCTGCACGCTACCCCGATGCCCCCGTCGATGGCGACGACGACGGCGCGGATCTCGCACCGCGCCGTGGAGGGACCGGGTCCGGTCAGAACGCGCGGTTCACGGCGTACGCGCAGATCTTGTGCTCGGCCTTGTACGTGTTCGCGCCGGGGATGCCGTCAATGGGGCCGGTGTAGCCGAAGGAGCGGCCCACGGTCTGCACGCGGGTCCAGTAGATGGAGCCGGGGATGCCGTCGTCCTCGGAGGAGGTGCGCGGGCCTCCGCGCCGGTTCAGCTCGCGCGCGGTGATGCGCACGCGGATCTTCTCCGTGTTCGGCCCCGTCACCCCGTCGATGGGGCCCGTGTAGCCGTAGTCGCGCCGGCCCACCGTCTGGATGCGCTTGTAATAGATTTCACCCGGGATGCCGTCGAACTCGGTGGTCGTCTGCGGCAGGCTGCTGGAACCGCCGCCCGGTGACTGCCCGCCGCCGGCAATCTTCCCGCCCGCGTAGTCCATGGACCAACCCAGGTAGCGCGCGCCCGTCTTCGCCGAGTACCCGGAGACGCTGTTGACGCCAATCGCATCCCCCCAGGACTGGGAGAGGTTGTACGTGGCCATGAACACCGTGCCGCCGCCGCCGTTCAGGTCCGCGCCCACGTGGCCCGCCGACCCGATGTCCCACCAGTGGAACGCCCCCGTCAGCGCCTTGGACGCATCCGTGGAGACGATGCGCGACGCGCGGTACGCCTCGATGGCCGTGGGACGCACCGCGGAGTCCGGAAGCTGCCCGAAGCGGACCATCAGCGAACCACACCACTGGTTCCACGAACCGCCGTCGCGCTTGGGGTTGGCGGCGGCGTACGCGCGCGCCCGGTCGTAGATGGGCGAGTTCGCCTCGCCCTCCACCGTGCCAATGGCAGACACGTCCGGCCCGGGGGCCTCCACCTCCGCGCCGCCGCACGCGGCCAGCATCAGGCCCGCGGACAGCAACAGGGCAGGGGACCACGTCATCCAGTTCGAGCGCATCATCTGTCTCCGAGAGGGGGATTCAGCGAAGGGTGGAAAGTTACGCTGAAATTAATTTGGGCAATGATTTGCAGACTTGAGTCTGTTCCGTTGTCGCGGCAAGCCATGCAAAGGTTGCCGCCATGCGAACGTCCTGGTTCCGTCTCTCGTGGGTGCTGCTGCTCTCCGCCTGTGCCACCACGCCGTCTCCGCCGCCCGGTGACCCGGTGGATCCGCTGCACCAGGTGCGGCGGGTGAAGGTGGCCCCGGAGGTCGAGCTGGAGGTGCTCGACTACGGCGGCAAGGGGCCGGCGTTGGTGTTCCTGCCGGGCCTGGGGAGCACGGGCCACGTCTACGACGTGCTGGCGCCGGAGTTCACCGCCACGCATCACGTGTATGCCTTCACCCGGCGCGGCTTCGGTGCGTCGAGCTGGCCCGCCACGGGTTACGACAGCGCGACGTTGGGGCACGACGTGCTGGCCGCGCTGGACGGGCTGGGGCTCCAGAAGGTGACGCTCGCGGGGCACTCGCTGGCGGGGGACGAATTGAATTGGATGGGCGTGAACCACCCGGAGCGCGTGGAGGCATTCATCTTCCTGGACGCCACGGAGAACCGGGGGGAGATCGCCCATTTCCTGCAGCCCGGTCCGCTGCCGCCGCTGCCGTTCACGGTGCTCGACGGGCAGCCGTCACGCGAGGCCGTGACAGCGCTGCTGGCGCGCGACCTGGGCGGCCCGTTCCCGCCGCACGAGATTGATCAGGCCTATGAGTTCGACGCGGGCACCGGCGCATACCTGCGCTACCGCCGCCTCCCCGAGGCGACGGAGCAGAGCGTGCGCGGCGCGGCCGAACCGGACTTCGCGAAGCTGCGGGCGCCGGTGCTGGCCATCTCCGACGACCAGGCCTTCGCGGGGTGGGTGGCGTACCTGTCCCAGGCGGAGAACGTCCCCGCTGACCTGCGCGAGCGGGCCCAGGCCTTCCTTCCGGAGCTGCGCCAGCACGAGGCCGCCCAGGAGGCCCTGCTCAAGAGCCTGCCGAACTGGAAGCTCGTGATGCTTCCAGGCGCGGGGCACTACCTCTGGCTCACGCGGCAGGCGGAAGTCATCTCCGCGATGCGCGCGTTCCTCGCGCGCTAGCTCAAGGGCCGTTTCCGCTCCCATCCAGGGCCCGCAGGCGCAGGGTGATCCGCTCCGCCAGGGTGGCGACGTGGGGCTCCTGGAGCAGGGAGAAGTGATCGCCCGGCACCTGGCTCACCGTCAGGCCGCCGGGCGTCCACGTGGACCAACCACCCTCCGCGGCCCGTGAAGGGTCGCCCGCGTGCACGGCGGCCTGGAAGAGCTCGGCGGGGCCCGTGTAGGGGCTGGCGGGCACGTAGCCGCGATTCGCCTCGCCCAGCCGTTCGTGGACGGCGAAGAGGCGCTCCATCTGCCCGGGCTCGAGCCCTCCCGCGGCGGGGAGCTGACGGAGCACCTCCATCATCCCCGGCACCAGCTCCGAGTCCGGCACCGCGCTCAGCTTCTCCAACTCCTGCGCGGGGACGTCCTGGAGGGGGAACCCGGCCATCCGGCCGAAGGCGGCCAGCCGTGCCAGCGGCGGCGGTTCGGGTTCCCGCTGTCCTGACGGCGCGGTGCTGTCGAACAGGGCCAGCCACTCCACCTGCTGTCCCTGGGACTGGAGCTGCCGCGCCATCTCGTACGCCACGCGTCCGCCCATGGACCACCCCGCCAGCCGGTAGGGGCCGTGGGGCTGCACCTCGCGCACCTGCTGCACGTAGAGACGGGCCAGGGACTCCATGGACGTAGGAGGCAGCACGCCTCCCTCCAGGCCGGGGGCGAAGAGGCCGTGGATGGGCCGCTCATTGCCCAGCTCCCGGACGAGCCTGGAGAAGCTGAGCACGCCACCCCCACCACCGTGGACAAGGAACAACGGCCGGCGCCGAGGATCCCCCGTGTTGAGCCTTGCCACGTTGGGGGCGTTGCCCTGCGGCCCTGACGAGGGCTCCAGCCGGGCGGCGAGCCGCGCGACGGTGGCGCCCTGGAAGAGCGCGGACAGTGGGAGCGACTGGCCCGTGCGCTCGCGAAGGAGTGCCATGAGGCGTACGGCGAGCAGGGAGTGGCCACCGAGCGCGAAGAAGTCGTCCTCGGCGCCGACGCGCTCCAGGTGGAGCACCTCCGCGAAGGTCCGTGCCAGCAGCTCTTCCAGCGGACTGCGCGGCGCGACGAAGCGGGCGAGGGACTCGGAGGCATCCGGCGGTGGCAGGGCCTTGCGGTCCACCTTGCCGTTGGGGGTGAGCGGCAGCGCGTCCAGCAGCACGAAGGCCGCGGGCACCATGTACTCGGGGAGCGTCTGGAGGAGGTGGGCGCGCAGGCTCTCGGTGGTGGGCTTCGGGACCTCCGCGTCCCGCGGGACGACGTAGGCGACGAGGCGCGTGCCGCCCGGGACGTCCTGTCGCGCGAGGACGAGCGCTTCGTGCACGGAGGGATGCTCGCGCAGGGCGGAGGCGACTTCTCCGGGCTCCACGCGGAAGCCTCGCACCTTCACCTGGAAGTCGGCGCGGCCGAGGAACTCGATGCGGCCGTCCGCGAGCCAGCGCACGCGGTCTCCGGTGCGGTACATGCGCGCGCCCGGCATGTCGCTGAAGGCATCTGGCAGGTAGCGCTCGGCCGTGAGGTCCGGGCGCGTCAGGTAGCCGCGCGTCACCTGGGCTCCGCCGACGAAGAGTTCTCCGGGCACGCTCACCGGCGCCAGTCCTCCCATCGCGTCGAGGACATACAGGCGTGAATGCGCCAGCGGACGCCCCAGCGGGACGGAGGAAGGCCGTGGCTGGGACGGCGGCAGCGCCACGCGGCCCGCCAGCACGCCGACGGTCGTCTCGGTGGGGCCGTAGTGGTTGTGCACCTCGCAGCCGGGGGCCAGCGCGTGCACCGTCTCCAGCAGGGCCCAGGGGGTGGACTCGCCCCCCAGCACCAACCGCTTGCGGGGCAGGACCTGCGCGGGCACCGGCGCGGTGAGCAGCGCGGCGAGGTGCGAGGGGACGACCTTCATGCAGTCGACCGGGTGGCGCTGGAAGTAATCCGCGAGCGCCACGGGATTGCTGGCGCACTCCTGGGTGAGGACATGCAGCAACCCGCCAGTGCACAGGGCCGGGAAGAGGACGGTGTTGCCCAGGTCCGCGACGAAGGTGGAGACGAGGGCGAAGCTGGCGCAGGACTCCAATCCCAGACGCTCGGTGGCGGCGTGGACGTAGGTGGCGAGCTGCGCGTGGGCGACGGCCACGCCCTTGGGCCTGCCAGTGGAGCCGGACGTGAAGAGGACGTAGGCCAGCGAGTCCGGAGGGGGGTCGCCCGGAGGTGCGTCGGTGCGCATCCGCGCCAGCGTCCCTGCATCCGCGTCCATGCGGATGACCTGCGCGGAGGACGCAGCGAAGGCAGCCGCGTGGCGCGACACCGTCACGACGACGGGCGCGGCGATTTCCCGCACCAGGGACTGTAAGCGCAGGGCGGGCTGGGCCGGATCCAGCGGCACATACGCCCCGCCGGCCTTCCAGACACCCAGCAGCGCGACGACGGTCTCCACGGAGCGATCCAGGCAGAGGGCCACGCAGGAGTCGGTGCCGACGCCGAGCGAGCGCAGGTGCCACGCGAGTTGGTGCGCCCGCGCCTCCAGCTCTCCGTAGGTGATCACCTGGCCGTCACACGCCACCGCCGGACGCTCCGGATGGAGTGCCGCCTGAAGCGCGATGAGGGCCGGCACCGTGGGAGCCTGCGAGACGGGCGCTCCGGAGGTGACGAAGTCCTTGAGCAGGACGGAGCGCTCCTCGCCGGTGAGCAGGTCGAGGTCCCCCAAGCGCGAGTCCGGTGAAGTGAGCGCCGCGGTGAGCAGGACGCGCAGGTGCTCCGCCATGCGCGCGATGGTGGATGGGGCGAAGAGGTCCGCGCGGTAGCCGAGCGTGCCCACGAGCCCCTCGGGCGTTTGCGTCAGGGACAGGGTGAGGTCGGTCTTGGCGGTCTCGGCGTCCCGCTCCAGGGGCAGCAATGCCAGACCTGGGAGCGAGAGCGTGGCCGCGGGCGCGTTCTGGAGCACCAGCATGGCCTGGAAGAGCGGCGAGTGGCCGAGGCTGCGCTGGGGCTGCAACTCCTCGACGAGCTTCTCGAAGGGGACGTGCTGGTGGTCGAAGGCGGACAGGGTGGTGGAGCGCACCTGGGCGAGCAACCGCCGGAAGGACGTGCCGGGCTCCAGCCGCGAGCGAAGGACGAGGGTGTTGACGAAGAAGCCGATGAGGCCCTCGGTCTCCGCCTGGGTGCGGCCCGCGATGGGCGAGCCGACGACGATGTCGTCCTGGCCGGAGTAGCGCGACAGCAGCAACTGGAAGACGGCCAGCAGGGCCATGAAGGGGGTGACGCCCTCGCGCTGGCAGAAGGCCGTGAGCGATTCGGACAGCGACAGCGGGAGGTGGATGGGAAGGGATGCGCCCCGCTGTGTCCGCACCGCGGGACGAGGCTTGTCGGTGGGCAGCTCCAGCAGGGCCGGTGCGCCGGAGAGCTGCTGCTTCCAGTAACCCAGTTGCGCTTCGAGCACTTCGTCCCGCAGCCACCCGCGCTGCCAGACGGCGTAGTCCGCGTACTGCACGGGCAGGCCACTCAAGGGCGAGGGCCGGCCCTGGGCGAAGGCTGCGTAGAGCGCCGCCATCTCCCGCACGAACACATCCATGGACCAGCCGTCGGAGACGATGTGATGCATCGTCAGCAGCAGCACGTGCTCTCGTGGGTCGAGCCGCAGCAAGGAGGCGCGCAGCAGCGGCCCGCGTGCGAGGTCGAAGGGACGCAGGGCTTCCGCTGAAGCCAGGCGCCGGGCTTCGTCATCGCGCTCGGGGAGGTGGGCCAGCTCCTCCACGGCCAGGTGGAAGCCGGTGGCCGGGTGGATGTGCTGGACGGGCTCCGCGTCACGCAGGGCGAAGGTGGTGCGCAGGGACTCGTGACGGGCGATGAGGGCGCGGAAGGACTGATCCAGCGCGGGGACGTCCAGGGCGCCCTGGATCCGCAGGGCGAATGAGATGTTGTAGGCGGCGCTGCCGGGTTCGAGCTGATCCATGAACCACAAGCGCTGCTGAGCGAACGACAGCGGCACGGCGTCCTTGCGCGGCATGGGGAGGAGCGGAGGCGGCGCGGGAAGCTCCACCCGCCCCTGCGCCACCAACGACCGGTACACCCCACGGGCCCGCTGGTGCAGCTCGGCCCAGGTGAGCGTCCGTCCCTCCAGCTCCGCGGCCACGCTGTCCGGTGTGATCCGGGCCTGGGCTTCGATGAGGCGATGCAGGCACGCGTCCGCCGGAGTGATGGCGGACAGCTCGCGCTCCGGGTGGAACAGCAGGTGCCGCTCACGCGCAGTCAGCAGGGGCAGCGCATGGAGCGGCTGGTCGGGCTGTGCGAGCGCCCCCTCCAGCAACACACGCAGGTGGTCCACCATCCGCGCCGCCGTCGAGGCGTCGAACAGGTCGGTGCTGTACTCCAGTTGTCCCCTCAACCCCTGTCCTCGGTCGCTGATGGACAGCGTCAGGTCGAACTTCGCGGCGCGGTTCTCGACCTTGAGTGCGCCCATCCGCAGCCGCGGCCCCATGACCTCCGGCATGGGCGCGTTCTGATACGCGAGCATCACCTGGAAGAGGGGCGCGCGGCCGGGGGCGCGGTCAGGCCGCAGTGCCTCCACCAGCTTTTCGAAGGGCACGTCCTGATGGGCGTAGGCCCCCAGCGTCACGTCCCGCACCCGGGCGAGCAACGCACGGAAGTCAGGCACTCCGTCCAGCTTCGTGCGCAGGACCAACGTGTTCACGAAGAAGCCGATGAGCCCCTCCAGCTCCGCATGCGTGCGGCCCGCGATGGGCGAGCCGAGCACGATGTCGTCCTGTCCGGAGTAGCGCGACAGCAGCAGCAGGAAGGCCGCGAGCACCACCATGGACGGGGTGACGCCCTCGCGCCGGCAGAGGGCGTGCATCGCGTCCGACAGCTCGGGGGGGAACTGGAAGGAATGCGCGCCGCCCTGGGAGATCCGCACGGACGGACGGGGCCGGTCCGTGGGCAGCTCCAGCGCTTGGGGCGCATCCTGGAGCTGCTGCCGCCACCAGCCGAGCTGTGCCTCCAGCAGTTCGTCGCGCAGCCAGCCGCGCTGCCAGAGGGCGAAGTCCGCGTATTGGACCGGGAGGGGTTCCAGGAGCGCGGGCCGTCCCTCGGCGTGAGCCGTGTACAGCGCTGTCAGCTCCTGGACGAGGACCCCCATGGACCAGCCATCCGAGATGACGTGGTGCAGGGTGAACAGCAACGCGTGGCGCTGGCCGGACAGGCGCACGAGGAGCACGCGCCAGAGCGGGCCGGTCTCCAGGTCGAAGGGCCGCCAGGACTCGTGCTCGATGAGGCGCTGGAGCGCGGCTTCGCGCTCGGCCTCGGGCAGGGCGCTGACGTCCGTCCAGGCGGCAGGCAGTGCGGACTCCGCGGTGATGACCTGGACCGGTTGGTGATCGCGCTCCTGGAACGTGGTGCGCAGCGATTCATGGCGCTGGTGCAGGTCGCGCAGGCCGCGCGCGAGCGCCGGCACGTCGAGGAATCCGTCCAGGCTCACGGCGACCGGGAGGTTGTAGTTCGTGCTGTCGGGGTCCAGCTTCGCGAGGAACCACAGGCGTTGCTGAGCGAAGGAGAGCGGGGCGGGATCCTGTCCGGTGCGCGCACGGAGCGGTGGTACGCGCGCCGCCGGGCGGTCCAGGGTCAGCGCGTCGATGCGGCGGGCCACGGCGTCAACGGTGGCGGAGGCGAAGAAGTCAGGGAGGGAGAGCTCGACACCAAAGTGCTGGCGGACGCGCGAGAGCACCTGGGTGGCGCTCAGGGAGTGGCCGCCCAGCTCGAAGAAGTCGTCCTCGCCGCCCACCTCCGCGACGTGGAGCACGCGGCCCCAGAGCGCCGCCAGCTCGCGCTCGGTGCCGGTGCCCGGCGGGCGGGTAGGGACGCGGGGCTGCGAGGCTCCCGGGGCGGGCAGGGCCTTGCGGTCCACCTTGCCACTGGGTGACAGCGGCAGGGCGTCCAGCACGACGAAGGCCGCGGGCACCATGTACTCCGGCAGCACTGCGTGCAGACCCGCGCGCAGTGCACCCACGTCCACTGCGCCAGCGCCGCCGTCGCGCACGACATAGGCGACGAGGCGCGGGTTTCCGGCCACGTCCTCGCGCGCCACCACCACGCCCTGCCGCACGGCGGGCTGCTGCTCCAGCGCGGCTTCAATCTCTCCCAATTCGATGCGCAGGCCGCGCACCTTCACCTGCGCGTCGCTTCGGCCAAGGAACTCCAGGTTGCCGTCCGGCAGGTAGCGGGCCACGTCGCCCGTGCGGTACAGCCGCGCGCCGGGAGTGGTGCTGAACGGGTCAGGCAGGAAGCGCTCCGCGCTCAGCGTGGGCCGGGCATGGTAGCCGCGCGCCAGGCCTTCTCCCGCCAGGTACAGCTCTCCGGCGACGCCCATGGGCACGGGATGGAAGCCGTCATCCAACAGGTAGACCCGGGTGTTGGCGATGGGCCGTCCCAGCGGCACCGTCCTGCCCGTGCTGGAGGTGGGGCAGCGGGCCGACGTCGCGTCGATGGTGGCCTCGGTGGGGCCGTAGAGGTTGACCAGGGTGACGAGGGGCAGCCGTGCGCGGAGCCGTGGCTCCAGCTCCGCCGGAAGGGCCTCGCCGCCGCAGAAGAGCCAGCGCAGGCTGGTGGCCCGCGACAGGCCCGGTTCGTCCAGCAGAGCCCGCAGCAGTGACGGCACGAGCTGGAGCACCGTGACCTGGCTCCGCACCACGGTGTCCAGCAGCAGGGCGCCATCGCGGTGCGCTTCTGGAGGCGCGATGATCAGCCGGCCTCCCGACATGAGGGACGCCCAGCATTCCCACACCGAGGCATCGAAGCTCAGGGGTGTCTTCTGGAGCACCCGGTCGTCGGGCCCCAATCCGAAGGCGGTGATCAGCCACGCCATGTGATTGACGAGCGCGCGATGGGGGATGACCACGCCCTTGGGCTGTCCCGTGGAGCCGGACGTGTAGAGGACATAGGCCGCGTTCCCGGCGTCAACGCCGCTGTCCAGCACGTTCGCCAGGAGGGCCGCTTCGGAGTCCACGCACACCACGCGCGCATCCCTCACGGGGAGCCGGTCCATCAGGTGCCGCTGGGTGAGCAGGACGTGTGGCGCGGCGTCCTCCCACATGAAGGCCAGTCGTGCAGGGGGATAATCGGGTGCCAGCGGCACGTAGGCTCCGCCCGCCTTGAGGATCGCGAGCAGGCCCACGGGCAGCTCCAGGGACCGCTCCAGCATCACGCCGACGCGCACCTCCGGCCCCACGCCCAGCGAGCGCAGGTGGCAGGCGAGCCGATGGGCCCGCGCGTCCAGCTCCCGGTAGGTGATCGTGGTGCCCTCGAAGGCGACCGCCACGGCCTCCGGCGTACGCTCCACCTGCGCCGCGATGAGGCCGTGCAGCGTGGCATCGCGAGGGAAGTCCGTCGCCGTCGCGTTCCAATCGAAGAGCACCTGCTGCCGCTCGGCATCGGTGAGCGGGTGCGTCCCGGCGGAGTCATCGCGCGGTTCCACCGGATGGGGCAGCGCCGCGACCTCCTCCAGCGGGAGCATGGGCAGTGAAAGCGCGGGGCCTTCACTCCGCCGCGAGGAGGCCGGCGCGCCCCTGCCTTCAAGGGCCGCGTCGATGCGCGCGGAAAGAGCCTCGACGGCCGGGGCATCGAAGAGGGCGCGCAGCGGCAGCTCCACTCCGAAGGCTTCGCGGATGCGGCTGATGGCCTGGGTGGCCAGCAGGGAATGCCCGCCCAGGTCGAAGAAGTCGTCGCTTGCACCCACGCGCCGGGAATTGAGCAGCCGCTGAAACAGCGCGGCGAGGCGCTCCTCGGTGGGCGTGCGGGGCGCGATGTATCCGCTCGCGTCGCGGGAGAGGTCCGGCGCGGGCAGGGCCTTGCGGTCCACCTTGCCATTGGGGGTCAGCGGCAGGACGTCCAACGGCACGAAGGCCGCGGGCACCATGTACCCGGGCAGGTGCTGCTGGACGTGGGCACGCAGGGACTCCAGGTCCAGACCGGTGGCCCCGGTGCTCCCCACCACGTACGCGACGAGGCGCTTGTCGCCGGGGACATCCTCCCGGGCCAGCACCACGGCATCCTTCAGCGATGGGTGCCCGCGCAGCGCGTGCTCGACTTCACCCAGCTCGATGCGGAAACCGCGCAGTTTCACCTGTGCGTCCGCGCGGCCCACGAACTCCAGCGTGCCGTCCTCGCGCCAGCGCACCACGTCGCCCGTGCGGTACAGCCGGGCTCCGGCCTCGCCGCTGAATGGGTCTGGCACGAAGCGCTCGGCGGTCAGCGCCGGGCGGCCTGCGTAGCCTCGCGCCACGCCCGCGCCGCCCACATACAGCTCGCCCTGCACGCCCACCGGTACCGGTTCGTCACGGCCGTCCAGCACGTAGGCGCGCACGTTCGCGAGCGGCCGGCCGATGCCAGGCACGCGCTCGTCCGCCACGCATTCGGTGAGCGTGGCCACCACCGTGGCCTCCGTCGGGCCATAGGTGTTGAGGAAGCGCCGGCCGGGCGCCCAGCTCGCCACGACCTCGCGTGGCAGGGCCTCGCCTCCGGAGATGACCGTGCGCAGCTCGGGCAATCCGTCCGCGGGCGTGGCCGCCAGGGCCGCGGGCGTGAGGCTGATGACGGTGAGCGCCTCCTCGCGCAGCAGCGTCCGCAGCGGCTCACCCGGCATCAGCTTGTCCAACGGCGCCAGCACCAGCGTGGCCCCGGCGCACAGCGTGGTGAGGATCTCCTCTACCGACAGGTCGAAGCTCAGGTTGGCGAACTGCAACACGCGGCTGCCGGGCCCGATGCCGTAGGCCACCGCTTCGTGCGTCACCAGGTTGGCCACGCTCCGGTGCTCCACCGCCGTGCCCTTGGGCGTGCCGGTGCTGCCGGAGGTGTAGAGCAGGTAGGCCAGGTGACGCGGCGTCACCGCCGTCTCCGGCGCCTCCGGGAGTTCCTGCTCGAGCGCCTCGCGCTCCAAGTCCAGACAGAGGGCTTGGTCGCGGTGTGCCTTGGGGAAGCGGTCGCGCAGCGCGGCCTGTGTCACCAGCAGCTTCGCGCCGCTGTCCTCCAGCAGGAACGCCAGCCGTTCGCGCGGCAGCAGCGGATCCACCGGCACCCAGGCCCCCCCGGCCTTGAGGATTCCCAGCATGCCGATGACGACGTCCAGTGAGCGCTCCACGCTCAGGGCCACGCGCACCTCGGGCCCGACACCCCGGCGGCGCAGCTCGCGGGCGAGCTGGTTGGCCCGTGCGTCCAGCGCCGCGTACGTCAGGCGCGTGCCCTCGAACGTCGCGGCCAGCGCGTGCGGCGTGCTCCGGGCCCGCGCCTCGAAGAGCGAGTGCACGCAGGCGTCCGGGAAGTCCGCGCGCGTGGCGTTCCAGTCCCCCAACACCTGGCGGCGTTCATCCACGGTCAGCAGCGACAGCGAGGACACGGGGCGCTCGGGCGCGGCCACCAGGGACTCCACCAGCCCCCGCAGGTGCCGAACCATCCGCTCGGCGGTGGAGGCGTTGAAGAGGCTTGCGTCGTACTCCAGCACGCCCGTGAAGCCGTGCTCGGTCCGGCTCAGCGACAGCGTCAGGTCGAACTTCGCGGCGGGGCTCGCCTGCGGAAGGTGGCGGAACGTCAGCCCTGGCACGGAGAGCTCCGCCGGGGGCGTGTTCTGGAGGATGAACATCACCTGGAACAAGGGGGCCTGGCGCAGGTCGCGCATCGGCTGGAGCTGTTCGAAGGGCACGTGCTGGTGCGCGAACGCACCCAGCGCGGTGGTGCGCACGCGCATCAGCAGCTCTCGCACGGTGGGGTCGCCGTCCAGGCGGGTGCGCAGGACCAGGGTGTTGAGGAAGAAGCCGATGAGCCCCTCCAGCTCCGCGCGGTTGCGGCCGGCCACGGGCGAGCCCACGCAGATGTCGTCCTGTCCGGAGTAGCGCGACAGCAGCAGCTGGAAGGCCGCGAGCAGGAACATGAAGGGCGTGAGGCCCTCGCGGACGCAGAGCGCTTCCACCGCTTCGGACAGCTCGCGCGGCAGCACCACGGGCAGCAGGCCCGCGCGCGCTTGGGTGTGGTGCGCGCGGGGTCTGTCGGTGGGCAGCTCCAGCGCTCGCGGAGCCCCGTCGAGCTGCCGCCGCCACCACGCGAGCTCCTCCTCCAGCACGTCGCCTCGCAGCCACTGGTGCTGCCACGCGGCGTAGTCGGCGAACTGCAGGGGCAGCGGAGACAGGGCGGCGGGCGTTCCGGAGGCGAAGGCCCGGTAGAGCTCCGCCACCTCGCGCACCAGCACGGTCCTGGACCAGCCGTCGGAGATGATGTGATGCAGGGTGAGGAGCAGGACGTGCTCCTCCGCGTCCAGGGTCAGCAGGGATGCGCGCAGCAGCGGTCCCGTGGCCAGGTCGAAGGGGCGCAAAGCCTCGGCTTCGGACAGCCGCCGTGCTTCTGGCTCGCGTGCGTCCTCGGGCAGCGAGCGCAGGTCGCCGCGCTGAAGGGCCAGCGGAGACGGGGGGGCGATGAGCTGGACGGGGCCCTCGGCCGCGGCGCGGAAGGTGGTGCGCAGGGCTTCGTGCCGGTGCACCAGTGCTTCGAGCGCCTGGCGCAGGGCTTCGACGTCCAACGCGCCGGACAATCGCAGCGCGAGCGGCACGTTGAACGCCGTGCTGCCGGGCGCGAGCTGTTCGAGCAACCACACCCGCTGTTGCGAGTACGAGGCGGGCAGTGCCTGGGCGCGAGGCACGCGCTGGATGGGAGGGGCCGCCGCGAGCTGCCCGGACTGGAGGGCCGCGTCGATGCGAACGGCCAGGGCCGCCAGGGTCGGTGCCTCGAACAGCGCCCGGAGCGGCAGCTCCACCCTGAAGGCCGCGCGCAGGCGGGAGACGAGCTGGGTCGCGAGCAGCGAGTGGCCGCCCAGCTCGAAGAAGTGATCCTCCCGCCCCACGTGCTTCACGCGCAGCACGTCCGCCCAGAGGCCCGCGAGCAGCTCCTCGGTGGGCGTGCTGGGGGCGGCGTACCCGGAAGAAGACGCGGCTTCGGGCGCGGGCAGGGCCTTGCGGTCCAGCTTGCCGTTGGTGTTGAGCGGCAGGGCGTCCAGCAGGACGAAGGCCGCGGGCACCATGTACTCGGGCAGGTGCTGCTTCAAGTGGGCCTTGAGGGTGTCCGCCTCCAGGAGGTGGCCTTCCGTCGCGGTGACGTAGGCGACCAGGCGCCTGTCACCGGGGGCGTCCTCACGCGCCAGCACCACGGCCTCGTGCACCCTTGGATGCTGGAGCAGCGTGGCTTCGATTTCGCCCAGCTCGATGCGGAAGCCGCGCACCTTCACCTGGAAGTCGGCGCGTCCCACGTAGTCGAGCGTGCCGTCCGCGCGCCACCGCGCGACGTCACCCGTGCGGTACAGACGCGCGCCCGGGTTGCCGGAGAAGGCGTCGGGGATGAAGCGCTCGGCGGTCAGCGCGGGGCGGCCCAGGTAGCCGCGCGCCACGCCTTCTCCGCCGATGAAGAGCTCACCCGAGACGCCCACGGGCACCGGGTGGAGGGTCCCATCCAGCACGTAGACGCGGACGTTGGGCAGGGGCCTTCCGAGCGTCGGCGTGGGCGAGGCGTCGAACGCGCACGCGGTGGCGTCCACCGTGCACTCGGTGGGGCCGTAGACGTTGAAGACGCGCAGGCGCGCATTCGCGGCGAGCTGGCTCCAGGTGGCCGGGTCCACGGCCTCTCCGCCCACGAGGACGCGGCGGGGGACGGATTCGCGCGTGAGCAGTCCCTCCTCCACGAGCAGGCGCAGGTGTGCCGGTGAGCAGTCGAGGACGTCCAGGGAGTCCCGGGCGATGCGTTTGAGCAGCTCGCCCACGTCGGCCCGTGCCTCATCCGGGACGATGCAGAGGGTGTGACCGTCCAGCACCTGGATCAGCTGCTTGACGGAGGCGTCGAAGGAGAGCGGCGCGTTGACACTCACCCGCTCCGCCGTTCGCGCGCCGGCGTGGACGGTGCTCGCCAGCGCGAGGCGCAGGTTCAGCACGGAGCGGTGCTGGATCATCACGCCCTTGGGCCGGCCGGTGCTGCCAGAGGTGTAGATGACGTAGGCCAGGTGCTCCGGGGACACGCCGGTGGCAGGAGCCTCCCGGGACTCGCGGGCCAGGTCCGCCACGTCGGAGTCCAGGCAGACCGCATGCGCGGTGTGGGGAGGGAGCGAGTCACGCAGCCGCTGCTGGGTGAGCACCACCGGAGCCCCCGTGTCCTGGAGGACATGGGCGATCCACTCACGCGGGTAGCTGGGGTCGATGGGCACGTAGGCGCCGCCGGCCTTGAGCGTGCCGATGATGCCGACGAGGGCTTCCACGGAGCGCTCCACGCAGAGCACCACGCGCACGTCGGGACCGACACCCAGCGTCACGAGCCGGTGGGCCAGTTGATTGGCGCGCGCGTCCAGTTCACGGAAGGTGAGCTGCTGAGCACGGCAGATGACGGCCAGGGCGTCAGGCGTGCGAAGGGCCTGGGCGGCGAAGACTTCGTGGATGCAGGTGTCGCGCGGGAACCCGACGCGGGGGCCATTCCAATCGGTCAGGAGCTGCTGGCGCTCCGCTTCGGTGAGCAGTGGCAGGTCCGCGAGTGCCGTCTCCGGCGCCGCCACGATGGCTTCCAGCAGCACGCCCAGGTGGCCCGCCATGCGCTGGACGGTCGACGCGTCGAAGAGGTCCGTGGCGTACGTCAGCGTGCCGGTGAAGCCCCGTGGGGAGTCCTGCAATGACAGGGTGAGGTCGAACTTGGCGGTACCGGTGTTCACTTCCACGGCCTGGAAGGACAGGCCGGGGATGCGCAGCGCTTCGGCGGGCGCGTTCTGCAACGAGAACATCGCCTGGAAGAGCGCGCTCCGGCTCAGGTCGCGCGTGGGCTGCACCGCTTCAACGAGTTTCTCGAACGGCAGGTGCTGGTGCTCATGGGCCGCGAGGGTCGTGTCTCGCACCTGCGCGAGCAGTTGGCGGAACGCCACCTGGGGCTTCACCCGGGCACGCAGCACCAGGGTGTTGACGAAGAAGCCGATGAGGCCTTCGGTCTCCGCCTGGGTGCGGCCCGCGATGGGCGAGCCGACGACGATGTCATCCTGACCGGAGTGGCGCGACAGCAGCACCTGGAAGGCGGCCAGCAGGGCCATGAAGGGGGTGACGCCCTCACGCTGGCAGAAGGCCGTCAGCGCCCCGGAGAGCGCCAGCGGAAGGTGGATGGGAAGGGATGCGCCCCGCTGTGTCCGCACGGCGGGACGGGGCCTGTCGGTGGGCAGCTCCAGCAGGGCCGGTGCGCCGGAGAGCTGCTGCTTCCAGTAGCCCAGCTGCGCTTCGAGCACGTCGTCCCGCAGCCACCCACGCTGCCAGACGGCATGGTCCGCGTACTGGATGGGGAGGGCCTGGACTCGCGGCGTGCGGCCGGAGGAGCGCGACTCGTAGAGGGAAACGAGCTCCCGGACGAGGACGCCCATGGACCAGCCGTCGGAGACGATGTGGTGCATCGTCACGAGCAGCAGGTGTTCGTCCGCTGCCAGCTTCAGCAGCGACGCGCGCAGCAGCGGTCCGCGTGCGAGGTCGAAGGGACGCAGGGCTTCCGCTGAAGCCAGACGCCGGGCTTCGTCATCGCGTTCGGACAGGTGGGTCAGCTCCACCACGGCCAGGTGGAACCCGGCGGCGGGGTGGATGACCTGGACGGGCTCCCCGTCGCGCACCTCGAAGGTGGTGCGCAGCGATTCGTGGCGAGCAATGAGGTCGCGGAAGGACTGCTCCAGCGCCTGGACCTCCAGGGCCCCTTGGATCCGCAGGGCGGAGGGGATGTTGTAGGCGGGGCTGCCGGGCTCGAGCTGATCCATGAGCCACAGCCGCTGCTGCGCGAACGACAGCGGCAACGCACCCACGCGGGGCACTGGCACGAGCGGTGGTAGCGGGCTGCTGTCCTGCCGTACGGTGTCGTCGATGCGCCGGGCGAGTGCCTCCAGCGTGGGCGCTTCGAAGAGGGTGCGCAGCGACAGCTCGACCCGGAGCGTCCGGCGCACGCGGGAGGCGAGCTGCGTGGCCAGCAGGGAATGTCCACCCAGTTCGAAGAAGTCATCCCGTGCGCCGACGCGGGGAACGCCGAGGACTTCGGTCCAGAGTGCAGCGAGCTTCTGCTCGGTCGGGGTGCTCGGTGCGACGTATCCGGAGGACGCAGCGGAGGCCCTCGGTACAGGCAGGGCCTTGCGGTCGACCTTGCCATTCGGAGTGAGGGCGAAGGCGTCCACAGGCATCCAGAGGGAGGGCACCATGTGCTCGGGCAGGTGCGCGCGTGCGTGTTCACGCAGCGCCCCCGTGTCGACCGCGCACCCGGGCCGGGGCTGCACCCACGCCACCAGCCGGTGCTCACCCGAAGCGTCGCGGTGCGCTCCCGCCACCGTCTGCTTCACGTCCGGATGGCGTGAAAGGACGGCCTCCACCTCTCCCAGTTCGATGCGGAAGCCGCGCACCTTCACCTGGAAGTCGGTGCGGCCCAGGAAGTCGAGCGTGCCGTCCTGCCGCCAGCGGGTCAGGTCCCCCGTGCGGTACATGCGGGCACCCGGCACGCCGGAGAAGGCATCGGGGACGAAACGCTCCGCGGTCAGCTCCGGACGCTGGAGGTATCCACGCACCACGCCTTCGCCCGCGATGAACAGCTCGCCAGACACGCCCGCGGGCACCGGCTGCCCCCGCGCGTCCAGCACGTAGAGCCGGGTGTTCGCGATGGGCGCGCCGATGGGGACGACGGCGGGGAGCGCGCCGGAAGGCACGCGGTAGGACGACGAGTAGACCGTGGTCTCCGTGGGCCCGTAGAGATTGAGCAGCGTGACGTCAGGCAGCCCGGCGAGGAGCTGGTGTGCCAGCGGGCCGGGCAAGGCCTCACCGCCCGCCCCGAGATGGCGCAGGCTCCCGAGCAGGGCGAGAGCCTCCGGCGTCAACACCGCGCTGCGCAGGAAGGACGGCGCGGCCTGCAGATGGGTGATGGCATGGCGGCGCAGCACGTCGGGAAGCGACCCCTTCGCATCGAAGAGGACGACCTCGAAGCCGAGCGTCAGGGTCCAGAGAAGCTCCTGGGCGTGGATGTCGAAGGAGACGCTGGAGGCCGCGAGCCAGGTGCCGGGCACGGTGCCCAGCATCCGGTCCGTGGCGCCCATGAGGTGGGCCACGGTGCGGTGGGGAACCATGACGCCCTTGGGCCGCCCCGTGCTGCCCGAGGTGAAGATGATGTAGGCGATGGCGTCGGGAGGAATGCGCGCTGACGGCGGGTGCAGGGGCTGGAGCGCGACGTCGTCCCATTGCGTGTCCAGGCACAGCACCCGGGCCTCGTGGACCGGCACGCGTGACAGCCACCGTTCCTGCGCGAGCAGCACCGCGGGGCGTGCGTCCTCCAGCATCCAGGTGAGGCGCTGCGCCGGGTAGGCGGGGTCCAGCGGGACGTAGGCACCGCCGGTCTTCAACGTGGCCAGCAGCGCCACGACAAGCTCCAGCGAGCGCTCCAGCAGGATGCCTACGCGAACCTCCGGCCCGACACCCCATGTGATGAGGGCGTGCGCGAGCTGGTTGGCGCGTGTGTCCAGCTCCCGGTAGGTGAGCGTATGGCCTTCGAACGCGAGCGCCACCGCCTCCGGCGTGCGCCGCACCTGGGCTTCGAACAGCTCTGGCAGCAAGGCATCGCACGGGAATTCGGCGTGGGTGTCGTTCCAATCAAAGAGCACCTGCCGGCGCTCGGCGGCGTCCAGGAGCGGCAGCTCGGACAGGCGAGAGTTGACGTCCCGGGCGACGCCCTGGAGCAGCGTGCGCAGGTGTCCCAGCAGGCGCGCGACAGTGGCCTCATCGAAGAGGGCCGTGCGGTACTCGGCGGTGAGGCGCAGGCCGTGCGATTCCTCGGAAGCAATCAGCGTCAGGTCGAAGCGGGCAGTGCCGCCATCCACTGGCAACGGCTCCATGCGCAACCCGGGAAGGGACACGGCGGACATGGGCGTGTTCTGCAAGGCGAACATCACCTGGAACAGCGGCGAGTGACTGAGGCTGCGCTGGGGCTGGAGGACCTCCACCAGCTTCTCGAAGGGGACATCCTGGTGGGCGAAGGCGCCAAGGGCGGCGTCGTGCACGCGGCCCAGCAGTTGCCGGAAGGACGGGTCGCCGGAGAGGTCGGTGCGGAGGGCGAGCGTGTTGACGAAGAGGCCGATGAGGCCTTCGAGCTCGGAGCGGGAGCGGCCGGCGACGGGCGTGCCGACGGTGATGTCCTCCTGTCCTGAGTAGCGCTGAAGCAGGACGTTGAAGGCGGCCAGCAGGACGGAGAAGAGCGTCCGGCCCTCATGCAGGGCCACCTGCTTGAGCCGCTGGGTGACGGCAAGCGGCAGCAGCAGCGAAGCGCGAGCCCCGCGTGAGTCGAGCTGTGCGGGACGCGGCCTGTCCGTGGGCAGCTCCAGCACGGCGTGAGGATCCAGATGCTGGCGCCAGTACTGGAGCTGCGCTTCCAGGGCCTCGCCCTGCAACGCCTGACGTTGCCAGGCGGCATGGTCCACGTACTGAAACGGCAGAGGCTCCAGGGGCGAAGGCTCGCCGGACGTGAAGGCCCGGTACAGCTCCGCCATCTCTCGGACCATCACACCCAGGGACCAGCCGTCCGACACGATGTGGTGCACGGTCAGCAGCAGCAGGTGCTCACGCTCTTCCAGGATGAGCAGCGACGCGCGCAGCAAGGGGCCAGTGGTGAGCGCGAAGGGGCGCACGGCCTCTGCTTCCGCGCGGCGGCGCGCTTCGTCCTGGTGCTGCCCGCGCAGGTCGATGACCTCCCATGGAAACACGGAGGGCGCAGAGATGATCTGGACGGGGCCCGAGGGGTCCTCGCGGAATGTGGTGCGCAAGGCCTCATGCCGATGCACCAGCGCTTCGAGCCCCCGGCGAAGGGCGTCGAGGTCCAGCGCCCCGGACAGGCGCAGGGCGATGGGCATGTTGTAGACCGGGCTGCCGGGATCGATCTGCTCGATGAGCCACAGCCGCTGCTGCGCGAAGGACAGCGGCAACGCACCCGTGCGAGGCACCGGCACGAGCGCCGGGACACGAGACGCCAGCACCTGTTCGCCCGACGCGTCGAGGCGCCGGGCCAGCGCCTCCAGCGTGGGGGCCTCGAAGACGGTGCGCAGGGCCAGCTCCACCCCGAAGGCCGCACGCACGCGCGAGACGAGCTGGGTGGCCAGGAGCGAGTGCCCGCCCAGTTCGAAGAAGTGATCGCGCGCGCCGACACGGGGCACGCGGAGCACGTCGGCCCAGAGGCCCGCGAGCTTCGCCTCGGTGGCCGTGCGCGGAGCGATGTATTCAGAGGCGGAGGCCGTGGCTTCAGGCGCTGGCAGGGCCTTGCGGTCCACCTTGCCACTGGGCGTCAGCGGCAGGGCTTCCAGGAGGACGAAGGCGGAGGGCACCATGTACTCGGGCAGCTTCTCGTGCAGACGCGAGCGCAGCGCGGAGGTATCCACCCCTGCGTCGCTCCGGCGTGCCACGTAGGCGACGAGTCGCTTGTCGCCAGCCACGTCCTCGCGAGCCACCACCACCGCTTGCCGCACGCCCGGGTGCTGCTCCAGCGCGGCTTCAATCTCCCCCAATTCGATGCGCAGGCCGCGCACCTTCACCTGGAAGTCCGCACGGCCCACGTACTCGATGGCGCCGTCGGGCAGCCAGCGGGCCACGTCACCGGTGCGGTACAGGCGCGTGCCCGGCGTAGTGCTGAAGCCATCCGGGATGAAGCGCTCCGCCGTCAGCTCCGGACGGCCCAGGTAGCCGCGCCCCACCTGCACACCGCCAATGAAGAGCTCGCCCGGCACGCCCACGGGAACGGGCTGAAGGTGCGCATCGAGGATGCGGAGCTGGGTATTGGCCACGGGCCGGCCAATGGGCACGGAGCGGCGCGACTCGCCCGGCAAGCACTGGTGGAAGGTGACGTCGACTGCGGCTTCTGTAGGGCCGTAGAGGTTGTGCAGTCCGGCCCACGGCAGCCGCCGCAGGCAGCGCTCCGCGAGCTCCAGCGGCAGGGCTTCACCACTGCACACCACGCGGCGCAGGGACGTGCAGGACTCCAGCCCCGGCTCCTCCAGGAAGACTTGGAGCATGGAGGGCACGAAGTGCAGCGTGGTGACGGCTGCTTCGGAGATGAGGCGCGCGAGGTAGGCCGGGTCCTGGTGTCCGCCGGGCTTCGCGAGGACGAGCCGTGCGCCTGTCATGAGGGGCCAGAAGAATTCCCAGACGGAGACGTCGAAGCTGAAGGGCGTCTTCTGCAGGACGACGTCGGAGGGGCCCAGGCCGTAGGCGGACTGCATCCACAGCAGGCGATTCACCACCGGGCCATGGGCATTCATGGCGCCCTTGGGACGGCCAGTGCTGCCGGAGGTGAAGATGACGTAGGCCAGGCCATCCGCGGTGGCGCGCGGAAGCGGCGTGTGCCGGGGATTGAGCGCGACGTCTTCCCACTGCGTGTCCAGGCACAGCACGCGGGCTTCATGAGCGGGCAGGCGCGACAGCAGGTGCTCCTGGGCCAGCAGGATGGCGGGGCGCGCATCCTCCAGCATCCAGGCGAGGCGCTGGGCGGGGTAGGCCGGGTCGAAGGGAACGTAGGCGCCGCCGGCCTTGAGCGTGGCCAGCAGGGCGACGACGAGCTCCAACGATCGCTCCAGCAGCAGGCCAACGCGAACCTCCGGCCCCACGCCCAATGCGATGAGGGCATGCGCGAGCTGATTGGCCCGTGCGTCCAGCTCCCGGTAGGTGAGCGTGCGGCCCTCGAACGCGAGCGCCACGGCCTCCGGCGTGCGCTCCACCTGGGCTTCGATGAGCCCGTGCAGGGTGGCATCGCGCGGGAAGTCGGCAGCCGTCGCGTTCCAGTCGATGAGCAACCGGCGCTGCTCGGCCTCGTTCATCATTGGCAGCGCGGACACCCGCTGCCCGGCGTCCAGGGCGACCGCCTGGATCAGTGAACGCAGGTGTCCCAGCATGCGCGCGACAGTGGCTTCGTCGAAGAGCGCCGTGCGGTACTCAGCGGTGAGGCGCAGGCCGTGCGGATCCTCGGCGGCAATCAGCGTCAGGTCGAAGCGGGCAGCGCCGCCGTCCACCGGCTGCGAGTCCATGTGCAGCCCGGGAAGGGACACGGCGGACATCGGCGCGTTTTGCAGGACGAACATCACCTGGAACAGCGGCGAGCCATTCATCCGGCGCGAGGGCTGGAGGACCTCCACCAGCTTCTCGAAGGGGACGTCCTGGTGGGCGAAGGCGCCCAGGGCGGCGTCATGCACGCGGCCCAGCAGTTGCCGGAAAGAAGGGTCGCCGGAGAGGTCGGTGCGGAGGGCGAGCGTGTTGACGAAGAGGCCGATGAGGCCTTCGAGCTCGGAGCGGGAGCGGCCGGCGACGGGCGTGCCGACGGTGAGGTCCTCCTGTCCTGAGTAGCGCTGAAGCAGGACGTTGAAGGCGGCCAGCAGGACGGAGAAGAGCGTCCGGCCCTCATGCAGGGCCACCTGCTTGAGCTGCTGGGTGACGGCAAGCGGCAGCAGCAGTGAGGTGCGAGCCCCGCGAGAGTCGAGCTCTGCGGGACGCGGCCTGTCCGTGGGCAGCTCCAGCACGGCGAGAGGATCCAGACGCTGGCGCCAGTAATGGAGCTGCGCTTCCAGGGCCTCGCCCTGCAACGCCTGACGTTGCCAGGCGGCGTAGTCCGCGTACTGCAAGGGCAGGGGAGGCAGGGGCGAAGGCTCGCCGGACGCGAAGGCCCGGTACAACTCCGCCATCTCGCGCACCAGCACTCCCATGGACCAACCGTCCGACACGATGTGGTGGACGGTCAGCAGCAGCAGGTGCTCGGTCTTGGAGAGGCGATAGAGCACCGCGCGCAGCAGGGGGCCTTGCTCCAGGTGGAACGGGATGCGGGAGGCTTCATGCAGAAGGCGCCAGGCCTCCTGTTCGGAATGGCCGCTCAGGTCCACCCCTGGCACGGAGAGCTCAAGCTCGGGGGCCACCCTCAGGAAGGGGCGCCCGTCCTGTTCGATGAAGGTGGTGCGCAGGGAATCATGACGGCGCACCACTTCATCGAAGGCGCGGCGCAGGGCTGCTTCGTCGAGCACTCCGGAGAGGCGGACGGCGACGGCCATGTGGAGGGTGGTGCCGCCGGGGGCCAGCCGCTCCTGGAACCACATGCGCTCCTGGCCGGAAGATGCGGGCGTGCGCGGAGAGGGCCGGACCTTTCCTCGCAACAGTTCAGCCAGTCGCGCACGCTTCGAATCGGAAGGGGCCATGTCCGCGCATACTCCTTGGGGACCCGTGGCAAATCGGGTGCGCGACCGTAACAGCAGTCCCAGGCGCCGCTGATCTTCAGCCGGCGTGCGCGCTCCGTGGACGGCTTCGCGAAGCGGTCCCCGTACGGCGAGCACCGGCCCTCACGCACGCGCCGCGCGACGAACCCCGCCCTGTTCGTCACTCCCGAGGGGAGTCGTTGCTGCTCCGGTGATGCATCGAAAGGCCCGTGACGAGCCGCCAGAACGCCCAGACATGGGACGCGGCCAGCAGGGCGGGCGTCGCCGCCAGGAGCAGCAGCACGCCCGTCATCCGCATCGAGTCACGCATCGCCGGGTCGTCATCCAACCCTGAGGCCTTCGTGCGCCAGCGGTGGCCGGGGCCGGCTGCGCCCTGCTAAGGATTGGCGCCCCAAGCCCATTCAAAGAGAGGTCATCCGCCATGCGTTGGAGCGCCCTGATCTGCCCCGCCGTCCTGGTCCTGAGTGCCTGTTCGGAGTCGTCCGATCCCGACCCCACGCCCAAGCGTCCCTTGAAGGCCGTCCTGTTCCCATACATCCCCGACTCCGCGGGGGACGGCTTCGCCAGCCTGGAGCAGCGGCTGGAGGCCGACTTCGAGAGGGCCCATCCGGACATCGATCTGGACGTCGTGTTCGACGCCAACCTGGATGTCTATGACCTGGATGAAGGCGGAACGTTGAACCAGCTGCTGGGCACGGACGCGTCGGCCGCCCAGGTGGTGGAGGTGGACACGCTGGTGCTCGGCTCGCTCGCGGAGAAGGGATGGATCCAGCCGGTCGCGCTGGAGGCGGGCGTCGCGCATCCCGCGGCCGAGGAGGCCGTCCGCATCTCGGGTCAGAGCTATGGCGTGCCCACCTACCTGTGCACGAAGGTCATCTACTCGCGGACCCCGAACATCCGGTCCGCCACCGACAGCACCTCGCTCGCGCGGATCCTCCGCGAGGCGGCCCCCGGCAAGCGCCCGCTGGTGGCGAACTTCGACGGAAGCTGGACGCTGCCCGCCTCGTACCTGGATGCCTGGCTGGACACGCATCCGGGGGATGCGCTCGCGAGCGCCATCTCCCTGCCGCTGGATTCGCCCACGGTGGGCGCGTTCGCGGAGGTCGTTGACAGCTGCTCAATCGAAGCGGGCGTCAATCCGTGCCTGGATGGCAGCTACGCGGACAACACGGTGGCGGAAGAGGCCTTCGCCACGGGGCAGGCCAACGGCTTCATGGGCTACACCGAGCGCCTCTTCTACATCCTCCAGGCCCAGCCCTCCATGCCGCTCCCGGAGGTCATCTCGGTCCCGCTGGGCGCGGGCTCGGCTCCGGCGGTGTTCGTGGATGCGCTGGTGCTGAACAAGAACTGCGCCGGGACGTGCGCGGAGGACGCCCGGGCCTTCACGTCGTTCATGCAGGCCCCGGAGACGCGCAGCCTGATCGCCTTCAGCAAGGACGCTCCCGATGGCACCCGGCCCCGCTACCTGCTCCAGGCCAACCGCGCCTTCTATCAGCAGGAGCCCGCGCGCTCCGACCCCATGTACCAGCAATACGAACCCATCCTGAGCGGAGCACGGCCCTATCCCAACCAGCGCTTCCCCGAGAACCGGAAGGCACTCCAGGCGGCCCTGCTCGAAGACCTCCAGTGACCGGATGACAGTGGAAGGGGGACGAGGGGGCTACGCACGGCGCTGGGATTCCGTCATCGTGGAGACATGGCTTCAACCCTCGCGCAGTCCCGCCGACGCAGCTCCCCGCCCCGTGCGAGCTTCACCTTGTGGAAGGTGACCACCTCCCGCTTCGTGCTGGCACTGGCGGTGAGCGCCCTTCTGCCGGCCGTCCTCATCGCGCTGGCGGCGGGCGCATATTCTTCCTGGCCTGGTTTCAGCCCCGCCGTCTTCGGGCTCGTCATGTTCTCCGTCACGTGCGCCACCTTCCCGATCGCGCTGGTGATGCTGATTCTCCGGACGGAGGCGCCCAACTCCACCTACCTCAAGGAGCCCTTGCAACACGTCGAGCTCACCGGGGACGGGGTGAAGGTGCTCGACGCCACCGGGGCGCTGCTCGGAGACTCCTCCAGGGGCACGCTGCGGGTGGCGAGGACCAACATGTGGCACGGCAAGACGCTGGCCGGCGCGGTCGTCCTCGAATACGCGGCCGGTGCGACCTGCCTCATGGGGCATGTGCTCATTGGAGCGTGGCCCGGGCTGAAGGCCATTCAGGGCGCGAGGTACGAACACCGGATCGACGACTCGCTCATGGACGAGCTGCTGCGTCGCGCGGAGTAGGGATCCGGGGGGCGACGTCTGGCACATGGGCTGGCGAGCCCCCATCGTTGAAGAGGGAGAATTTCATCCCATTCACGCGTCCCATGGCCCGCCTGCACGACAGCCCAGCACATCCGCCCCTGCGGAGCCCGCCGCCAGGGCACGGCAGTCTTCTGGATGCCGTGCTCACCAGCATGGGGGAGGGGCTCATGGTGGCGGACGACCACCAGTGCCTGGTGTTCATGAACCCGAAGGCGCAGCTCACCCTGGGCATGGGGCCTACCGACGAGCCGGTCAGCCGGTGGCCGCTGCACTATGGGCTCTACCTGCCGGACCAGGTCACGCTCTATCCGTCCGAGCGCCTGCCCATGAGCCGGGCCCTCCGGGGGGAGACGGTCAGCCGGGAGGAGGTCTTCCTGCGCAACGCCGAGAGGCCTGCGGGGGCCTGGCTGCACGTCAGCTCCAGTCCGGTCCGCGACGAGGCCGGCCGGATCCGCGGCGGCGTCTCCGTCGTCAGCGACGTCACCGACCGCAAGCGGGCCGAGGATGTGACGCGCGAGGCCAGTGAGAAGTACCGCTCGCTCTACAACAACACCCCCGTGATGATGCACTCCATCGACCCGCAGGGGCGGCTCATCAGCGTCAGCGATCGCTGGTTGAGCATCCTGGGCTATGAGCGCGCGGAGGTGCTCGGACGCGACTCGGTGGAGTTCCTGACGCCGGAGTCCCGGCGGTACGCGCGCGAGGTCGTCCTCCCGGAGTATTTCAAGACGGGGGCCTGCTGGAACGTGCCGTACCAGGTCGTGAAGAAGGACGGGCAGCCCATCGACGTCCTCCTGTCCGCCATCGCGGAGCAGGACTCCTCCGGCAGGGTGCTCCGCTCGCTCGCGGTGCTCATCGACGTGACCGAGCGGAAGCGGGCGGAAGAGGCGCTGCAGGAGAGCGAACAGCGGCTGCGCGCCATCCTGGACAACGCGCCGACCGTGTTCTTCCTGCTGGATCCGCAGGGGCGCTTCCTGTTCGTGAACCGCGAGTGGGAGCGGCTCTACCACCGCACCCGGCAACAGGTGGCGGGGAGGACCGTCTTCGACGTCTTCCCCCGGGAGATCGCGGAGACGCTGCACGAGGTGAACGGAGGCATCCTCGAGACGGGTGTCTCCGTGGAGCGGGAGGAGCGGCTCCTCCACGACGACGGCATCCACATCCACCTCACGCAGAAGTTCCCGCTCCGCGACTCCACCGGGGCGGTGTACGCGCTCTGCGGAATCGCCACCGACATCACCGAGCGCAAGCAGATGGAGACCTCCCAGCGCTTCCTGGCCGAGGCGAGCCGCGAGCTGGTGGCGTCGCTCGACCATGAGACCACGCTCCAGCGCGTCGCCGAACTGGTGGTGCCCGTGCTCGCGGACCTGTGTGTCGTCTTCGTGCGGACGGACAGCGCGGCCTTGCGGCCCGTGGCGGTGGCGGACCGCTCCCCGGCCCGTGCCGCGCAGGTGCGGGAGTTCCTCCAACGCCATCCGCCGGACCCCCACGGCCCGGCCCGGGTCCTGTCCACCGGGATGTCCGAGATGTTCGAGGCGTCCATGGGCCTGTTGGATCCCGTCGCGCTGGCGCAGGAGCCATGGCGGGAGGCGCGGACGCTCCAGGGCCGGCCCTCGCTCGGCGTGCCCCTCCAGGCGCGAGGCCGCACCCTGGGGGCGCTGTTCCTCGTCTCTCCCTCGCCCGGGCGCACGTATACGCCGACGGAGGTGGCGTTGGTGGAGGAGCTGGGCCGCAGGGCCGCCTTCGCCATCGACAACGCCCAGCTCTATTGCTCGGCGCAGGAGTCCATCCGCGCGCGGGACGAGTTCCTGTCCATCGCCTCCCATGAGCTGAAGACCCCACTGACCTCCATGCGCCTGCGCGTGCAGCAAATGGAGTCCACGCTCACGGCCGCGCGACCGCTGCCCATGGAGAAGGTGTCGAAGATGCTGGAGGTCTTCGAGGTGCAGCTCCAACGGCTGTCACATCTGGCGGAGCACCTGCTGGACGTCTCACGCATCAACGAGAAGCGGCTCACCCTGCGCCCGGAGGAGCTGGACCTGGCGGAGCTGGCGCGGGACGTGACGGCGCACCTCGCGGAGCAGTTCCAGAAGTCGGGCTGTGGTTTCGAGCTGGTGGCCCTGGAGCCGGTTCAGGGGAGGTGGGACCGGCTGCGGATGGAGCAGGTGATGCTCCACCTGCTGACCAACGCGATGAAGTATGGCGCGGGGCGGCCCATCCAGATGGAGGTGGCGAACCACGCGGGAAGAGCGCGGCTCATCGTCGAGGACCACGGCATGGGCATTCCCCCGGAGGCCCAGGGCCGCATCTTCGAGCGCTTCGAGCGCGCCGCCTCCCGCAACTACGGAGGGCTGGGGTTGGGGCTCTTCATCACGCGCCAGCTTATCGAAGCGCACGGTGGAAACATCCGCGTCGAAAGCGAGCCGGGGCACGGCGCGAAGTTCATCGTGGAGCTGCCTCCCGGGACCTAGCTCGCGTCCTGACGGACCACCGCGGGCAGGGGCTCCACGTTCAGCGGGCGGCCCAGGCAGTCCTCGTCGGCTTCAGGCGCGGAGGTGCTCTTCGGCCGGTACTCCCAGTGCCACGGCTCGGACGCCACGGTGCGGCGGAAGCCGAAGCGGCACGCGTTGCCCGCGAGCCAGTCATACGTGGGGGACGCTTCCTCGCTGCCCACCACCAGGTCCACCGCCAGCCCGCGGTTGTGATTGGAGCGGCCCGGCCGCGCGGCCTGGGGCCCCAGGCCCTTGCGGTAGAGGCGCCAGAGGTAGCGCTGCTTTTGATACGACCGCCACCCGCTGGTGACGAGCAGCGGCTGCCCCGCCGTGCGCGCCTCCGTCGCCATGCGCTCGAAGGCGGCGGCCGCGTCGCGCTGGAGCCGGTGCCCGCTGTGGATCCGCACCAGACGCGGTGCCTTCGCCTTGGCCTTGCGGACCTTCGCCTCCTTCGCGAACCCGACAGGTGCCAGCAGACAGACCAGGAGCACGAGGCCCCAGCGGAGCAGGGGAGAGGACATTCTTCGGAGGTCCAAGCAATGGGCGAAGACCGAAGGCTGCCCCCTTTATTCCGCCATGAAAAGCAGGCAGCCCGCCGAGCCCTGTCCCCTCGTGCCCGGTCGCCCGGACGCTCCGTGAGCCCTAGAAGAGCTTGAGCTGTGCGTCGGGCGCGGGCGCGTCCCGGGGCGGCAGCACGCTGAAGCCGTGGGCGCGGACCCAGGCCTCGCTCGGGCCCTTCCAGTGGTGCGCGTCCATGCGCACGTGGCCCGCTTCGTCGAAGGCGACGCCCTCGGCCTCCAGCAGCTCGCGCTGGCGGATGCCGGAGGTGCTGATGCCTCCCGTGCGGTTGATGATGCGCTGCCACGGCACGGTCGAGCGCGAACCCAGCGCCGCCATCGCGTAGCCCACGGCGCGCGCATCACAGGCCCCGCCGACGATGGTGGCGATGTCCCCGTAGGTGGCCACCTGGCCGGAGGGCACCTGTTCGCAGACGCGATAGATGCGCTCATACGGGTCCTGCGTGTCGGTGGGGGATGCCATCGGGCCTCCGGGCGGGGGATTGCCCGAATCCTACTCATGGCATCACCCGATGCACGCAGAACCTGCTAGGCCGCCACGGACGGCCGGTCCTGAGACGGAGCGCCGGCCTGATTGAGCACTGCCCATTCCTTGCGCAGGCGCTCGTACAGGGTATTCAGCGGCTGGCCCGGCGCTTCGTACCGGCCGGCGTGGTGCTCCACGATGTGGCGCAGGAGCACGTAGCAGATGGTGGCCGCGCCCGCGCCCTCCACTTCGGTGAACCGGGCCGCGTCCGTGAACCAGAGCGTGGTGGGCATCTGGCAGGCCTGCGTGCCCAGGGACACCAGGTGCGCACCGGGCTTGAGCCACGGGTGCTTCGCGAACAGGTTGGGCCGGTCCACCGTGAGCGCGGCGATGAGGTTGGAGATGCGCCGGTCCTTGAACCGCGAGTCCCCATACACCTGCCCGAAGACGAGCCCGCGCACCCGCTTCATGAACACCTTGGACGTCAGCGCCAGCATCGACGTCGCGCGGAGCACCAGCATCTGCGTGAACTCCAGCACGGTGAGCTTCCTGAACGACGGCCAGACGTCCAGGTCCATCTGCCGCTTGAGCAGCGCCATGACGTCCTCCAGACGGGCCCGGCCCCAGACCAGTGCCGTCGCCACCGACGCGGTCAGCACGCCGGGGATGAGATAGAGGAAATAGTCCCGCGGCGCCCAGTCACCCGCGCGAGCGGTCTCGAACCCTCGCCACGCGAGGATGGCGGCGGAGAGCAGGGAGAGGGCGAAGAGGCCGTAGGCCATCCAGGACACCCCGTTCAGCGTCACCCAGCCTCGCTTCGTCGGGTTCTCCGGGACGTTGTACATCTCCGGGCTCTGGACGCTGACGTCGGAGATGACCAGCGTGGGCGGCGGCTCCGCGCGGTTGAACGCGAGCAACAGGCTGTCGATGCCCTGGTTGTCGTAGATGCCGCCATCCATCAGGGGCAGGCCGCTCTGGAAGCCCGGACCCAGGGCCGCCAGCGCGGTGTCGAGCGGATAGTCCCGCGGCCAGTGGAACTGCTGCGGAAACACCAGCGGTTCGAAGCCACCCGGGAAGCACGACGACGCGGCGGCGATGTCCGCCAGCCGGACGTGGCTGGCCACCGGGCGCGGCATCCGGTAGCCGTTGTTGCCCAGGAGGGTGTTCGGTTTGTTGCTGCGCCGGAAGCGGAAGTCCAGGCCGCTGTGGAACTCGGTGGTGTTGAAGATGGCCTCCTGGAGCTGGAGCCCGCCGGCGTTCAGCACCTCTCCGAAGCGCCGGTCGCCCAGGAAGTCCGGCCGGGCGTAGACGTCCGCCGCGGACCGGATGAGGCTGGCCCACGCATGGCTGCCGTGGTCGCGGTTGGAGGTCAGCCCGGTCAGCGCCTCCGCAATCACATTCGTCCGCAGCAGGTACGCGGAGAACGTCTCGTGAAACTCCTTGAACGGCTTGCCGTCCAGCTGGCTCACCACCCAGGCCAGGCCCGTGAGCGTTCCGCCGGAGACCGTGGACAGGCCCACGACATCAGACAGAAGTCCAACGGTGTCGAGGAACCGCAGCGTCCCCAGGTGGAACGCCGCCGCGCGATAACCGCCGCCGGACAGCGACAGCGCGAGCGGCCCGAGCGGACCGTGTTTCTCTGTGACAGGGGTCGTGGAGTCTTGGCTCATAGGGAGGGCCGCGAGCTTAGGCCAGATTGAGCCACGGCCACGCCTCTCCTGGCTCCCGCGCCGTTCCCCCGCTGGGTCGCCTGGATACCCTGGTGTTGTACGGGAGTGTCCCCTCACGCACCGGAGCTTCCCCTCGCGCCGTCGCGAACGTCGGCCGGTGGTCGCGAGCAGACGTTGTTTCATGGGCACAGGGGATGCACTTCGCGCCGGTACATCCTGGGGGTGGGTATGTCATTGAAGTGCGTGGGGAGCGCGGCGGGTTTGAGCCTGCTGCTGTTGACGGGAACGGGTTGTGGGCCGGAGGGGGCGGGCGCTCCAGATGAACAGGAGCTGGCGGACGAGGAGGTGGCCCCGATGCCCGAGGGGCAGCAGGCCTCCGCGTTGACGCCGGGCCTGACGAACTACGCCATCGCGAGCGCTGACGCCCGGACGGACGCGGATGCGCCCTCCACGAACTACGGTGACACCACGCGGCTGCGCGCGGACAGAGCGCCCCTGTCCGAGTCCTTCCTCCGCTTCGAGTTCGTGGGGTTGGGCGCGCCCGTGAACAACGCGAAGCTGCGGCTGTACGCGACCAGCGGCTCCTCGGGCACGCTGTCCGCGTGGCCCGTCTCCAATGACTGGACCGAATCCACCCTCACCTGGGACAACCGTCCCCTGTACGCAGGAGCGGGGCCCGTGCTCAACACCCCGCTGCCGGTGGAGGATGAATCGTGGGTGGAGCTGGACGCCACGGGGGTGGTGCAGGGCGACGGCGTCTACAGCTTCTCCGTGGGAATGGGCTCGCAGGACGGCGCGAGCTTCGTGTCGCGCAACAGCAGCCTGGAGCAGCTCCGGCCCGTACTCTTCGTCAACACGGAGCCCGCCAACTGCACCCCCGGCACCCTCGTGGAGAGCTACGAGGTGAACCTCCCGGACCGGGTCTTCCACGTGTCCGAGTCCTCGCCCGGCTCGCGCCTGTCCCGCAGTACGTCGCTCTGGGTGGACGCGGACGTGGGACGTGAGACCTTCCTCAGCTTCATCGTCGACCCGCGGGGCCGTCACATCAAGCGCGCGATCCTGAGCCTGCGCTCGCGAGACGACGGCACCCGCGAAGGTCCCAGCCTGTACAACGTGGTGCCGGGGACCTGGACGCCGGAGAGCCGCACCTGGAACACGCGTCCCCAACTGGAGCCTTCTCCCCTCACGGGGATGGGCGCCGTTCCGCCCTTCACGACGGTGAAGATGGACGTGACGGGGCTGGTGCGGAGCGGCACCGGGACGCTGGGCTCCAACGGCACAGGGTTCCGGGTGGAGCTCGGGCTGCGCAGCGATTCGTCGGACGGCGTGGAGTTCTACTCGCCCTACGTCGCGTCGGACGCGGTGTGGCCCAAGCTGACGCTCTACTTCGACCGGCCTTGCCCTCCGTGACGAAGCTCCGGGGTCTCCGAGGCCTCCAGGTGCTCCCGCAGGAGCGCGTTGATGCGGTCCGCGAAGCGCAGCGTGACGCCGTGTGAGGCATGGGGAAGCTCCACGAAGCGCGCGCCAGGGATTCCCACCGCCAGGGCCTGCCCGGCGGTGGGGGGCGCGATGGGGTCATGCGTGGCGCTCACGACGAGGGTCGGCAGGCCCGCCAGCCCCCGGAGGAACGGTGTCGCGTCCGCCTTCCCCATGGCCCGGAACTGACGCATCGCCACGGGCGGCTGGTCCGCGAGGTCATGGTCGAACAGCTCCGCGAGCTCCGCCGCCAGCGCGTCCTTGTCGGCGTGGGCCAGCTCCTCCGGCGCCAGCACCATCCGGAGGAAGGCGTGGCGCCGCATGCGCCGCGTTCCGACCTGCGTTCGCAGGCCCATGAGCAGCATGTCTGGCGTCATCCGGGTGGGCACCGCGCCCGTCGCGAAGGTGCACAAGAGCGCGAGGCTGCGCACCCGCTCGCGCGCCCGGTGCGCGAGGTACAGCGCCACCAGCCCGCCCAGCGAGTGCCCCATGACGTGCGCGCTCTTCCAGCCCTGCGCGTCCATCAGCGTGAGCACGTCCTCGGCCATCAACTCCACCGTGAGCGCGTCGCCGGGAGGCTGGCTGGCACCGAAGCCCCGGTTGTCCAGGCACAGGCAGCGGAAGTGGGAGGCCAGCCCCTCCACCTGGGGCCGCCATCCCGTGGCGCCAATGCCCGCCCCCTGGATCATCACCACCGGAGGACCGTCGCCCTCCACGAACCAGCTCAGCGTGCAGCCCCGGTGGGAGGTGCCCTGTCGGCGGTAGGCGAGACTCATGGAGGCTCCTGACGCAAAGAGACACAAGATTAGCCTGTCCCCGGGGTGGATGGTGTTTCGCGTGGGAGTTGGAGCAGGCTCCCGTCCCATGCCAATTCATTTGTCGCATCGTCGCAAGGTCGTCCCCACGGCGCTCTTCTGCGCGGGACTCGCGCTGGGCTGGCCCCTGTTCGCGGGCGCGAAGCTCCAGGGGGGTGTGTGTGATCCGCTGAATGACGAAGCCGAGGGCATCCGGCTGCGGCTCGTGTCGGCCACCGCGGATGGCGTTTCCATCATCCCCGCGCAGGGCCCGGGCCCCATTGGCGCCGTCTACAGCGTGTGGGCCGTGCGGCCGGCGGAGGGCGCGCCCAACGAGTTCGCGAAGGGCACGCTCTTCGAGGCCGAGCCGACGGAAGGCACGGGCGAACTCTACCGGGACCTCACCCTGGAGAGGCTGCCATGAGGAAGGCCGGCATCGTACTCGCGGGCATGCTGACGAGTGCCCTGGCCTCCTCGCTGCTGACGGCCTGTTGTCCGGACCGTCCCCCACGCGTGACCTTCCTGCTCCCGTCTGGCGCCTACAGGGCGACCACGCCCACGGCGGACACGGACTACCGCCTCGTCATCTCCGAGGACGGCGCCACCGTGGTGGAGACCTTCGAGCGTGGGGGCAAGGCCTACCGGCAGGAGTATCGGGTGCTGGAGCGGCTGGAGACCGACATCTGAGAGGCCGCGCCTGTCAGGGCACGGTGTCGAGGCCGACGACGTTCAGCGAGGCTGGGCGGGCTTCGCGGCCGGAAGGGAAGGGGGGACAGGCGACAGCGCGCGCATTGGTGCGTCGCTGCCCACGGTGATGAAGGGGGCCCAGTAGTGGGGATGGGGCCACGTCCGCCGGAAGGAGAGCATCGCCTCGCGCAGCGCCGTGGCCCGTCCCTGCCCCGCGAGCAGGTTGCGGTAGTAGGCCTCCATGAGGGAGTGGGTCGCCCCGTCGTTCACCTTCCAGAGACTCATCACCACCGTCTCCGCTCCCGCCACGACGAAGGCGCGGCGCAGGCCGTACACGCCCTGGCCTGGCTTCACGTCGCCTCGTCCGGTGTCGCACGCGGACAGCACCACGAGCTGCGTGCCCCACAGGTCCAGGCCCGCCAGCTCCAGGGCCGTCACCATCGCGCTGGCCGCCGGGGCCCTGACCGCGTCAGGGGCCTTGGAGGACGCTCCCGTCAGGATCAGCCCTGAGCGCAGCAACGGATCCGGAACGGGGCGTGTGAGGGCTCCCTCTCCCATCACACCGAAGTGGACCACGGCCCTGGAATCGCGGGGCACGGCGGCGTCGTCGAGGAAGAAGCCGTGGGTGGCCAGGTGCAAGACACCGGGCGTGGACAGGTGGAGCAGCCGCTCCTTGGTGGCCTCGGGGCCGACGAAGAGCTGTGCCTGGGGGAGGAGGCGTTGGATGTCCTCGGCCTCCGCGCGACTGCCCGGGAGCGGTGCCCAGGGGATGGCGGCGATGTCCTCCGCGCGCGCGGTGGAGAAGAAGCGCTCGAGGGGCGCGGAACGCTCCACGGGCGAAGGCGGCCGGGGCGCGGCTCCAGAGGCCGCCTGAAAGTCCGGGTCGGCGAAGACGACGACGGACGACACGGCGGAGGTGTCCTGGGGACGCCGCAGCAGGTCCTTGCCGGAGGTGAGGTAGGTGAAGTCCCAGGTGTCGACCAGGAACTCGCGCCCGTCGTGGAGCGCGGCGAAGGGGACGAGGCTCAGATGTCCGTCAGGCGAAACGAAGAGCCGGCGGGTGTTGCCCAGCAGCGGCAGCAGGGGGCGGAACGCGAGGTCGTGGAGCGCCCGGGCGGAGGCCTGTGCCTGGGCATCGCGGCGTGCCAGTGCATCGCGCAGGCGCATGGCGGCGCGGTCGATGGGCGCCGCCGGGCCCAGGTCCAGGGCCCGCGTGGATCCGTCGGGGAGGAGCACCAACGCCAGGTAGTGCAGGCGGCCCGGTCTCTTCACGCGGCGCTTGCCGGGAGTGGGGATGACGGGACTGTCCTCGTAGGCGATGAACTCGACGAGGGCTCCATCTGGCGGGAGGGAGGCGGCGACCCGGTCGACGATTTCGGAGGCGGGTGGGGGCGCGGTGAGCGCGCGCAGGGGCGCGGAGCGTTTGGCGAGGTCGGCCTCCAGGGCATCACCCTGGTCGGCGAGCGACTTGAGGCGCTGCTGGTAGTCCGCTGGAGTGAGCTCGCCGGGGCCCTCGAGCGAAAGGGCGGCCCGTTGGGTGCGCAGGCCTCGCAGCCGCTCGAAGGTGTCGCGGTCCCTGGCGCCCAGGCTTCGGGAGAGGCTGCGGGAGATCTCCGCGGTCTCCTCGACGGAGCGGCCCTTGCGCAGGAGCACGGCGCCGAGCGCCAGACGCCGCACGCTGGCGTCCTGGGGCCAGGCGCGCAGCACGGCGTAGAGCCCCTGCTCATCCGCGCGCAGGAGTTGGAGGAAATGAGCCAGGCGTGACTCGGAGAAGTCGAGCGCCTCCTGGCGCAGCCGCTGTTCGGAGATGTCGAAGGCGCGCGTGAGGAGCGGCAGGGCCGCGGCGAGGCGATGCCGGGCCAGGTGGAGCAGGGCGAGGCCCTGGAGCGATTGAGCGATGTTGGGATGGGTGTCGCCGAGCGTGGCTTCCTGGATGGCGAGCGCACGCGTCCACAGGGTTTCGGCCCGGTCATACCTTCCTCGGGCCAGGTGGATCCTGGCGAGGCTGGAGAGCGAGGAGGCCACGAAGGGATGGGCGTCGCCGAGCGTGGCTTCCTGGATGGCGAGCGCGCGTTTCAAGAGCGGCTCGGCCCGGTCCTCATTCCCTCCCTGGTCCAGATAGACATTGGCCATGTTGTGGAGTGATGAGGCGACGTCGGGATGGCTCTTGCCGAGCGCCACCTCCCGGAGGGTGAGCGCGCGCTGATGGAAGGTCACGGCCCGGCCGTACAGCCCCTGTTCCCTGGCGAGGAGCGCGAGGTTGTCGAGCGAGGTGGCGACGAGAGGATGTTGGTCGCCGAGCGCTGTTTGCAGGATGGCGAGCGAGCGCAGGAAGAGGGGTTGGGCCCGCTCGTACAACCCCTGCTCCATGTAGAGCAGGGCCAGGTTGTTGAGCGAGAGGCCGACTTCGGGATGGCCCTTGCCGAAGGCTTCCTCCCGAATGGCGAGCGCACGCAGGTGGAGGGGCTCGGCCCGGGGATACAACCCCTGCTCCGAGTAGGCATTGGCGAGGTCGTCGAGCGAGGCGGCCACGTGAGGGTGTTTGCCGCCGAGGGCCGCCTCGAAGATGGCGAGCGCGCGCAGGAAGAGGGGCTCGGCCCGGCTGTACAACCCCTGACCCACGTAGAGGTTGGCGAGGCCGTGGAGCGATGCGGCGACATCGGGGTGGCGGTCGCCGAAGGCCTCTTCCCGAATGGCGAGCGAGCGCAGGAAGAGGGGTTCGGCCCGTTCGTACAGCCCCTGGTCCTTGTAGAGCAGGGCAAGGTTGTTGAGCGATGTGGCGACATGGGGATGGTTCTTGCCGAAGGCCTCTTCCCGGATGGCGATCGCGCGCAGGTAGAGGGGCTCGGCCCGCTCGTACAGCCCCTGGTCCTTGTAGATATTCGCGAGGTTGCCCAGCGTTCTGGCGACGAGGGGATGTGTGGCGCCAAGGCCCGTCTCCCGGAGGGAGAGTGCGCGCAGGAAGAGGGGCTCGGCCTGAGCGAACAGTCCCTGGTCCTTGTAGAGGATGCCCAGGAGGGTGAGCGTCAGGGCCACGTCCGGGTGGTCCTTGCCGAGCGTGGCTTCCCTCAGGGCCAGCGCGCGTAGAAGCAGGGGCTCCGCGTGGGCGGCGTCGCCTTGCCGTTGAGAGAGTTCCCCCACGAGGTCCAGAGCGCCGGCGATGTCTGGATGCGTGCCTCCAAGCGCGGACTCCTTCAGCGCGAGCGCCTGCGCAGCCGGTCCATACGCCTCGGTGTAGAGGCCTGCTTCCATGAGCCTCGTCGCCTCGTCAAAGGCTGTCTGCGCCTCCCGAAGCTTCGCATCCCGCGGCTCCTTCGCTGTCGCCGCTCCCGCCGAACAGCAGACCACGACAACCACCATCCACCCGAGCATGCGCCTCATGTTTCCCCGTTGAACGCAGACATGGCCAGTGAACCCTGGCTCTCCGGCGGTGTCACGCGGAGGTCGCCAGGCTGGTGGGCCATGGGACAGCTGGAGAATTCCGTGCATGACTTTGCAAGTCCCTGTCTCTCCCAATCACGGTCCATCAATTCCGTCCCTGGGCGTGCCGGAGAAAACGCGATGAAGAAGTCCCTGGTGGTCTGTCTGCTCCTTCAGCTTCCCTCCCTGGCGCAGGCGGGAGTTCCGGCCTCCGCAAGGCCCGCGGGCCAGGTTTCGGAGGCCGAGCGCTACGCGCGCCGCTGCCAGGGCTCGTCCGGCAGCCGCATCGCCAGGCCGCAGGGAACGATGCTGTGGGGCACCAAGCGGGACTGGAACACGGAGAAGGTGGCCGACGAGCGCAGCAGCGTGCTCGTTTCGGCCGACCTCGCGCCCCTGCGCCGGGCGGAGGGCGGGGTGAAGGCCTTGCGGCTCGAGGGCGGGCACCTGGTCGCTTCTCCCTTCTCGGAGGCAGGGGCGGCTCCCCGGGACGTCGTCGGCACCGTGCTCCAGGGGACGAACAGCGGCGGCAAGCCCGTGGAGGTGGCCCTCTGCGACGCCGAACCGTCCGCCGAGGATCCGGGAACGGTCTTCTACCGCATCGAGGCGTGGAACGCGGTGGCCCAGGAGTGGGAGAACCCCTGCGTCGCCGTGGGCCGCGAGTCCAACCCCCGGGCCCTCGCGGTGAGCGGCGTCTGGGATGCCAGCGGGGCCCACCACGACGCCCCGGGCAAGCTCACCTTCGCCTGTGAGAACGGCGCCATCACCAAGTGCATCCAGTGGGGCTACAAACCCTGGGACCGCCGGGACGGGAAGCCGCTGGCCGAACTCCACCAGGCCTGCACCCGCATGGCGCGCGCGGACTACTGTGGCAATGGCCGGAGCCACACGCACCAGGGCACCACCATCGATGTCTATGATCGGTTCGGCATGGTCGAGCGGGGGGAGTGGGATCCGGCGAAGGCCTCATTCGAGGCGGCGTGGGCACCCGACGGAGCCACCTGCCTGGCCCGCACCCGTGACGGCCGCGAGCTGGCGACCCTCCTCCAGGAGTGCCCCAACCGCTTCCAGCCAGACGCGGCGGTCGTTCCCGGCGAAGGGGAAGGGGAGCGCTGCACGGTGCGACGCATGAACGTGCGCCCCGAGGCCGCGCTGCTGCGGAACCTGACGTTCGCGGCCCCGAAGGGCGCTGCCTCCGCGGCCAAGGGCCCGTAGCACGCCCCCGGTCACGGGCCCCGGCGCGAGCCTCGTATTTCAAGCCTGGGTGTCTGCCTTCACCCGCGCCGGTCGCGCAGCCGCGTGTATGTGTATGAGATGACCAGCAGCATCACGCCCAGCAGGATGAACGTGATGACCCGCTGATCCGGCGGCAGCTTCGCCACGTCCACCAGCACCAGACGTCCCAGGGCGAGCCCCAGCACCGCGAGCGCGGCCAGCCGGTACCAGCGCTCGCGCACCGTGAAGCCCACGCCGAAGAGGAGGAACGCGGCGATGACCCAACCCAGCGTCACGAGTCCCCCGGGCATCCGCGCGCCCACCAGCGCCACCAGGGCCAGCCCCGCGCCCACCGCGCAGATGGCGGTGAAGGGCGTCCGGGCCTCGGGTTCGGGCAGGCCGGCGACGCGCACCGTCCCGCCGCGCTCCACCAGGACGAACGCCACCACCAGCCCGATGAGCAGCGTCAGGCGCCCCGGCGTCTCCCACTCACAGGCCCCCAGCGCCACGTAGAGGATGAGCACGCCCACGCCGCGCAGCACCGGGGACTCCACTCCGCGCGCGGCCAGGCCCGCGACCAGCCCCGTCACCGTCCAGGCCGCCACCAGCGCGACGTCGTCGTAGCGCGCGGGCATGGCCAGCGCGAGCGTCACCGCGGTCAGCGCGAGGTACGCGTGCGTCAGCCCCACGGGCGCGCGCTGGAGCCGCGCCACGGCCGCCGCCGCGCCATGCGCCAGCGCGACGACGAGCAGGAACGTGAAGAGGCGCGAGTCCTGCTCCTGGGAGACCTCGTAGGCGCCCAGCGACGTCAGGCCCACCCAGTTGAGCAGGGTGAACGCGAGGCTCGCGCGCAGGGGCAGGTCGCGCGGGCGGACGAGCAGCGCCACGGAGAACAGCAGGAAGTAGAGCGCGAGGAAGCCCAGGCTCAAGAAGAGCCGGTCGTCCTCGGGGGCGCCCGGCGCCATGTGGCCCGTACGCACCGCCCAGACGACGTGCGTGCTGTACACGGCCACCAGGCTGGACAGGGGCACGATGACCCAGCGGTTGCGCACGAGGAAGAACAGCGCACCCGCCGCGAGCAACGTCGTGGACAGCAGTGTGAACGCGGTGATGTCGCTGAGCATCCCCGTGTGCAGTCCCAGGAACAGCGCGATGCCCGCCACCGTCTCCGACTGCATCCGGTGCGCGATGGTGACGATGGCCACCACGAACGCCGCGAGCAGCACCAGCGCCAGCACCTCGCTGTCGATGACCCGCACCGCCGGGATGAAGTGCAGCGCGTAGGTGACGAAGTACGCGAGCGCCAGGCCTCCGCCGAAGACGATGCGCCCGAAGAGCTGATGCTTCCTCGCCAGCCACAACCCGAACGCGCCCAGCCCCGCGCTGAGCAGGTAGCCCGCGCCCACGCGCGCCAGCACCCCCAGCTCCCCGAAGTGGTACGTGATGAGGTACGCGATGCCGATGATGAGCGCCACGATGCCCAGGCGGCTCAGCCAGTAGGTGCCGACATGCGCCTCCAGGTCGCGCTGCTCGGGCGCGGCGACGGAGACAGCGGGCGCGTCGACAGGGACGGCGGGCGCGGCGACGGGGCGCGGTGCCTCCCGGGCCTCCACCTTCGCGAGCCGCGTCTCCAGGGCCGCGACCGTCGCCTCCAGCCGCTTCACCGTGTCCCGCAGGTCCTGCCCTTCACCCTCGTCCGACATGGACTTCCCCTCGTGCTCCAACGCGCTTCCCGGCCCGCGGCCTCTTCAAGCACAGGCGCGGCGTCCCTTCAATTTGGGAGGGTGAGGCGGCGCGAAACCTCGTCTATACACTCCGCAGGCTCTGCGACCCTTCCCGGGTCGGAAAGGACGAAGTGAAGACGATGAAGAACCCGCTTTTCGGCCGGATGGCCTCCGCGCTCATGCTCCTGTCGGCGATGCCCGCGCTGGCTCAGCTCAAACTGCCGGCCCCCAGCCCCGCGGCGAAGGTGTCGCAGGAGGTGGGTGTCTCCGAAATCTCCGTCGAATATTCCAGCCCCGCAGTGAAGGGCCGGAAGATCTGGGGCGAGCTGGTCCCCAACGACGCGGCGTGGCGCAGCGGCGCCAACGCGGCGACGAAGATCACCTTCAGCCACCCCGTCACCTTTGGCGGCAAGGCCGTCCCGGCCGGTTCCTACGCCATCGTCAGCCTGCCCTCGCAGAAGGGCTGGAAGGTGATGCTGAACACGGACCTGGGCCTGTGGCGGGGCGGCACGTCCTATGACGCCTCCAAGGACGTGGCCACGGTGAGCGCCACCACCACGGCGATTCCGGCGCGCGAGCGCCTGACGTACCTCTTCACCGACACCACGGACACCGGCACGCGGCTGGACCTGGAGTGGGAGAAGCTGCGCGTCTCCGTGCCCATCACGGTGGACACCGCCGCCCTCTCGAAGGCCAACATCGAGCAGGCGGAGAAGAGCATGGCCAGCATGCACACGAGCGCGGCCTCCTACCTCGCGGGCACCGCCAAGGACCCCGCCGCCGCGCTGAAGCACGCCGACGCGGCCGTGGCCGCCAACCCCACCTGGTACGCCCACTGGACTCGCGCGAACATCCTGGCGCAGACGGGCAAGTACGCCGAGGCCCGCAAGGCCGCGCAGACCGCGTGGGACCTGGGGCAGAAGGACAAGAACTTCTACGCGCGTGACGAGGTCTCCCAGGCGCTGACGGAGTGGAAGAACAAGAAGTAGCCCGCTTGAGCTCCCGGGGCCCCTCAGCGACGGAGGGGCCCCGTCAGGAGCCGGCGGTAGAGCGCCTCGTAGCGGTCGATGGCGGGGTCCTTCTGGAAGCGCTCCAGGACCCGCGCCCGCGCGCGGTGTGAGAAGCCCTGCCAGCGCTCCGCGTCCTCGACCAGCGTGAGCACGTGCCGGGCCATGGCGGGGACATCCCCCAGCGGCGCCAGGAAGCCCGTCTCTCCGTGCGTGACGAGCTCCGGGATTCCGCCCAGGTCGCTGGCCACCACGGGAATGCCGCAGCTCAGCGCCTCCAGCGCGGCCAGCCCGAAGCTCTCCTGCTCGCTGGGGAGCAGGAAGACGTCGGAGGCGGCGACCAGCTCCTCGAAGCGGTCCTGCTTGCCGAGGAACGCGACGCGGTCCTCCAGGCCCTTCTCCCGCAGCATCCGCTCCGCGGGCGAGCGCTCCGGACCGTCTCCCACCATCACCAGCCGGCAGGGACGGTGGCGGTGGACCTCGGTGAAGATGGCGACCACGTCGGCGATGCGCTTCACCGGCCGGAAGTTGGAGACGTGGATGAGCACCGGCTCGTCGTCATGCAGGGCCGGGAAGAGCGCGCGCAGGCAGGCGCGGTCGCGCACCGGGGCGTAGCGCGCGGTGTCCGCGAAGTTGGTGATGACGTCGATGGGGACGCTCTCCGGGATGTCGAAGCCCTGCCACGTCGCGCGGCGCAGGTAGGCCGACGGCACCGTCACCGCGTCGCTGCGCAGGATGGAGAAGCGCGTAATTGGCAGGTAGCTGGGGTCGATTCCCACCAGCGTGGTGTCCGTCCCGTGCAGCGTGGTGACGACGCGCGGCGCCCTGTCGCCCAGCACCTCGCGCGCCATCCACGCGGCGGTGGCGTGCGGCACCGCGTAGTGGACGTGCAGGATGTCCAGGCGCTCGTAGCTGGCGACCTCGATCATCTTGGAGGCCAGCGCGATGGGATAGGTGCTGGACTGCTGGAGCGCCGGGTAGTCGCTCTCCGTCACCTCATGGAAGACGACCTTCCGGTTCGCGCCATGCAGACGCACCGGCAGGTCCCGGGCGATGAAGTGGACGCGGTGGCCCCGGTCCGCCATCGCGAGGCCAATCTCCGTGGCGACCATGCCGCTGCCACCGAAGGTCGGAAAGCAGGTGATGGCCACGTTGAGCGGGGCGTTCATGTGCGTGCTGGGAAGAACAGGGGCCGGGCGAAGCTATTCCTACGGAAGTGGTCGAGCGGGTCGGCCAGCCCCAGCGTCTCGCGCAGGACGTAGGGCTCGCCGTGGGTGACGCCAATCTGGGCGCCATAGAAGCGGTCCCGGGCTTCCAGTGAGGACAGCGACAGCGGTGAGCCCACCAGCGTGGGTGGGGCGTCCGGGCGGGGCATCACCTGGCTGGCGTAGCAGTGCACCGCGGCCAGCTTGCGCTCGTAGACGGCGGAGACGTCGACGACGACGCTGGGCTCGGCCAGGTGGCGCAGCGGGTAGTAGAGGATCTGCCGCGGCGTGAAGGGCTCCGCGGCGGGCTCCGCGTCGAACTTGCGCACGCCCGCGAAGAAGAGGGCGCGCGTCACCAGCGCACTGGCCGCCTCGTGGTCCGGGTGCCGCTCCTGCTCCCAGGGCACGACGACCAGCTCCGGACGCAGGCGGCGCAGCGCTTCCACCACGCGGGCCACGGCGGCGGTGCGGGCGCGCTCGGGCTCGGGCGCGTCGAAGCCCGCCCACGGATTGAGCCAGCCGTCGGGCAGCTCCAGGTTCTCCCGGTGGGCCAGCCCCAGCGCGCGGGTGGCGGCTTCCGTTTCCTCCGCGCGGGATTGCAGCGTGCCGCGCGAGCTCTTCTCGCCGCGCGTCAGGTCGACGATGCCGGTGCGGTAGCCGCGGGCGGCCATGCTCGCCAGCAGCCCGCCGCAGAACAACTCCACGTCATCCGGGTGTGGGCCAAAGGCGAGGACGTCGATGCCGTAGGCGGTGCCGGTCGCGCTCATGGCGTCAGGTCCTTCGAGTCACCGTGGAAGGGGACACACGCGTCCAGCACCCCCTTCGTGAAGGCACGCGCCCCGATGTGGCAGGCGAAGTAGGGCAGCCCCAGGACACGCTCCTGGGGCGCGTCCTGCGGGAAGAGGAACGTGCGCAGGCGGTCCACCTGTTCGGCCGCCGTGGCATCGCGCCGGGCGAGCGCGCGGCGGTAGCGGCCCGTCAGCCGGGACACCGCGACCCGCACCGTGCCCCGGGTGCGGCGCAGCGCGTCCTGGAGGTTCGCGTCCACCGCCGACACCTGTCCGGCGACGCGCTCCAGCTCGGAGGAGAAGGCCCCGAAGAGGCGGGCCTCCAGGGCCTCGGGCGTCTCCAGCGACTCCGGGGCATCCCGCGTGGCCAGCCGCGTGAGCAGCGCGTCGCGCGGCACGTTCACCTCATCCGGCTGAAGCCCCACCTTGCCCAGCCACCGGCGCGCGCGGTCATCGAGCACGCGGAAGCGGGCCCGGGGAATGGCGAGCGGCATCGGCTGGCCCGCGTGGGCGTAGAGCGGCGCCAGTTGCGCGAAGTAGGCCAGCTCGCCCGGGCCGCCGACATACGCCGCCGTGGGGAGCCAGGTGTCCTGGAGGAGGGGACGCAGCAGCGCGGACGTGGTGAAGCGCAGCGGTTCGCGCTCCAGGGCGGCGTGCAGCGCGTCCTGGGTGATGGCGCTGTCTTCCGGGTGGCCCACCAGACTCCAGGCGCCCGCTTCCGCCGGGTCCAACCGGTAGCGCGGGCCCTCGAGCGCATCCGGTGAGAAGAAGCTCAGCGGCGAGCCCGGGCGGACATGGACCTGCACCGTGTAGCCCGCGCGGTCGAGCGCCTCCACACGGGCCGCGAGCACCGCGGAGAGTGTCCCCGCTTCCTGGAGGGCGAAGCGATGCACCGGCGCGGCCAGTGGCGCCAGCCGTGCGTCCCGAGGGTCGAGGAAGACGAGGCCCTCGTCGGCGAAGAGGGACGACAGCACGTCGGTGAAGGCACTCGCGAGCGTGGCCTCGGGACGGTAGGCCTGCTCCAGCAGGGAGAGGAACTCCTCCGCGTGGGGTTCTGCTCCCAGCTCGGCGCGCAGGGTGGCCAGGGCGGGGAGGACGCTCGGGCCCAGGTGGCGGTGGGCGATGGGCGCTCGAGACGTTGCCGCATCCGGAAGCTCGAGCGCCACGCGACAGGGCCCTCCGCCCCGGCGCGGGATGAAACAGTGGTCAATCTCCGGAAGGTCGTGGTCCTCCGTCTGGAGCCAGAAGACGGGAACACAGGGCCGGCCGGTTTCTTCCTGGAGCGCGCGCGCCGTGACGATGGCGGATGCGGCTTTGTAGAGTGTGTACAGCGGGCCCAGGAAGAGGCCCATCTGCTGTCCCGTCACCACCGCCACGGTGCCGGGCCGCGCGAGCAGCGCGAGGTTGCGCTCCCGGGCGGGACTCGGCGCGAGGCGCGCGTTCTGCGCGGCGAGGACGTCCAGCAGCGCGGGCGACACCGTGCGCGACGCGGCGGCGGCCACGGCCCGGGCGCGCGCTTCACGGTGCCGATAGTCGTCGGAAAGGAAGGCGAGCGCGGACGCATCTCCGCGAAGCCACGCGGTCGAGAACGAGGACGTCACGGCATGCGGTGATAACAGGTCGCGGCGGGCACGCCACCGGAAGTGCATGCGCGCACGTCGTCGCGCGGCCGTGGCGGCGGGCGTCAACCCGGAATGAATGCGGGCCGCGCGCAGGGAAGAGGCTTGTTGTAGGGTCCGCGCGGATGCGGAACCTGCTCCTCGGAATGATGCTGGCCATGAGCCTTGGAATCGGGTCGACGGCGGTGGCGCGGCCTGCCCGGCAGCTGCACGCGGGTGAAATCGCGGCGGGCCTGAAGCGGCTCGGTGTGACAGGCAGTGTGCTCTATGTCGCGGCCCACCCGGACGACGAGAACACGCGCTTGCTCGCGTGGCTGGTGGGAGAGCGCGGCCTGCGCGCGGGTTACCTGTCCGTGACGCGCGGTGATGGTGGGCAGAACCTCATCGGCACCGAACAGGACGCCCTGCTCGGGCTCATCCGCACGCATGAGTTGCTCGCCGCGCGGAGCGTGGACGGCGCGGAGCAGTTCTTCACGCGGGCGCGGGACTTCGGCTATTCGAAGAGCGCGGAAGAGGCGCTGCGCATCTGGGGACATGAAGCGGTGCTGGCGGACGTGGTGCTCGCCATCCGGCGCTTCCAGCCGGACGTCATCATCACCCGCTTCACCACGGCGCCGCCGAACCACGGCCACCACACGGCCTCCGCGCTGCTGGCGGCGGAGGCCTTCATCGCCGCCGCGGACCCGAAGCGCTTCCCCGAGCAGTTGTCCGAGGTGAAGCCGTGGAAGGCGGATCGCCTGCTGCAGAACGCCTCCTCGTGGTCGTTCAAGCCCGATGAGGACCTGTCCCGCTACGTGAAGCTGGAGGTGGGCGGCTACGACGCGTTGCTCGGGCGTTCGTGGGGGGAGGTGGCCGCGGAGAGCCGCAGCCAGCACAAGAGCCAGGGCTTCGGCCAGGCCGCGGACCGGGGCCCCGGCGCCGAGTACTTCACGCCGCTGGCGGGGACGCTTCCGAAGCGCGACGTGTTCGAGGGGCTCGAGTTCTCCTGGAAGCGTTGGAAGGGCTCGGAGGCCGTGTCCGGCGCGGTGGCCGCCGCGATGAAGACGTTCGATGCGCGCGCCCCCCACCGCTCCCTGCCCGCGCTCGTCCGCGTCCACGAGGCGCTGACCGCGCTGCCGGACACCCACCCGTGGAAGGCGCCCAAGCTGCGTGAGACGGAGGCGCTCATCGCCGCCTGCGCGGGGCTGTTCCTGGAGGTGCGTGCCGCCGCGCCCACGGGCATCCCGGGCCTGCCCGTGGCGTTGGACGTGGTGGCGCTGAACCGCTCGCCCGCCGCCGTCGAGTGGGTGGGGCTGACACTGCCAGGTGAGAAACCCGAGGCCGTGGGGAAGGCGCTGGGCGCGAACGTGCCCCTGAAGCTGTCGCGCACGGTGACGCCGCCGGCGACGGCGCCCATCTCCACGCCCTACTGGCTCCGGGAGCCTGTCACCGGAGGGCTCTACACGCTCAAGGACGAGGACCGCGCGCTCACCGGCCAGCCGGAGGGCGCTCCCGCGCTATCGGTGGCGTTCGAGTACCAGGTCGCGGGCCGGCGCTTCCGCGCGGTGCGTCCGGTGGTCTACGCCTGGACGGACCCGGTGCGCGGCGAGCTGTACCGTGACTTCGAGATCGCCCCGCCCGTCACCGCCACGCTGCCGCAGGACGTGCTCATGTTCCCCAACGGTGAGTCCCGTGCCGTGCCGGTGGTGCTGGTCGCGGGGATGGACCAGGTGCCGGGCACGGTGCGGATGGTGGCGCCGCCCGGCTGGCGCGTGGAGCCCGCCTCCGTCGAGTTCAAGCTCGCGGCGCGCGGAGACGAGCGCACCGCCACCTTCCAGGTCACGCCACCCCAGGGCTCGACGCAGCAGGGAGTCCTCTCCGTGGAGGTCGACGTGGGGGACCGCGCCTGGTCATGGCGTGCCCGTTCCGTGTCCCATCCCCACATCCCGCCGTTGACGGTGCGCCAGCCCTCCACGGCCACGGTGGTGCCGCTCTCCCTGGCCATGAAGGGCAAGCGCATCGGCTACATCCCCGGTCCGGGCGACCGCGTCGCGGAGAGCCTGAGCGCGGTGGGCTACGAGGTGACGCTGCTTCCCGAGGAGCGGCTGGCCCGGGAGAAGCTGGAGCGCTTCGACGCCATCCTCGTGGGCGTGCGCGCCTTCAACGCCAACACGCACCTGACCGTCCACCGGGAGCGGCTGCTCCAGTACGTGGAAGGCGGTGGGCGGCTGGTGGTGCAGTACAACACCAACAGCCGCGTGGGGCCGCTCACGTCCTTCGTCGGGCCCTATCCGATGGAGATTGGCCGCGACCGGGTGACGGACGAGACGGCGGTGATGACGCCGCTGCGCGCCAATGAACCGCTGCTGCGCGCGCCCAATGCGCTGACGGCCGCGGACTTCGAGGGCTGGGTGCAGGAGCGTGGCCTCTACTTCGCGTCGTCGTGGGACGCCCGCTATCAGCCCGTGTTCGCCATGCACGATGCCGGCGAGGCGCCGCTCCAGGGCGCGCTGCTGGTCGCGCGTCATGGCAAGGGCACCTTCATCTACACGGGCCTCGCCTTCTTCCGTCAGCTCCCCGCCGGGGTTCCCGGCGCCTACCGCCTGTTGGCCAACATCCTTTCTCCATGAGCACCGCTCCCAAACTGACCCCTCGTGAGCCCGCCGAAGCCGCCCCCGCGCACCGGCCCGAGCTCGATGACGCGCCGCCGCTGCTGGGCTCCTGGCGCAACATCTACATCCTGGTGCTGGGCATCTTCGTGCTGTTCGTCGCCCTGTTCTGGGTGCTCACCGAGGCGTACGCGTGACGGGGCTCGACTGGCTGGTCCTGGGCGGGACGATTGCGTGCATCGTGGTGTGGGGCCTCTGGAAGTCCCGGGGGCAGGCCACCAGCGACGAGTACATGCGTGGAGGCCGTGAGCTGAAGTGGCCCACCATTGGCCTGGCCGTCATGGCCACGCAGGCAAGCGCCGTCACCTTCCTCTCCGTCCCCGGGCAGGCCTACGAGGACGGGATGCGCTTCGTGCAGTTCTACTTCGGACTGCCCATCGCGATGGTCATCATCAGCGCGGTCTTCGTGCCCATCTACTACCGGCTGAACGTCATCACCGCGTACGAATACCTGGAGTCACGCTTCGACCTGAAGACGCGGCTCCTGGGCGCCTTCCTCTTCCTCATCCAGCGCGGCCTGGCCGCGGGCATCACCATCTACGCGCCGGCCATCATCCTCTCCACCATCCTCGGTTGGCCGCTGGAGCCCACGGTCATCGCCATGGGCGCGCTCGTCATCCTCTACACGGTGACGGGAGGCTCCAGGGCGGTGAGCCAGACGCAGAAGCAGCAGATGGTGGTGATGATGGGCGGCATGGTGGTGGCGGCCGCGGTCATCCTCTGGCGCCTGCCGGAGCACGTGTCGTTCGGCAAGGCGGTGGACGTCGCCGGTGCGTTCGGCCGGATGAACGTGGTGAGCTTCGGCTTCGACATGCAGGACCGCTACAACTTCTGGTCCGGCATCACGGGAGGGCTGTTCCTGTCCCTGTCGTACTTCGGCACGGACCAGTCCCAGGTGGGCCGCTACCTGACGGGCCGCTCCATCTCCGAGAGCCGGCTGGGGCTGCTCTTCAATGGCGTGCTGAAGATCCCGATGCAGTTCTTCATCCTCTTCGTCGGGATTCTTGTCTTCGTCTTCTACCAGTTCAGCACGCCGCCGCTGCTCTTCAACGAGGCGCTGCGCACGCGCGTGCAGGCCACGCCGCAGGCGGCCGAGTACGCCGAGCTGGAAGCGAAGTGGGAGCAGGTCCAGTCCGGCAAGCGCGCGGAGGTGGAGCGCTACCTGTCGGCCGTCGAGTCGGGCGACGTGGCGGCTGGCGAGGCGTCACGGGCGCTGCTCCAGGGCGCGCAGCAGCAGGCGGGCGCGGTCCGCAAGGAGGCCAAGGACATGGTGGCGCGCGCGCTTCCGGGCGCGGAGACGAAGGACTCGGACTACATCTTCATCGCCTTCGTGAAGCGCTGGTTGCCAAGCGGGCTGTTCGGGTTGCTCATCGCCGTCATCCTGTCTGCGGCCATGAGCTCCATCGCCAGCGAGCTGACGGCGTTGGGGACCACCACGACGGTGGACTTCTACCGGCGGGTGTTCAAGCCCGGCGCCTCGGACCGGCACGTGCTGGTGGCGTCCAAGCTGTTCACCGTGTTCTGGGGGCTGGTCGCGGTGGCCTTCGCGACCTTCGCTTCGCTGCTGGACAACCTCATCCAGGCCATCAACATCCTGGGCTCCATCTTCTACGGCACGGTGCTGGGCATCTTCCTGGTGGCCTTCTTCGTGAAACACGTGCGCGGCCATGGCGTGTTCGCGGCGGCTGTCATCTCCCAGGCGACGGTGATTGCCCTCTTCTTCCTCTCCGACGTGGGCTACCTCTGGTTCAACGTCATCGGCTGTGCGCTGGTGGTGGTGCTGAGCCTGGTGATGCAGGGCATCCTGCCGCGCGGCGAGACGCAGGCCCCGGCGACGGGGGCCTGAGTCCGCGGGGGTGCCAGGACTTCGGAGTGCTTCAGGCGAGGTTGTGGAAGACGTGCTGCACGTCGTCGTCCTGCTCCAGCATGTCCACCAGCTTGAGCACCTCCGTGGCCTGCTCCTCGGGCAGCTCCTTGAGGGTGCCGGGCAGGGGGATGTACTCGGACTGGGTGGACACCGTCGCGATGCCCTTGGCTTCAATCGCGGACATGAGCTTGCCGAAGTCCGCGAACTTGCAGCGCAGCAGCAGCTGCTTCTCGCCCTTCTCGCCGGTCGTCTCGCCCATCTCCTCCAGGCCGTGGTCGATGAGCTCCAGCTCCAGCTCCTCCTGGTTCACGCCCTCGGCGTCCAGGCGGATGGCGCCCATGTGCTCGAAGAGGCGGGACACGCTGCCCGCCGTGCCCATGCTCCCGCCCAGCTTGGTGAAGGGGAAGCGGACGTTGGCCACCGTGCGCGTGACGTTGTCCGTCGCGGCCTCCACCAGGATGCCCACGCCGTGGGGCGCGAAGCCTTCGTAGAGGAGGATCTGGTAGTCGGCCTGGTCCTGACCACTGGCGCGCTTGATGGCGGCGTCCACGTTGGTCTTGGGCATGTTCGCCGCGCGGGCGTTCTGCACGGCCCGGCGCAGCGCGGGGTTTGATTCGATCGTCGGTCCGCCGGACTTCACCGCGATCACGATGTCCTTCGTGATGCGCGTGAAGACCTTCGCCATCTTGTTCCAGCGGGCGAACATCGTCGCCTTGCGTGTCTCGAAAATGCGTCCCATGGTTTCCTCAATATACCGTGACCCGCTCCGGTGGAGAGGGTTTCGGAAGAAGGGGCCCGCGCGTCAGCCGCGCGGGAAGCGGCTCGCCAGCGCGTCCGCCAGGGGGCCTGCGCCCGTGCGCAGGGGGTCCACGCAGGGCAGGCCATGCGCCCGGCCCGTGGACTCCAACAGCGCCAGCGCTTCGTCCTCGCGCAGGTGTTCGGTGTTGATGGCGATGCCCGTGCACTGAATGGCCGGGTTCGTCAGCCGGCCCTCCAGCACCGTGCGGTCGATGACGTCCTGGATGGATGGCAGCGGGTGCCGCACGCCGCGCATGCGCGTGCGCGTGGGCTCGTGACAGACGATGAAGGCGTCCGGCTGCGCGCCGTGCAGCAGGCCCAGCGTGACGCCCGCGAAGGAGGGATGGAACAGCGACCCCTGGCCCTCCACCACGTCCCAGTGGTCCGCGTCGTTCGCGGGCGTGAGCCACTCCGCCGCCCCGGACACGAAGTCGGACACGATGGCATCCAGCGCCACGCCGCGCCCGGAGATGAGGATGCCCGTCTGTCCGGTGGCCCGGAAGTCCGCCTTCCACCCGCGCTGGCGCAGCTCCTTCTCCAGCGCCAGCGCCGTGTACTTCTTGCCCACCGCGCAGTCGGTGCCCACGGTCAGCACGCGCAGGCCGGGCCGCTTCGTGCCCTGGCCGGTGGCGAAGTCCCGGTCCGCGAAGCGCACGTCGTGCAGCTTGCGCCCATGCTTCGCCGCCGCCGCGGCCACCGCGGGGAACGAGGACAGCCGCTTGTGCAGCCCGGTGGCCACGTCCAGTCCGGCCTCCAGCGCCCGCACCAGCGTGTCCACCCACGCGTCCGCCAGCACGCCGCCCGGGTTCACCACGCCCACCACCAGCGTGCGCGCGCCCTTCGCCTTCGCCTGGGCGATGTCCATGTCCGGCAGGCCACAGTCCGCCACGCAGCCCGGAAGGCGAAGCTGACCCACGCACCAGTCCGGCCGCCAGTCCACGACGCCGTGGGCCGTCTTGGCCGCGAGCTGATCCTTCACGTCTCCCAGGAACAGCAGGTAGGGCTTGTCGATGTCCACGCGCGGTGCCTTAGCACGGCGGAAAAACGGCGTGGAAATGGCGCGGGGGAATAAGCGCGACAGCGGACGTAACAGGGAGGAGCCCGCATACGGGCCCCTTTCTCACGGAGTCACCCCATGCGCTTCTCCTCGTCCGCCGCCCTGTTGTTCGCCGCCTCGCTCGCCACCGCCTGTGGCGGTCCGCTGGAGGAGGAGACCGCCACCTCCGACGTCGCGGAGGAGTCCCTGGCCAGTCAGGAGCAGGACCTCGACGAGTCCTGTGTGGGGTCGGACGTGGTGCTGGCGCAGCCGGATGGCGCGGTGGTCACCGCCGTGTTTCCCCACTGCTCGTACGCGGACGCGTCGGCGGCCTCCAATGACGGCACCTATGACCAGCCGTCGTGTCCCCACCGCTTCGTGACGGAGGTCACCGGCCTGGGCGGCAACTACGCCCAGCCGTTCGTGGAGGTCATCCCGGCGACGAGCAACGTCACGGAGAGCGCCTGCAAGGGCATTGCGATTTCTGGCTCGGCGTTCGGCTACAAGAACGGTGTCTGGTTCGGCCTGGGCTCGGTGACCACGACCGGTACCTGGTACCCCGCGACCCTCTTCTGGCCGGCCCACTGCTCGCTGCGCGTCAACATCGGCACGGGCGGGTCGGGCTACAGCAAGATGCGCGTGACGGGGCTCGGGGCGGCGCTGGGCGTCTTCAAGGGCCGGGTCCGCACGGGCGTCCGCATCGGCAACGGCCCCTGCTAGCCCTCCGGGCCACCGTCCCGGGCCTCCCACCTGCCGGGTGGGAAGCGCCGGGGAGGGTGTCGACGGACTTCGCGGGCGGGGCCGCTCCTGCTAGGAACGGCCCCGTGGTGTTCCGCCCGCGATCGCCCCGCACCGCCCCCCGGCCCGGGGAGTCCTCCGCATCCGCGCCGGAGGTGTCTTCATCGTCCGGTGGGGACGCCGCGGAGTTCCAGGCGCTCATCGCGCGGTGCGCTCCGGCGTTGGAGGAGCGGGCCCGCATCCTGTGCCGGGGGCGCAACCCGGCGGACGCGAAGGACCTGTTGCAGGAAACCTACGAGCGGGCCTTCCGCGCGTTTCATACGTATGACCGGTCCGCGCCCCCCATGGCGTGGCTGGCGTCCATCCTCGTTCGACGCTTCCTCGACTGGTGCCGGCACGACCGGCGCCACCCCCAGGAGGAATTCACCGACGCGATGGGGGACACCCTGGCGGAGGCCGAAGCCGCCCCGGAGACATGGGCGCGCTACACGTTGGATGACGTGTGGCTGGCGGTGGAACAGCTTCCCCCGGAGCTGCGCGAGGTGGTCCGCATGAAGGACATGGAGCGACAGAGCTACGCGGAGATCGGCCGGCGGCTCGGCATCCCGTCCATGACGGTGGGCACCCGCCTGTTCCGGGCGCGCAAGAAGCTCAAGGAGCTGCTCCTCGCCCGGGAAGGCACCGCGGGGGGCCCGGCGTGACTGTGTCCTGTGAACAGCTCGCCGCCTTCGTGGACGGGGAGCTTCCATCCGAGGAGGCCGAGGCCTTCCAGGCCCACCTCGCGGACTGCGCGGAGTGCCAGGCCGCCCTGGAGGACCAGGTGCAGGCGAGCCTCCTGGTCCAGGCCGCAGCGGACGCGCGCTCCGCATCCGGCTCGGGACTCAAGCCCGTGCCCGGCACGACAGCCTCCCGCACCGGGCCGGTGTCCGATGCGGGAACGCGCGCTCCGTCCGCTCGCCCCCGCGCCCGCTCCGCCTGGGATCGCCGCCGCGTGGCGGGCTTCGCGGCGGCCGCTGCCGCGGTGGTGCTCGCGGTGCTGGCGGTGGGGCGTCCGTGGCGTTCTTCCGAAACAGAGCGGGCGCTGCCCTTCGCGCTCGCCGCCGCGCGTCCCCTGGAGGGCCGGCTGAGCCACCCGGGCCTCGCGGGCTACCGCGGGTTGGGCACCATGCGCGGCGGCTCCGACGGCCGGCCAGAGCTGGACCTCAAGGCCCTGACGGCGCTGGAGGCGAAGGGCGACCTGCACGGCGTCGCGACCGCCTGGCTCGCGGCCGGGGACTTCGAGCGGGCGGAGCGCATCCTGGAGCGTCTGCCCGCGTCGCCCGCCGTCATGGGGGACCTGTCGCTGGCGGCCCTGGGCCGTGCCCAGCCGGAGCGCGCGCTGACCCTGCTGGAGCGCGGCCTGGAGACCGCGCCGGACGACACGCGGCTGCACTGGAACCGGGGCCTCGCGCTCCAGGCGCTCTCGCTGGAGCTGGCCGCGGCGGCGGAGTTCTCCCTCGTGGCCCAGGCGAAGGAGCCCGGCTGGAGCACCGAGGCGCTCGAGCGCGCGGACGGCCTGCGCAAGGGCGCGCTGGCGCGGCGGGACTCGTGGAAGGCCATGAACGCGGCCGGCATGACGCTGGCGCTGGACGGCACGCCGTACCCGGCCTCCATGGCGCGTCGCAACCCGGACCTGGCGCGGCTGTACCTCTACCACGCGCTGCGTGCGGCCCCGACGGTGGAGCGCGTGAAGGCGCTGGCGCCGCTGGCCGAGCTGCTGGACGACGTCACCCGCACGAAGACAGCGAGCGCCTACGTGGCCCGCGTCGCGGCGGCGGACTTCCACAAGCGCGGCCCGCTGGCGAACACCTACCGCGAAGTCCTGGCCGGCATGCGGACGCTGGAGGGCGCGGAGGCGGACGCGTTCCTCGCGCGGCTGCGGCGCTCCGGTGAGCGCGACCTGCTGCTGGGCGCCATCCTGCTGCTCCACCAGGAGGACCGCTTCGTGGACGAGCTGACGCCGCTGGTCCGTCAGTCCGACGAGCCCGCCTGGTACGACGCTCCGCTCGCCCGGGGCCGGGCGCAGGCGGCGCAGGCGCGAGGGGACATGCGGACGGCGGAGACGTCCCTCAAGGACGGGCTTGCGTCGTGCCGGAGCGCGGGCTTCCAGTACCGCTGCGTGGATCTCCAGCGGCACCTGGCCGCCCTCTACAACCGGCTGGACCGCCGCAAGGAGGCGGAGGTCCTGGCCCGCTCCGCGCTGGAGGAGGCCTTCCGCACCGACAGCTGGTTCCAGGAGGAGATGCTCCTGTCCGACCTGGTGACGAGCGCGCGGCTGAGCCACGCCCCGGCCCTGGCCCGTGCCTACCTGGACGAGTACGTCCAGCACGATCCGCAGGACTGCGCGCGCCGCTCCGAGTACCACCACGCCCGGGCGCTCCTCTTCGTGGAGGCCCTGGACGCGAAGCGGGCCCGGCGCGAGGTGCAGGACGCGCTCGCCTGTCCCACCGCGCCCATGCTCCTGGAGGTCGCCGTCGCCGGAGACCTGCTGCGGATGGAGGGCAGCACGGTGCCGGGCCGCGAGCTGGACCGCGTGCGCGAGCGCATCCGCGTGCTGCGCGAGGACCCATCGCTGACGGCCGGTGAGCGGCTGCTCGTGGACCACATCGAAGGGCGCCTCGTCATCGAGCGCGACCGCGAGGCGGGACAGCGGATCCTGCGTGGCGTCATCACCGGCTCGGCGCTCCTGCGCTCCACCGACATCGAGGCACGCAAGGCCTGGGCCCACAGCCACCACGTGCTGGCGATGGACGCGGGCCGGGCGAAGGAGTGGGGCCCCGCCGTGGACCTGCTCGCGGAGGAGGTGGACCGCGCCGCGCCCACGTCGTGCCTGCTGGCGCTGGCCGGCCAGGATGAACGGCTGCTCTTCGTCGCCCGGGGCCCCACCGGCGCGAGCAACGGGCTGTACCTCAACGCCCTCCGGCGGCCCCTGCGCGAACAGGTGCCCGCGGTGCCCGAGTCGCTCCTCCAGCTGCTCTCCGGCTGCGACGCGGTGCGGGTGCTCGCGGAGCCCATCCTCCAGGGGCGCCCGGGGGTGTTGCCGGGGGACCGCGCGTGGAGCTACCTGGCCCCCGGCGGACACCGCGTGGACGCTCCCGCCGCGGCGCCCGCCCCGAAGCGGCTGGTGGTGTCGGACGTGGAGCCGCCCGCGACGCTCGGGCTGCCGCGCCTGATGCCATGGAAGGGCGTGACGGGACCGGGCGACGTCCACCTGCGGGGCCGCGCGGCCACGCCGGAGGCGGTGCTCGCGGAGATGAAGGACGCCACGGAGGTGGAGCTGCACACGCACGGCCTCTCCGGCGCCGTGTCCGACGCCGCCTTCCTGGCGCTGTCCCCGGACGCGGCCGGCCGCTACGCGCTCACCGCAGAGGACCTGGAGGGCCACACGCTCCAGGGCGCCCCGGTGGTGATGCTGGCCGCCTGTGACGCGAACGTGGGCGCCTGGCGCTACCACGCGGTGTGGAGCCTGCCGTCGGCGCTCATCCAGGCAGGCGCGCGGGCCGTGGTCGCGCCGTCCACGGAGGTGCCGGACGTGGAGGCCGGGGCCTTCTTCCAGGCCCTGTTGGAAGCGGTGCGGCGCGGCAGCCCGCCGGCCCAGGCGCTCCGGGACACCCGCGCGCGGTGGCTCCATCAGGGCAGCGCCCGGTGGATCCAGGACCTGGTCGCGTTCGAATAAGTAGACTCCCGCCGAATATTCGCGCCGCCGCGCGTAAGGGAACCGGGAGGAATCATGATCACGCGTTGGAAGTCCGCAGTGGGAAGGATGGCCGTGGGCATCGCCACGCTGTCAGCGGCGCAGGCGGGGGCCCAGCAGGCGAAGACCCAGAACACCCCGGTGAAGCTCGCCCCGGCGGCGAAGCCCATGGCGAGCCCGGCCAGGGCGAAGGCCACCGGCGCGGTGGACGTGGCCGTGGATGAGGGCGCGAAGGGCACCCGGCTGTACCGGTACGACCGGAGCAGCGGGAAGCTCACGCTGGTGAAGCAGCTCACCCAGAAGGAGGCGGCCAGCAGCACCGCCGGCTTCAAGGCGCTGGCGGACGTGCAGGCCGGCGGCACGTCCCTGGTGGACCCGGACCGCGGCGGCGCCGTCGCCCCCGAAGGCCCGCGCCCCAAGGGCGGCGGTCCCCCGGGCGGACATGATCCGGACCCCATCAGCCCGTCGGACGTGGCCAACATCAACCGCGAGCTGTCCACCCTGAAGCTGGACAAGGCCCGGGTGAAGGTCGGCACGCCGCTGCAGCGCTAGTCCCGGTTTCTCACGGGACGGACTGGATGGCCGTGGCGCCAGGGTAGGGGCACGTCGCCTCACCCTGGAAGGCCACGGCCTTCACGTTCCTGGATGGACCCCCGCCCACC
>NZ_RAWK01000019.1 GCF_003612165.1 Corallococcus aberystwythensis | reverse complement strand
GGCGTTGGGGCTTGTCGGGGAACACGGGCGTCTTTTCTAGCACGGGGCCATTGCCGGGGGCTGACGAGGACCCTTCCGCCGGGCAGCAGCGCCGCCGCGTGCTCCGTCCTTGAGACGCTTTGTCGACCGTACAGGGGGCCCGATAACCGTCTGGCGGGCAAACGGCCTTCCCTCTCGCATGGTGACGACGGTCCCTGATGAACACCGTTGAGGTCGTTTACCCGACCCCCCGGAGGGACACGATGCCTCGTCCACACAGCCTCACGCTTCAACGGCAACTCTCCATCTCCGCCGGAGAGGCATTCGATTTCTGGGTGAATCCCACGAAGGTCGCCGCCTGGTGGGGCCCCAATGCCGGTGACAGGAGTGATGTGCGGACGCTGGAACTCCGCGCGGGCGGCAAATACCGGATCCTCACCCATGCGCCGAACGGCGATACCTACGACTTCACTGGTGAATTCCGGGCGCTTGAGCCAGGCCAGAAGGTGTCTTTCACCTGGGAGGTTGAGAAGAGTGGTCCCTCACAAGTCACCGTCACCTTCGAAGAGCAAGGGAGTGGCACGAAGCTGACCCTCGTTCACGAAGGCCTGCATTCGGAACAGGACCGGGACGGCTGCATCGACGGATGGAACGGAGCGCTCGACAAGCTGGGGCGCGAGGCGCGTCAGTGGGCCGGCGGACAGGCTGAAGCGCCCGCTCCGCCTTGATGCCGCGTGCTGCTCAAGCGCTCCGCGACGCGATGATCGCGAGGTTGCGCGGAGACAGGCGCGGATCGAAGAGCTGGAGGAGCTCGACCTGGAAGCCCAGCTCCTCCAGGAGGATCGCGCGGTCGAGCACGAGCACGACCTCCAATGCCCTCGCGAAGCGGTCCCGCAGCAAATGGCAGAGCAGAAGGTCCCGCGTCTCGGTGCGAACGGACACCTCGAAGGCCTCCAGCTCGGCGTCCGTCATGCCGGGTTCGAGGCCCAGGCGCTCCAGGCGGTCGCGCGCGTAGACGGCGAAGTATCCATCATAGAGCGCCCGGGGCGCGTCCCCTGCCCTCACGAAGCCGCGCTCGGGAAAGCGCTGTCTCGTCAGGAGGTCGAACGCGAAGCGCCACGCGTACACCCGCTTCATCCGCGTGAACTCGGCCTCGGTCTTGTGATGCCGTCCCCGCGTCGTCAGCGCCAGGGCATGCGGGGTGAAGGGCAGCGGATGCGCGCCCCCGAAGCGGGAGACGGGGTAATCGCGCGGGGCCTCCAGCTTGTCGTAGCAGCAGCCGATGTTCAGGACGAAGCCCGCCCCCTGGCTCTTGCGGATCTGCGTGAGGGCGAGCGGCCCGCAGGTGTGCAGACCGATGGAGGCACGGTCCAGGCCGGAGAAGAGCGGATCAATCCCCGGTTGGATCCCGTCCTCGACAGAGGCCTGAATGAAACACAGTGTGTCCCCGCCCGGAGACGGAGTCTTCGTCAGCCACCGCCGGCCCTTGTCCTGAAGCGCGGCGTCCCGATCGATGCTGTGGAAGGTCCACCCGAACGTCCGAGCACAGAGGCGGGCGAGATGTCCCATGCCGCCGCCGATATCGACCGCCTGGTGGATGAAACGCGTTCTGGGCGCGAGCAGGGCCAGGACCCGCTCGAGCTCGTGGGTCTTTTTGGCGCTGAGTCCCTGCGTCTGCGCGACCGTCAGCGCGTGAAGGCCCTCGTGCCAGGGCAGCGCCGTCAGTTCCTGGAGCGCGCCCAGGAGCGCGGCCAGGGACGGAGGCGGGACGCCTGCGAGCGCCCCCTGGTCCAGCTGGCGCTCGCCTGCTTCATCGAGCGAGCGGGCATAGGCCAGCCAGTCCTCGGGCCAGGCGGCGCCGGACCCGGGCCAGCCCTGGAGGATGGAGCGGGACCAGAGCGGGGCCCAGGGGAGCAACTGCTGCGTGAGCGCCTCGAGTCGCGCCTGGAAGTACATGGCGCCTACAGGCCGCAATCCGTCACGGCGCGGTCCAGATGGCGGCGATGCCCTCGTTCATCGAGGCGCCGCCCGCGGTGTCGATGAAGATGGACCGGATGCGCTTGGAGGACTGGAACCCCACGAACTCGAAGGCATGGGCACCCGTATCGAGCACCGCGTCCTCGAGGACCTCCTGGGTGGCGTCCGTGAAGGTCAGGGTCACCTTGTGCTGGGCCAGACCGTTCGTGAGCAGCTCCAGGCCCACGGCGGAGACGGGACGCAAGAAGGCGATCTCGAAGTCGTCCTCGCCGTTGGCGATGATCGTGGGCTTCACGGGCAGAGGATTCGTGTTGTTGCTGTGGTTCCAGCCGGGCCCCATGAAGCAGAGCCAGGTGTTGGCACGAGGCGCCAGGACGTTGACGGTGGGCGTGCTGGAGCCCCACGGCAGGTCGATGCCCGGCGGCGTCCGGCCGCAGCTGGACCCCGCGCCCGAGGGATGGTCGGGATACGCGTCGAACGCGATCGCGGGGAACTGGATCTGGGTGGCCCCGGTGGCCGCCGTGAAGGCCGCCTGCTGGGTGAAGACCTGGGCAAGGCCCTCCTCCTGCGTGCCGAGCATCGGTGCCTCTTCGTCCTGCATCGGGGCCCCGCACGAAACCAGGACTCCACAGCCAAGAATCCACATCGACCTGAACACGTTCATCGCCGCTGCTCCCCTCGAAGTGTCTGAGCGTCCGGACTGCGTTGCTCACACTAGGAGTGAAGCGACGCCCCAACAAGATTCAGGGCTCGCGGAAGCCGCCGCGCACCCACTCGTTGGCGACGTCCCGGGTGAACTTGAAGTTCGCCTGCACGCGATGCTTCGCGACGGTCGCGCCCGCGTCGTCGATGGCCGAGAGGAACGCGTGGGGCTCGTACTCATCGGCCACGAGCTCGAGCCGGACCTCGTACCAGCGGCCCTCCCAGGCGATGGAGAGCTTCTTGGTCATGGCCTGGTCGCGCTGCCGCGCGGAGCGATCGAGGACCTCCGAGGCCGTCTTCACGAAGGTCGCGAACGACGGAGCATCGAAGGGCTTGGGGTTCTTCTTGTCGCGGCCCATCACCCACGGGCTGATGAGGACGGGCTCGGAGATGCCCTGCTTGCGGATCTCCACGGCCCAGCCGTCGTCGTCCTCGTTCTTGATGACCTTGGCCGCCCAGCCGTTCTTCCGCCAGAACGTGGGCTCCATGACTTCGGGTTCGGCCGGTGTTTGCTCGTTGCTCATGGGGGTTCCTATACCTCCCCCCGGTGACATCTGCCCAGGACACACGGTCCCGACAGGTGCCCATGAGACGCCGACAGCCCCCACTGGGAGTGCCTGCGTGCGCGGCTTGTCGTGCAGGGGGCCTGACGGCGGGCTGGCGAGCAACCGGCCATCTTTCTACCCGTCGCGCTGGTTCCTGTGAGTCGAAATGAAAGGACGTGACCATGATGCGTCTCCGAGCGTGCATCGCACTTCTGCTCTTTCTCTCGGCCTGCGCTACGCCGGCGCCGATCCGAAATGAGCGAACGGTGCGGAACCCGAGGCTCGCCAACCTCCAGCGAGCAGCGAAGCTCCCGTGGACTGACGGAGGCCAGTGCGTCGTCCGTGAGGCCTCCCAGCCTTGGCCCGTGCTGGTGGAGAGGTGCTATCGGACCCTCGACCACGACCGAATCGAGTTCCACGACACCACGGGAAGATGCTCGATCGTTTCAGCGGATGCCGCAGCCGTGGGACTCGGGTTCTGCGTGCTGGCAGCTCCTGAGATTGCCGTGGGGGCCGTCATCGTGCTTGGCGTGGTGGTGATCGGCGTCGCCATCAAGGAAGCGCTGGATGCATACGAATTCCGCCACGCCTACCCCGAGGAAGCAGGGACCTCACGAGGAACGAAGGTGGCCTCCCAGGAAGCCGAAGCCCAACGCAAGCCCAAGCCGAAGCCCGAGCCAGCAGGGCAGGACTGGCAACCCCCGGTGCCGCCCGAGTCACTGGAGCGCGAGCGCCGTCCCGAGTGCAGGCCCGTCCCGGTGCGACATCTGGGCGGCAATGATCCACACAACGAATGTGCTGATAAGATTCCCAACAACAGCTTCCCTGGCTGGGATGTGCTCATCAATGGGAAGAACTTCGACGGACTGGTACTCACCACTCGCACGCTGTGGGATGTAAAGACGGATGACTTTGAAAAGCAGCTACCACGCTCTCAAAGGTTCTTTGTCAGGATGAAGCTGCCTGAGCTGAGGCGCGAAGCCAAGATCGCAAGGGACTGCGGGTACAACTTCGTCATTGGAGTGCGAAGCGCCGCGCATAAAGCCGTACTGTTAGACGAAGACCCCACCCTGAAAGTTGTCATCATGGACTGGTGTTGAAATGACGACGGCTCATAGAACCCTCATCATTATCGCCCACGCACCTGCACTCACGGACAATGACGCCCGCCCGATCGCAGTTGTCCATGCAATGGAACGTGCGCTGCCCGGATTGCGCTTGGCGTGGACGATGTCGGAAAAGGAAGACCTCATCGCATTGCCTCAACGCGATGAGTGGGTCGCGGCCAACATGAAAAACGGAGGGTTTCCGTTCCTCTGTAACGATGATGATAGCCATCTCGTGACGGTTGCCGGATTGGAAAACCCGAACGGTCTTGCCGCAGGGAGCCCGCCGCATTTTGAAATCCATGCGGACCTGCCACTCGACGCAGTCGGCATCGCGGGGGCTGTCGATGTGCTCGCAGGTATAGCGGAGGGCGCTAGCGCGGTATGGGGGCATGCGACGCCGAGCGGTTATGGTGGGATCGTGGCACAACAGTTCCGCCATCCCGGCGGTGAGCTGCACGTTCCTCCTCATGGGCTGCCGTCGCGCAGGCTCCCATGGGACAGGTCCACGCCTGAGGTTCCGCACTTCCTCGGGTGGCTGAACTACTGGTCTGCGGCTGCCGCGCAGGCCATCGGGTTCCCGGACCCGACCCGCGACGCCGAGCTGCTTTCACGGGCGCGGCGCACGGCATCGGGCGGGTGGGTCGTGCAGCTCACCGACGCGCCGCTCGAACTGGACAACCCCGCCCACCTGCACGCGCTCTTGCGGGCCTATGAACGCTTCCCGGAGATCGGCGGACGTACAGCGCCTTGACCCGGTGCTGGGGCCCAGCCGGGGGTGGACCAGAACTTCTGGCGGGCTCGTCCGTTGAACGACGCCATGGACTCCCCTGCCCTGCCTCCCCTTCGCGCCCTCCTGCCGCTGGGGCTCACCGCCCTCCTCGTGATGCTGTCGCCCCGGGTCTTCGCGGCCCGGGCCACCACCCGGTCCCTGGGCGGCGCGAACCGCTATCTGACCCATGTCACCACCGACAAGCCGCTCTACCGCCCCGGGGAGCAGGTGCTGGTGCGCGGCCTGGTGCTGGAGGCCCTGAGCCGCAAGCCGTACGCGGGCTCACTCCAGGCGCAGCTGGAGGTGCGGGGGCCCAAGGGGGATGTCGTCACCACCAGCACGGCGTCCACCGCGGACGCTGTCTGGGGCTACGCCTGGCCCATCCCCGCCGGCCAGCCCGGCGGCGAGTACACCCTGCGCGTCACCTACCCGTGGACGGGCGCGGCCCCCGCGGAGCGGAAGTTCGACGTGCGCGCCTACCGGGCTCCCCGGCTCAAGTCCCAGATTGAGTTCCTCCGGGACGGCTACGGGCCGGGCGACACCGTCACCGCCACGCTGGACGTGAAGCGCGCGGAGGGCGGCGTGCCCGAGGGCGCGAAGGTGACCGCCAATGCGCTCGTGGATGGCACCACCGTCGCGCAGGTGCCGTGCACGGTGGACGCGAAGGGGCGCTGCACGGTGCGCTTCCCGCTTCCCGCGGCCATGGAGCGCGGCGAAGGCACGCTGGCCTTCACCATCGAGGACGGCGGCGTGGTGGAGTCCGCGGCGAAGACGATTCCCATCCTCCTCCAGACGCTGGACCTGGCCCTGTATCCAGAGGGCGGTGACCTGGTGGCGGGGCTCGCCTCGCGCGTCTACTTCGAGGCGCGCACGCCCGCACGCAAGCCCGCGGACCTCACGGGCCGGGTCGTGGAGGTGGGCAGCGGCAAGGTGGTCGCCCGCGTGCGCTCGGAGCACGAGGGCCGTGGCCGCTTCGAGCTGACCCCGCAGGCGGGAGTTCGGTACGCGCTGCGCATCGACTCGCCGTCGGGCATCCAGAAGAGCTTCCCGCTGCCGGAGGTGAAGCCGAGCGGCGCCGTCATCCGTGTGCGCGAGGACGTGGTGCCCGTGGGCCGGGGCGTGCAGCTCGCCGTGGGTCTGTCCGGCGTCGGCCGCGCGACGGTGACGCTGAGCCAGCGCGAGGTACGCGTCGCCTCGGCGGTGATGGGCGACGTGAAGGGCGGGCCGGTGACGCTGGACCCGGGCGAGGCGGACGGCGTGCTCGTCGCCACGGTGTGGGACCACGACGGACGGCCCGTCGCGGAGCGGCTGGTGTTCCGCCAGCCCTCGAAGGAGCTGTCGGTGGAGCTGAAGGCGGACCGCGAGCGCTACGTGCCCGGAGGCCCGGTGCGGCTCACGGCCCGGACGACGCGCGGCGGCCAGCCGGTCTCCGCGCTGGTGATGCTCACCGTGACGGATGACGCGGTGCTGGAGCTCCTGGAGAAGCGTGAGCAGGCGCCGCAGCTCCCGGTCATGGTGCTACTGGAGCCTGAGGTGAAGGAGCTGGCCGATGCGCAGCTCTATCTCGACGCGAAGAATCCGAAGTCGAAGCTGGCGGTGGACCTGCTCCTGGGGACGCAGGGCTGGCGGCGCTTCGCGCTGACCGACACGCAGGGCTTCCTCGCCCGGCATGGTGACGCGGCGATGCGCGTGCTCGCGGTGCGCTGGCCGCAGGAGCCCGTCCGCAAGCCCCGGCCGTCGACCGTCAGCAAGGCCGGACGCGGCGACGCTGTCGCGGGCCTGGGGCAGGCGCAGCCCCTGATGGACCGGAACGTCATCGACGAGGATGACGCCTTCGCCGGCCAGGCCGAGGGCGCGGTCATCCCGCAGCAGGCTCCGGTCGCCGCGGCGGCTCCGGCTCCCATGCTCCCGGCGGAGGAAGTCCTGGAGGAGGCTCCGGCCCCCGTGGTCCAGGCGGACAAGGAGGACGAGGCGCCCATGGCTCGGAAGGCTTCGCGCGCGAAGCGGGACATGCGCTTCGACGAAAGGCATGTCATCCAGGGGCAGCTGATCTCCCTGCGTGAGTTCGCGCACACCGCGCGGCCCAACCGCAAGGCGGGAGACCGGGTCGACTTCGCGGAGACGCTCTACTGGAACGCCGGGGTGCGCACGGATGCCCGCACCGGCGAGGCGCGGGTGTCCTTCGCGATGAGCGACTCGGTGACGACCTTCAAGGCGTTCGCGGGAGCGGTGGGCGGTGACGGCGCGCTCGGCTCGGCGGTGGCGGAGCTGGAGTCCGTGCAGCCGTTCTACGCGGAGCCCAAGCTGCCGCTCGAGGTGACGTCCGGAGACGTGGTGCGGCTGCCGGTGGCGCTGGTGAACGGGACGGGTGCGCGGCTTTCGGACGCGGGGGGGAAGGTGGAGCTGAAGGGGGACGTGAAGGTCTCCGGCGGACCCACGCTGGACCTGGCCTCGCAGGCGCGGGCCCGGCAGCTCTTCTCGCTGGAGATTGGCCAGGAGGCGCGGCCGGTGGACGTGAAGCTCACGGCGAGCGCGGGCGAGTACACGGACGTCGTCACCCGCACGCTGTCCATCAAGCCCCGGGGCTTCCCGGGCCGCGTGTCCTTCGGCGGGCTCTTGTCCGCGAAGGCAGCCGCGGCGCACCGGGTGGTGCTGCCCCAGAGCCTGGTGCCCGGCAGCGTGCGGACGTCCATCGCCGTGTACCCGGGCCCGCTGGCCAACATGACGGAGTCGCTGGCCCGCCTCATCCAGGAGCCCTCCGGCTGCTTCGAGCAGACCAGCTCCACGACGTACCCCATGACGATGGCGCAGCAGTACTTCCAGACGCACACCGGCGTGAACCCGGAGCTGGTGGCGAGCGCGAAAGAGAAGCTGGAGCGCGGCTACCAGCGGCTGGTGGGCTACGAGACGTCCGAGAAGGGCTACGAGTGGTTCGGGCAGAACCCGGGCCATGAGGCGCTGACCGCGTTCGGCCTGCTGCACTTCACGGACATGCGCCAGGTGCGCGAGGTGGACACCGCGATGATGGAGCGCACGCGCGAGTGGCTGCTCCAGCAGCGCGACGGCCAGGGTGGCTTCAACCGCAAGCGCCGCGCGCTGCACGTGTGGGTGGAGGACGCGGACACGTCGAACGCGTACATCCTCTGGACGCTGCTGGAGAGCGCGGGCCAGCCGGCCTCGCAGGCGAAGGAGCTGTCGCGCGAGGTGGCCTCGCTGAAGGCCGCCGCGGCGAAGAGCACCAACAGCTACGTGGTGGCCCTGGCGGCCAACACGCTGGCGCTCGCAGGTGACACCGCCGAGGCCCGGACGCTGATGGGCCGGCTCGCCGCCTCGCAGGGGCAGGACGGCGTGGTGGGCGGCGCGACGCAGTCCATCGTGGGCAGCTCGGGAGAGACGCTGAACATCGAAACCACCGCGCTGGCGGTGCTGGCGTGGATGCGCGCCCCCGCCTACGTGGGCAACGTGGAGCGCGCGATGAAGTTCCTCGCGGAGTCCAGCGACGGTGGCCGCTACGGCGCGACGCAGAGCACGGTGCTCGCGCTGCGAGCCATCATCGCCTACGACAAGGCGCGCGCGTCGAAGCTCACCCCGGGACTGGTGCGCGTCTACGTGGACGGCCGCGCGGTGGGCGAGCCGGTGCGCTTCGACGGCTCCTCCCAGGAAGCCCTCAAGCTGCCAGACGTGAGCGCGCTCCTGGGCACGGGCGAGCGCCGCGTGGAGCTGCGGATGGAGGGGGGCGCGGAGCTGCCGTACTCGGTGGAGGTCACCTACAACAGTGTGACGCCGGACAGCTCGAAGGACACGGCGGTGACGCTGGAGGTGGCGCTGGCGAAGACGGCCCTCACCGAGGGCGAGCCCACGGAGGCGAGGGTGGTGGTGGCCAACCGCACGGGCCAGCGGCTGCCCACGGCGGTGGCCATCTTCGGAGTGCCCGGCGGACTGGAGGTGCGGCATGACCAGCTCAAGGAACTGGTGAAGCGGCAGGTGGTGGATGCGTACGAGGTGCTCGGGCGCGACGTCGTCCTGTACTGGCGTGGCATGGAGCCCCACAAGCGCATCGACGTGCCGCTGTCCCTGGTGGCCGCGGTGCCCGGCACGTACACGGGCCCATCCAGCCGCGCGTACCTGTACTACGCGGACGAGCACAAGACGTGGAGCGGGGGCGTGAAGGTCACCATCGCACCCAAGCTGTAGCGGTGTGGGTGCAGGACGGACGGGGGAGGCCAGGCTCTGGCCTCCCCGTGCTGCCAATCCGTCCTGGCCGCGCGTCGCTCCCTGCCCCTCCCTCCAGCGGGCCCGCGAAAAACCCAGGCAATGGAGGGCCAAGGCGCGCCTGCTTGAGGTTTTCCATTGCCCTGCCCAGGCTCCGCTTCCGGCTTGTGCACCGCCAACCGGCCAGAAAGATTGGAGGCCCGGATGGCGGAGAAGGCCCAGGAAACAAATGGGGGGCCCGGTGACCTTCACGGTCAGACGCCAGGACTGGAGAAGACCGTGGAGAAGGCAGTGGAAGTGCTGATTCGGAACCACCTCGCCGAGGCGCGGCTCCGTCGCAGTTCGATCCTCTGGACGCCTGGGTCGAACAGGGTCGAGGCCGTCCGAGCGGCACTGGCCAAATGGATCCGGGGAGCGCGGTACATCTCCGCCGTTCAAGAAGAAATCCACCAGGCCGTGGACCTTCTCTTCGCGGAGGTGGAACCGGTCACCGAGGAGGAGTTGCTCGAAGCCTTCGGAACGCTTCGCGACACGCTGGACTCCGACCCGAGATATCTCTTCAAGAGCAGTTCCCAAGTCGACCTGCTGTTCCTGGCGGCGGTGCTTGCGCAGACAGGTGAATCCGGACTGCTTCCGGAGGAAGCTCTGGTCGCGCTCCTGTTGGAGGCACAGGCGCTGGAGACGCGATTCGCGCGCCTGGGTGAACGGATCTACCGGATCCGCCCGCAGGTGCTCGCGGAGCTTGGCGCGGCGTTCGGGCAGGTGTCCGACCACCTCCGGCACATGGACCTGGTCGTGAGGTTGGAGCAGGCCCGCTGCGTCGCCTTGCTCGTGGCCCAGCCCTCGACGGGTTTCGCTCTCACGCAACTTCAGGCGCTCGTGCGGGACATCCAGGCACGCCTCCAGGAGACCCACGACGGTGAGGAGGCGGGACCGTGCCCGGATGGGCAGCCGGTCCGACCCGCGCGGAAGGCCCGCCGCATATTCCAGGCGGGAGACCTGAGAAGCCTCGAGCCCTTCTGCTCCCTGCCACGGTTGCTCACTGCCGCCCGGCTCGCACTGGGCCGGGCCCTGGTGGAGAGCCCATTGGACACCCCTGCCCACAACTTCGAGCAGGCGTTCGACGCCTTCAATCAAGCGCATGAGGCTCTCGCGGCACTCGGCGAGACGGAGAGGGCGGTCCATTCGGCGGTCTGTGCGCTTGAATGCCTTGCACGACTCGCACAGTCGGACTCCGACGCGGAGCATCCCTTCCAATACCAGATGCGGGCCTACGACCTGGGCCGTGCACGCAGGGAATGGGTGCGTTCCCAGCCCCTCCCCGATCCGGTCTCCCTGCGGTTCCTCTCACTGCTCGAAGCGGCGCACATCCAGGCATCCTGTTGGGGGAGCCTCTTACGACTGGAGTCCCTCGAGAGGCCCGACCCCCCCGTGGAGGAGCGTTTGCTGTCACGGCAGCGCATCATCGAGGAGGTGCTCCAGGGCATCAGGGCCCATGCCTTCCTCGTGGGAAGCAACGCCTCCGATCATCCCTGGGAGGCACTGAGCCACGCGTGCGCCGTGTCCGTGCAGTTCACGGACTTCGTGGAAGAAGTCCTCCGGGAGGACCCGGCAGCCGCGGCCAGCCGTGAAGAGACCCGGCGCATCAAGGACCGTCGGCGTGATCTGCTTCGCGGCCTGCTGGGAGCGGACTTCATTGAGAAGCTCCTGGAGGCACTCTCCACGGCCTCCCGTTCCCTCTGGCGACAACTTGAGGTCTCCGAGGATGCGTCGCCCTGCCCGCTGCCGAACGCCCTCGCATCCCCTGTGCGCCTCTACGAGGCCGTCGTTGCCCTGATGCGAATCCTCAATGTGGCGCAACTGCCGCTCACAGGGCCTCAGCTCGAACAACTGCAATCGAGCCTGGGGAATCTGGCCTTGCCTGCCCTCCCCGTGAAGACGTTGCTCGACCTGGCCGACAATGAATTCGCGATGTTGGGTTGGACGTTGAAGGCAGGGACACCCCTTGAGGACGTCCTGGCCCATGTCGAAAAGCGGTTGGGAGTCCTCGACACCCAGCTCGCGTGGCCGGCCCTCTCCGCATCGGAACGGACGCTGCTTTCGGATTGGATGGCACGCCTCGTCCTCTCCTTGCGCCTCTCCACGAACGACCTGGCAGCCGTTGCTCCAACGCGCGCGCTGGCATTGCTCGACCTGACAGGGGCCTCTGCCTTCCGCACCGCCAGCCTCCTGCATGGCATGGGTGAGCGGCTGCAATGGATGGACTTCACCGCCAACACCGTGGATTCCATCTCCGAGGCCATCCTGAGGAATGACTCCACTGGAATGATGGAGGACACCCCGAACATCTTCGCCAACCTGTACAGCGCCCGCGACGACCTCGATGGCTGGGGCCGCTTGAAGATGATTCATGAGGCCAGTCGGGAACGCTGGGCGGTGCGCACGATGTTCGACGAGATGTTGAACGAAGGGATCTCCCGCGTGACGGTCCTCCCTCCCGATGCCTCGGCATCTGAAAAGGAATACATGGCACTGGTCACGGGGGTGCCTCCAGAGCGCTGGGAGCGGAGGGAGGATGGCGTCTATCTGGTGCACCAGGTCCCTCAGGGGCCGGAGGAGATTGGCGAATACGTGGGCCGGGCCCGTCACCGCCTGCTCGAATGTCATGGCTATCTGGCGTCGCGGGGCCTCGTGTCGGATGGACGGGCCGCCCCGCGGGCGACTCCCGAGGGACTGGAAGCCTTCCTGGCGGCGCACCCGGAAGTGGCCATCCTGGTGCCAGGGTTCTTCCCCGAGGTTGCCACTCCCATGAGTGTCTTCTTCCACCAGGGCGGCCACGCCCAACGCCAGTTCATCGGGTCACTCGACGATATTCCTGAGCGCGCTCCGGGGGGCGCCGCGCTCCTGGAGTTCCAGCCGGCGCTGGGCAAGGACCTGACCGAGCGGAGTCAACAAAGCTGGCAGGAACTGGAGCAGGTCTTCGCACGCCTGTGCTCCGGATATGAATCCTGGGCGCGGCGGCTCGCGGAGGTGCTGGATTGCCAGGGCATCACCGGGTTGCTCATCCTCCACCGGGGCCATCAGCAGGTCTTCCTGCCGTGGGAGGACCTGCGCATCTCCCCAGGGGGACCTCGCCTGGGCGAGCGCTTCCGGATGGGCCACCTCCACACCCTGGCGCCGCTTCCACGGCATCATCGAACCGACACTCCCGCTCGCGAAGGAGTGGTCCAGTTGCATGGGGAGGGTCTGTCGCACGAGCAGATGGAGGTCGCGCGCGCAATTCAACTGACGCTGGCCGACCATTGCTGCGGGCGCCCGCCCCTGTCTGGCAAGGAGGCCAGGGAAGCCCGGCGCCTGTACCACGAACTCAAGACCGCCCGCCGCGTCCGGCTCTTCCTTCACGGCCACCACGACCGCCTCAACCCGGACGTGGATCGGCTCACCCTGGTGGACGCGGAGCACCGGGACGACTGGGTCAATCTGCGCTCAAGGGATTTACGGCGCCTGCCTCTGGCGGGCGTCGAATGCGTGGAGTTGTGGGCGTGCCAGGGTTCCTCGCACGGCCGTGAGCTTTCCGAGCACGGACCCGGAGAGGAGCCGGAGGACGTGTCCGCGGCCCTGCTGCTGGCCGGCGCCAGCCGCGTGGTGGCCTCGCGCTGGCATGTGCCCGCCCTGCCGAGCGCCCTGCTCATGGAGCGCTTCGCGCTGTTCGTGGACGACGGGCTCGGTGAGGCGCAGGCGCTGGAGCACGCGCGCCGCGAATGCCAGACGCTGTTCCAACGGGGCGGACAACTGGAGCGTGCCGTGGTCGACCGGGTCGTCGTTTCGCTGCGGGAGCTGGCAGGCCGCTCCGCGGAGGTGCGCGACCTGGAGCTCCGCGGGCTGCTGGAGGAGGCCGTGGAACGGGCCCTGCGCGAACTCCGGGCACGGTGGTACCTGGGCCGCGAGGGTCCCGGGCCTCGCGCGCTGCCGCACCTGGAAGGCGCGAGGGAGCGACTCGTGAGCTTCTCGGCCCCGCGTCCGGAGCGGCTCGCGGTGAGCCTGCGCGAGGACCCCGAGGCCCAGGCCGAGGCCCTTGTCGCCGACCACCTCCGGTTCTTCCGGAGTCCCATGTGCTGGGCGGGTTGGCGGCTCATCCTCCGGACATTGGAGGATTGGCGCGGATGACTTCTGGGCTGCCGGAGTTGGACGACTTTTCGCTCGAGGGACGCGAGGCCTTCCTGGCCACGTGGGAGCCCGTCCTCTGGGCGTACTGGCGCGACGCCTACGCGGCGGCGCTCACGGACGGCGAAGCCTGGCTGCGGGCCGCGGAGGCCCGCGCGGGAGGTCGGAACAACGCCCAGGCGGGGCAGTGGATCGCCGAGCAGATTCTCAAGGCACTCCGGACCCGTCCCCGGCTCGACTTCGCCCCGGCCTGGACGAACCTTTCAGGCTGGTATGGGTGGTGGGTGGGCCGTCGCGCGATGGCCGCCCAGCAGCGTGCTTCGAACTTCACGTCGCTGGACGAGGAGCACCCTGGCGCGGCGGGCCACTCGCCAGAGGACGCGCTGGTGGACCGTCTGGACCGCAATCGTCGGATGAAGCAGCTGTTGGCCCTCATCGACGGGTGGGCGCGCATCCTCGGGCGCATCTCGGAAGGGACAGGGCTGCCGGACATCGAGGCGGACTGGTTGTGGGCCACCTGCATCGCGCGGCGTCCCCTGGCCCGGTTGCTCCTCGAGGTAGGGATGGGAGATGCGCGCTTCCAGGAGGTCGACAAGAGCATCCTCCTGGCGAAGACCTCTGTTCCGGGCGACGCGTCGAAGGAGCGCACCGCGCGGAGCCGTAAGGGTGCGGCCGCGGCGCTCCGGTTCAACCTGGAGGCGCTGCTGCCGCGGAATGCGAAGCTTGCCCCCGCGCACCACGTCTTCCTGGGGCCTGTCCGGGACCCGCGCGAGGCGCCGGCATTGCCCGCGCGTCCCGTCACCGACGAGGCGCTCTGGGGCTTCCGGGAGGTCCTGCGCCTGAGTTCCAGACCAGCGGAGTCGGTGGAGCGCGAGTCGCCCCTGGAGGCCTTGTGGACTCAGGTCTTCGAGGCGGCCTTGAAGAAAGCAGTGGCCCGACTGTTGCCGACCGCATACCGCAAGCAGCTGGAACAGGACCTGGCGGATTGGGTGGGCGCCCAGGCGCGTGAGGAGCAGGAGTGACCATGAACTGGAGCTCGCCGGATATCGACACCCTGAGGGCCTACGTCCACGGAGAGCTGTCGGGAGAGGAACGCGAAGCGGTGCGCCGCTGGCTGGTGGTCCACGCGGACGAGGAGGTCCTCCGTGTCTACGAAGGGCTCCTGGCCGAGCGCCAACGTCAGGAAGCACTCCTGGCCTCATGGGCTTCCCAGCCGATGCGCGCCCGGGTCGAGTGGTCCTGGTCAAAGCTGCGCCACGAGTTCTCGACGCACGGAATGCGCATCAGCCAGTCCCTGAGTGAGAGGCCGGCGGCCTTCGCCCCGCTGGGGGGACGCACGTCGGCCTCCGAGCCGGAACTCTCCCTCTCCGTGGATCCATCGAAGACCGTCGACGTGGTGGTGCGACTGGGGCAGGCCAGCCACATCGCGGTCTATGTGGTGGACTTCCAGGGGACACTCCAGGCCATGCCTCTGGAGGCGCGTCGCTTTGAAGCGGGGGAGGAGTTGAACCTCTCCGGGCTCGACTTCGGGCCTGGGGAGCTGGAGGTGAACCTGTTTGTCCTCTTCGATGGGGAGAAACCGCTTCCAACGCCTCCGGCGGAGGCTGGCCTCGAATGGCTCGCGGAGCGACTCCAGGAGGTCGCGACGGATGCTCACCGACTGGCGATGAGGCGCACGCTCCGGGTCCCATTCCCGCGGCCCGGGAAACAAAGCTGAGGGTCGCTCCCTTGGACCGTACCGGCGAAGGCCGGCCGGTTTTCAAGGGAGCTTCCCATGTCGCGTCAACCTCTGGTGCAGGTGGGTTCGTTCCAGATGACCCACCATGCACTTCACCGTTCCGCCGAGAGAAGCATCAGCCTCCAGGTCATCGACGTCGTCCTCCGGTATGGGCAGCCTCTCCAGGATGGGACGGGAAGCCTGTATGCGATCGCTCCCGGAACGGCCAAGCCCACCTCCGTGTCCGGCCCACTGTGGCGGAGTGCATCGAGGGTTGTCGTCGTGGTCCGCGCAGGGCGCATCCCGACAGTGTTTCGGGGGCGGCGGACACCCCGCTTGCGTCGGTGCCACCATGGGGCTGGGAATTCCTGCTTGCATTGGCGCATGACAACTCCAGCCGCATCGTCGTAATTGCGCACATGCCCTCACGAGTGGTGGTGGCCAACCGCACGGGCCAGCGACTGCCCACTACGCGGACGAGCACAAGACGTGGAGCGAGGGCGTGAGGGTCTCCATCGCTCCGAAGCCGTAGCCTCGGGGCACGTTGCCTCTCCCCTACCGCCGCGCCTTCCAGGCACCAGTGGACCACAGCGCCCAGCCCATCAGCACGGGCTGGAAGAACAGGCGCACCAATCGCTTGGTGTCCGTATCCAGGCCGAACGCGGAGAGGTGCTTGTCGTATTGATGCAGGTTGCCGGGAAAGACCGCCACGAAGAAGGCCGCCAGGCCCAGCCCGACGAGGGCCCGGTGCCGCTTGTTGAAGAGCAGCGTCAGCCCCAGTCCTATCTCCACCACACCGGAGAGCAGGACCACGGTGTCCTTGTCCATCGGGACCCAGTCCGGCACCTGCGCCTGGAAGGGCCCTCGCGCGAAGCTGAGATGCCCCGTGCCGGCCCCGACCATGAAGGAACCCAACAGCCCACGCCCCATGTCCTGCAGGGGTGTTGTCCTGGTTTCTTGCAGCACGTGTCGCCTCCGCTCCACCGAAGATGAAGAGCGGTCAGGAGGAGCGCAAGGCGGGGTTGAGCCTGCCTGGCCGCTGCCTTGAGCCTGGGAATACAGTCCCCGCGCAGGCGGGCCGCTGACACGTGCGTCAGCGGCCCCGAGCCGCTCAGCGTGTCAGGGCGTCAGGGGCACTTGCTCACCATCAGCTCGCCGCCGTCGTTGGTGGCATTGATGCGGAAGCTGAACACGTAGTTGCCGGCCTCCGGAATGGCGAGGGAGGACTCCTTGCCAGGACCCGCGGCGAGCGACATGGGCTGCTCCGAGGCAATCACCACCGGAGCCCCGCCCGACACCGCGAGCTCCTTCGACCAGTCCGCGCTGGCGAACTTGAAGGTATAGGCGGTGACGTCCGGCTCGTTGACCACCACCTGGTAGATGTTGTCGCCCTTGTAGGCGAACCGGCGGCTGGCGGGCGTCGCACCGAAGTTGTCCCCACCGACATAGCTGCCCCGGATGAAGAGCTCCTTGCCGAGCGGGCCAGCCCCATCGACCGTCGGAGCGTCGCAACGGGCCAGCGGCCCCTGACCGGAGAGCCCGCCTCCGGGGCCTGTCTGCGGCCCCTCGGCCGTCGGCGAGGCGATGTCGAAGAACCGGGCCTCGAACGGCTTCAGCGCAATCTCGTGGCGCCCGTCAGACAGGGCCGCATCGGCGCCGCCCAGCAGCCCGACGAGGGTTCCCCCGCTGCCAATGGCCGTCCCCGCCACGGTGATGACCGCGGGCGTCGCCTTCGCGTTCAACACATACAGGACGTTGTCGGTGCCCTTGTCCTTGCGATCGATGAAGACGTTGTCGTCCGCGTAGATGTGCGTCCGGCTGCCATTCGCCAGCGCCGGATGGGCGTCGCGCAGCGCCATCAGGGAAGCGACGTAGTGCTTCAGGTCCGCCTGCGCGGGCGAGAGCACCGTGGCGGGTGCCCCGACCGTGGTCGGGATTCCCTCCACGATGGCGGAGGTCCGGGAGACATGGTCGTCGCAGACGCCCCTGAGGGCACAGGTCGCGTTGTCCTCCTTCGCCGCGAAGCCCGGCAGCTCCTGCCCAATCTCATCCCCGTAGTAGAGGGTGATGGGGCCGCTGTACTCGGCCATGACGCTGAAGGCGGCCTTGTGCCGCGCCCACCAGGCGCTGTCCCCGGGCTCCGCCAGGGCTCCTCGCTGGAGGAGGTCGCCGAAGCGAACCAGGTCGTGGTTGGTCAGCATCAGGTTCGGCATGGCGTGGGCCGGATACGCCAGCTGGTTCTGATACCCGGCCTGGAGGTTGCTCGCGCCGCGGTTGCCCGTGCCGGACTCCTCGACCGCCAGGGTCTGCACCAGGCTGTAGCGCATGGGGAAGTCGAACGCGGACCGCAGCGCGGGGCTCGCGGTGGTGCCATAGCCGTTGCTGGCGATGTCCGCCGGCCCGCTCCAGATCTCCGCCACCATGTAGCCCAGCGGATGGACGCTCTGACCGGCCGCGTTCGTGTAGCTCACGTTCGCCGCGGCACCCGCGACGGCGGTCCGCAGGTCGTCCCAGTACTGCACCGGAACCTGGGCGGCCTGATCCAGACGCCATCCGTCGATCCTGTATTCGGTCACCCAGTGGGTGGCGACCTCCTTGAAGAAGTCGAGGTCGTCCGGATAGACCGCCCGCCGTCCGGTGCCACCCTGCTCCCCCGTGGTGGAGAGCGTGCGGCCCAGCGGCGAGGCGTAATCACTGGCATTGACCTTGAAGTGGCCGAACACGCCATCCAGGAAGACATACATCCCCCGGGCATGGGCGGCATCCACCAGCTCCTTGAGCCGGGCGTTGGTGCCGAACTTCGGGTCGACGTTGAAGTAGTCCGAGGCGAAGTAGCCCGTGGCATCGAGGCGGCTGGCCCAGTCGTCCTGGCCCGTCACGGGCACGCTGTGGAAGATGGGGGTCAGCCAGAGGGCGTTGACGCCCGTGGACTGGACGGCGCCGAGGCTGTTGATGACGCCCTGCAAGTCCCCCTTGTGATGGCTGGTGCCGTAGCCGGTGTTGGAATCCGCGGTGCTGTCGGCATCGACGAAGGCCTCGACCATGACCTGGTAGAGGCGAAGATTGCACTCGGGTTCGCCGTTGCCCCTGAAGCAGGCCAGGCGGCTGTCGGTCCGAGTCGCGGCGACGTCAACGGTCGCGGTGTAGGCAGCGCCCGCATCCGTCCCAGCATCCATCCCGGCGTCCACCCCGCCATCCTCCATGCCCGCATCCACCCCGCCATCCACCGGCGGCGGAGGCGGGGGCCCTGCATCGTCTCCACTGCTACTGCCCTGGCAGGCGACCAGGAGACCCGCTGTTATCAGCGTGAGAATGGACTTCCGCCAATGCATGACACGCGCTCCTCTGGGGGCAACGCCCCATGAAAACCCATGGGGCAGCATACTTGTCCGAGGCAAGGGTTCGGGACTTCACGTTGAGACCGGGCCCGCAGCGTCGAGGAGTGTTCTCACGTTAGGCTTGTGCCCATGGCAAACCGGCACCGCGTCTATCTGGTCCCCGGCTTCTTTGGCTTTACGCAGATGGGTGACAAGGAAACGGAGCGCATCGCCTACTTCCAGAACGTCCCCCGTTTGCTCGAGCAGCGCTTCAAGGAGCGCGGCATTGATGCACAGGTGCATGCCGTGGCGTCCGCCCCCACCTCCGGGCTGGAGGTGCGTGCCCTGGACGTGTTCCGGGAGATGGCACGGACCGCGAACGAGGACGACGCGCAGCTCCACCTCGTGGGGCACTCCACGGGCGGGCTGGATGCACGCAGTGTCGTCTCACCGCGCCTGGCCCAGGAGGCTCCGGCCTTCGTGAAGCGTGTGCGCTCGGTCGTGAGCATCGCCACCCCACACCATGGCACCCCGCTGGCCAGCTACTTCCATCAGGGCAGCGTGGGGAAGACGCTGCTGCGCTACCTGTGGCTCTTCACCTTCCTCACCCTGCACCGCAAGGCCATGCCCCTGCGGACCGCCGCGCTCCAGGCGTGCTACTGGCTCGTCCTGAGGAGCGAACAGGCGAAGCTCCCGCCCAACCTCTTCAATCAGATCGTCCGGCTGACGGTGGACCTCTCCGAGAACGAGCGCGAGGACCTCATCCGGTTCTTCAGCCAGGTGGGCGAGAACCAGGCGCTGATTCAAGACCTCGCGCCGTCCAGCATGCGGGCCTTCAACGCGAACACGGAGGACCGGGAGGGTGTGCGCTACGGCTGCGTCGTCACGGGCGCGCCGCCGCCCACGCTGACCCTCCGCCTGCTGCTCAGCCAGGACGCGCTCCTCCACGGCATCTTCGCCGCCCTGTATGAGAAGAGCGCGCCCCTGTCCCGGGAGCTCCAGGTTCCCGAGCGCACGGCGGCCCAGACCCAGGCCCTCCAGGATGTCCTTGGCAGGAGCTTCGAGGCCCGGAGCGACGGCATCGTCCCCAGCCGCTCACAGGTCTGGGGACAGGTCCTCCACGTCGCGAAAGCGGACCACATGGACGTGATGGGCCACTTCGACCAGCCCCCGGACTACATCAGCTGGCTGAAGTCAGGCTCCGACTTCCAGGCGCCGCAGTTCCAGGCGATGTGGGAACGGGTCATCGACTTCACGGTGGGCGGCGCCGCGACTGTTCACCCAGGCAACCGAGCGGACTGATGCATGCCCGCCGACGGGTGACGTCCAGCCCGCCTCGACGGAGAGTCACGCCATGCGCCATGGACTCGTGACCCCGCTCCTCGCCTCCCTCCTGCTCAGCGCCGCTCCCGAAGCAGAGGCCCAGACCCCCAGGCCGCCCACCCGCCAGGAGGGCAACCTCGCCCCGGGACGCGGGGGTGACAGTCAGCAGTCCGTGCCGCGGCAAGGCGACATCCCCACGGGCGCGCCCGTGGAGACCGCGCCTCCCAACGTCCCGGAGTTCAAGCCCGCGTTCCCGCAGCAGACGCGCGCCCCTGCGGTGAAGACGCGCACGCCCATCGTCGTGACGGAGGTCGCCTCGGGCTTCAACAAGCCGTGGGCCCTCGCCTTCCTGCCGGATGGCCGCTTCCTCGTCACGGAGAAGCCCACGGGCTCGCTCTACATCGTCACCGCCGCGGGCAAGAAGTCGCCCCCGGTGGCGGGCCTCCCCAAGGTCGACGGCCGGGGCCAGGGCGGGCTGCTCGACGTGGAGGTGGGGCCCGACTACGCGAAGAGCGGGCTCATCTACTGGACCTATTACGAGCCGCGCGAGGGCGGCAACGGGCTCGCGGTGGCGCGCGCACGGTTGGTGGACGGCCCGAAGCCGCGCATCGAGGGCCTCCAGGTCATCTTCCGCATGCAGCCCACGCTCGAGTCCACGCTGCACGCGGGCGGACGGCTTGTCTTCACGCCGGACGGCAAGCTCTTCGTCACGCTCGGCGAGCGCTCCATCCTCCCGGGCCGCGTCCAGGCGCAGGACCTCAAGAGCGACTTCGGGAAGGTGGTCCGCATCCTCCCGGATGGCTCCATCCCCCAGGACAATCCCTTCGTGGGCAGGAAGGACGCCCGGCCCGAAATCTGGTCCTCCGGACACCGCAACGTCCTCTCCGCGGCGCTGGACGCCCAGCAGCGGCTCTGGGTCGTGGAGATGGGACCGCGCGGCGGCGATGAGCTCAACCGCCCCGAGTCCGGCAAGGACTACGGCTGGCCCACGATTGGCTATGGCGAGGAGTACTCGGGCGAGCCCATCCACAAGACGACGCAGGCCGCCGGCATGGAGCAGCCTGTCTATTATTGGGATCCGGTCATCTCGCCCTCGGGGCTCACCATCTACTCGGGGACGCTCTTCCCGGAGTGGAAGGGGAACTTCTTCATCGGCGGCCTGTCCAGCCAGGCGCTGGTGCGGCTGGTCCTGAAGGACGACCGCGTGGTCGGCGAGGAGCGCCTGCTCACGGAGCGCAACGCGCGGATCCGCGAGGTGGTCCAGGGGCCCGACGGCGCGCTTTACCTGCTCACGGATGATTCGAACGGCCGCCTGTGGAAGCTAACCCCGGGCCGCGCCCCCTGAAGGTCTCCTGGCGGCCGCGTCTGGTATCGTCCCGGGCGCGCCGCCCCGCATCCCGGATGGAGTCCCTTCATGCGCAGCCCCCAGGTCGTGTTCAGCCAGACGAAGACGGCCTTCTGGTCCAAGTACGCCGACATCGCCCAGAAGTACCGGTTCCGGGGCATCTGTTTCATCCTGGCGCTGCAGTGGCTGGAGCTCAAGGAGGCCGGCACCAGTGATGCCGACGCCATCCTGGAGCTCAAGGACCCGGGTAGGTTCCTCCAGCTGTGGAACGACTTCGAGCTCCAGGGCAAGAACGCCGCGAAGATCAAGAAGCTCATCGAGGACGAGCTGTCCAACACCGAGACGGCGATCAGCACCTACGACACCCTGATCGAAGGCTTCGAGCAGGGCTTGACCTCGCAGGCGCCCGGCTCGGTCCGGGAGCGCATCGCGCAGCACGAGGCCCTGCGGATGGCGCGGACGCGGCGGCAGGACCAGGTCGCCATCCAGTCCGGCCAGCAGCGGCAGCTCAAGAACATGTTCGCGTCGGAGGAAGAGAGCGATCGCGTCCAGGGCGAGATCGGCACTGCGTCCGAGCAGACGCTGCGCAAGATGTTCAGCATGACCGTCCAGATGGCCGAGGTGGCGAACCTGACGGTGACGTCCAAGGGACTCTTGAGCAACTCGCTGAGCTGGCCGGCGGCCGGCAAGTCCGTGGGGGACTTCGTCGCCGCGCTGGCCACGGGGACGCCCGGCCTGTTCGAGATCGGCTTCTACGGCTCCGGCGCGCACTCGGTGGCCGCCTGGGCGGATGGCAATGGCCGCTACGCCTTCTTCGACCCCAACTACGGCGTCTTCACCGGCGACGGAAACCTCAACACGCTCGAAGCCGACGTCGCCAACCTGCTCAAGGACAAGTACTCCAAGATGAACAAGGTCGTGGTCAGCTGGATCAAGCTGGGCTGACGTCACCGGGATGTCACTTTCACGGGGGCTTCCGTCCCCCTGGAAGCAAAGGCGAACCGAGGCCTCCATGAACCTGACCTACCTGTTGTTCTCCGTGGGCGTCCCCTTCGCGATGCTGGTGTTCATCTGGCGGCGGTACGACCGCACCCAGCGCCTGCGCCAGGAGGGCATGCGGGTCCAGGGCACGGTGTTGCGCATCGACCCGGCGGACTCCGACAGCCCCGCGGTGCTGCACTACCGCTTCGAGCTGCCAGACGGCACACCGCTGACGAACAAGTACCAGCAGCACCGCGAGTCCTGGGCCCACCTGACGCCCGGCGCCCCCATCGACATTGACTACTTGCCGGGGAACCCGAAGCACAACCAGCCCGCGGGCAAGGGCACGAGCGCCGTGGAGTTCGTGCTGTGGGCCGCGGTGATCGTGCTCTTCGCCATGCTGTCGGTGGGCATGAACCTGCGGGACCCCGAGTCACCGGCGGAGGCCCCGCCGCAGGCCGCGCAGCCGGTCCCGCTGAAGGCCTACGCGCCGCCGTCTCCGTGAGCCAGACCGTTCATCCCCGGCGCCGGAGCAGGTCGTCGCGCATCGCCTCCACCGCGTCCTTGGCCTCCTTCAGGCCCCCGCCGTGATGCTCGCGGTAGAGCTTGATGGCCTGGATGAGCTGGTTGTCCCGAATGGCGCGCTCGATGGCGTCGTTCGCTTCTGGAGCGAGCACCGCACGGCGTGCGGGAGGCTCCATGGGTGCCCGGCCGTCGCGCATCGCTTCCACGGCGTCCTTCGCTTCCTTCAGGCTGCTGCCATGAAGCTGCCGGTGGAGTTTGATGGCTTCGATTGTCTGTCCGGACGCGATCAAGTCGGCGAGATACTCCTGCCCCTCTTGCGGAGACAGCGCGGTGGGGGGCTGCGATGGCTGCTCACGCTTGGAGGAGCGCCACCAGAAGCCCGCGATGGCTCCCACGAACACCGCGATCACCAACAACGCCAGGAAGGACGGAGACATCCCGCCAGCATACTGGACGGCCGCGGGCAGGGCCTCACAGGGTTGCTGGCTTCGGGAAGGATGAAGGACACTGACCGCATGCCCATGTCCTCCGCCCGTCCGGTCAGCCTTTCAACGCGCGGGGTCCAGGGTGTGTTGGGGCTGCTGGTCCTCGCGGTGGCCTATCAGGCGTATGACCGGATGCAGCTGCGCATGAGTGACGCGCCCCGGGCCGCTCTAGCGAAGCTGTCGGCGTGTGAGGAGGCTCGGCGGCTGCTGGGCGAGCCCATCGACGTGGCGTGGTGGGGCTGGTCCCACGGATACCTGAAGGTCCCCCGAGGACGTCAGACCTGGTCCGCGACCTCTGGCCGCGTGAACTGGCGGATGCCCGTGGCGGGGTCCACCGGTCGCGGGGTGTTCCATTTCCAGGGCGAGAAGATCAACGGCTTCTGGAAGATGGAGGGGATCCTGGAGGCGGATGGCGCCACGGTACGGACGCAGGAGTGCGCGGCGGGCTCGGGCCTGGAGGACTCAGAGCCCTGACAGCTTGCGGTCCTTCACCTTCAGCCATGCCTGCTTCCGGCTCAGGTAGGTGGAACGGATGCGCCGCCAGGTCCACACGTCGTCCCGGTGCCACCATTCGCCGAGCGGCTTGTCGCCAAGCAGGTCGACGCCGAGGTCCCGCAGGTTGCCGAGGTTGCGGAAGCCGACCCCGTTGAGTCCCTCATAGGCGTTGGACTCCAGCAACAGCACCTTGTCCGTCGCCACGTGGTGGTCCACGACGAGGAAGGTGTGGCCGGAGTCCCACTGCTTGCGCCAACCCTGGATGAGCGTCCACGGGTGGGGAGGCGTGTCCTCGGACGGCGGGAGGATGGCCATGCCGCTCTCGATGGCGGCGGTGACCGGGGAGAAGTAGTCCTCCGTGGAGGCGACCATCATCTGCCGGTGCCTGCGCGAGTCCCACTCGAACTCCGCGCCGTGCGCGCCGGAGAAGGCCTTCACGGTCAGCGCCTCCACGAAGGTGCAGCAGTTGTTCCGCTGCGGAGGCGCCAGCGGGACGTGGATGCCGGGGAGCGTCCACGGGTAATAGGCCCGGTCCAGATCGTAGCGATACGCGGTGAAGTCCTTCAGCAGCCCGATGAGCACCTGCTCGGACACGGCGAGGGGCTCGTCGTCGAACGTCCGCCGCTTGACGGGTGGGGGCTTCACCTCGGGGAGGACCGCGGCGTAGGACTGCGACCTCCAGCGCGTGCAGATCCACGTGTCCAGCGCGCCCAGCGTCGGCACCTCCAACCGTGCGTAGTCAGAACCCGTCTTCGGGTGGCCCTTCTTGTACTCGAGCACGAAGTAGGTGCCGGGCTCGACGTAGCCCTCGAACTGCGAGGCACTGTCTGGCAACACGAAGCCACGCAGCCGGATGGAGAGCTTCGCGACGAGTCCGGTTTCCGCCATGGTGCGTCCCCCGAGTGAGCTGAAGCAAATGCAGCGTACCACCCGGGGGCGGACTCCCGGGTGCGCTACCCGCCCTGCGTGAAGTACGGGAAGTCGAGGTGCCAGAACGACGCCTTCACTCCACCCCGGGGCGCACACAGCGCCTGGAACTGCAGGGACTGCATGAAGCAGGTCTCATTCAGCTCGTTGCAGGAGGCCGCCGTGTTGTCCATACACACGCCCGTCCAGTTGCCAGTCACGACGGGGATGGGATTTTCACCGTTGTCGCAGTCCAGGCACTGGAGCTCCGCCAGATCCAGCGTCCCCACGTACTCAGCGACCGTCCGGGTGCCAGGGGAACGGTCAAAGCGCACGAAGCCCCCATTCCCAGCGCAGGCAATGGTCCCGATGGCCGGGTCATCATCACAGTCGGTCTGATGATCCATGTCGAACAGACAGGTGATGACCGTGCCATTGCCGCAGACGTAGACCAGGAAGTCGTTCTGGCACTCGACCTTGTAGGCCCAGCTCGCGGCGGGAGCGAAGGCGAAGACGAGGGCCAGCAGGGGAATGACACGGCGGATGTCGGACATGGAGACCTCAGCGCAATCAGGGTTGGGGGGACGCATGGAGCCGGAAGCCTGCTTCTCTTGATAGTCCGGCTCAGCGGGTTTCCAAGGTATCCGGAGGGAAGCCCCTGGGACAAGCCCAGGGGAGGCTTCAGGATGGCGAGCAGGCCGGGCGTCCGTGCAGATCACGCGTTCAGGGAACCTTCCCGCGCAACTTCTGCATGCGGCCCGGGTTCATGGGGGCTTTCCTGGAGGAATCACCCCATGAAGCGATGCGGAACGACGCGGTTCATCTGGGCCTGCTCGATGTGGGCCCTGGGCAGTGTTGGCTGTGGGAGTCCAGAGGACGCCCTCGACCCAGGTGAAGGCGTGGCCTGGGAGACGTCCCGTGCGGCCCTCACCGTGTACGAACAGGCCGCGCTGGACACGGCCCAGAGCGCGGCGAGCTGCAAGCCCCTGGGGAACTTCTACTGGGAGATTGGCAATGCATCCGGACCGCTCCACGGCCTGTCGAAAGGCAGCGGCGTGACGGCCACGACGGTGATGCCCATCGCGTCCGCGAGCAAGTGGCTGTACGTGGGCGCCTACGTGCAGTCCAAGGGGTACGCGAACCTCACCCCGGACGAGAAGAAGCGGCTCAACTTCACCAGCGGCTACATCGACGAGAACAGCACCCTGTGTGACGCCGCCGGGACGACCGTCTCCGCGTGCTACGGGGCCGCCTACAAGGACGTCTCCTACCGCCCGCTCCAGAACGGCCGTTACTTCTACAACGGCGGACACATGCAGAAGCTCGCCCTGGACGACATCGGCGCGAGGAGGGGCACGGGCCTCGCGAGCGTCATGGATTGGCTCAATCCCTTGCTGGGCACCACGTTCCCGGAGTCCGACAGCGACGTCGCCGTGGCGGGAGGCTTTTCGGGCAGCGCGGCGCAGTACCGCGTCTTCCTGCTGAAGCTGCTCAACAACCAGTACGCGCTGTCCTCCAAGCTGACCGTGGACTCCGTCCCCGCCTGGCCGGGAGGCGCCAACGTGTCCTTCACGCCGTGGACCGCGGGCGAGGCCTACTACGGGCTCGGGCACTGGATTGAGGGCGAGAACGTCAACGGCACCTGGACCGTGACGGGCCACTCGTCGGCCGGGGCCTTCGGCTTCTACCCGTGGGTGAACGCGGCCAGGACCCGGTACATGGTCCTGGCCCGCAACCGGCAGATCGGCAACGAGGAGGGTGAGAAGTCACGCGCCTGTGCCCAGACCGTCCGCAAGGCCTACGAGACAGGCGTGGCGCAGCCTTGATCAGGGCCTCCGGTCCTTGCGCATGAACACCCGCCGGCTCTCGTCGAGCCCCCGGGCGAGATGCTCGGCCCGGATGGCCTCCAGGGCCGGCGTCAGCGTCTCGACCACCCGGAAGCCCAGCCGCGCGTAATAGGGCGCGTTCCACGGGACGTCGCGAAACGTGGAGAGCAACAGGGCGGGCCATGCGGGCTCGAGGGCCGCGATCAACGCGGCCCCCAGCCGACGGCCCGCGTGGTCCGGCAAGACATCCAATTGCTCGATGTAGCCGCACCCCTCCACGGGGCGCGACATCAGGAAGGCCACCGGACTCCCACCCTCCCCTTCCGCGACGGTCAGCCCGCCCGTGGCGATGCGGGCCGCGAGGGTGGCGGCGTCGGTGGGCTCGTCCTCCACCAGCGCCGCGAGGTCCGTGCCCAGGAATCGGCGCGCGGAGAGGCGCTCGATTTCGCGCACGCGCTCGATCTCATCGAGACGGGCGGGACGCAGGCGCGCGGGGGCTTGGACAATCATGGGACAGGCATTGTGCCCTTGCCCGCGGCTCCTCGGGCGAACATCCGTCCCAGCCATGCGTCACGCGTCGCGATGCAGGCCCGGGCGACGTCGGACTGCGGGGCGATGTCATAGAAGCCATGGAAGGCTCCGCCCCAGACGTGCAGCTCGCACTCACCGCCCGCCGCCAGGATTCCGCGCGCATAGGCGACGGCTTCATCCCGGAACGTCTCCCCTGCCGCGACGTCGATGAACGTCGGTGGCAGCCCGCGAAGATCCGTTGCGCGCGCGGGCGCGGAATAGGCAGACACGTCCGGGCCCCCACAGCGGTCGCCCAGCACCGCCCGCCAGGCCGTCAGGTTGCTGGTGCGATCCCAGACGCCAACGCCGTCATACCGATGGGCGGATTCCGTCTCATTGCGGTCGTCCAGCATCGGGCACTGCAGCAGCTGTCCCAACAGCCGAGGGCCGTTCCGGTCCCGCGCCAGGAGCGTGGTTCCCGCCGCGAGCCCGCCGCCGCCGCTCCCGCCGAAGATGACGAGCTGCTCCGGATCAAACCGCAGCCGTCCGGCGTTCGCCGCCATCCACACCAGCCCGGCGTAGCAGTCCTCCACCAAGGTGGGCGCGGGATGCTCGGGCGCCAGCCGGTATTCGACCGTCACGCAGACCGCGTTGTGCCGGAGCGCCCAATCCACGAGCGGCTTCGCCCCCGCGAACCGGGTCCCCATCACCATCCCGCCGCCATGGATGAAATAGACCGCGGGGCCCGGAGCCGAGTGGCCCTCCCGGGCGATGACCGAGACCGTGATCTCCGCGCCCTGATACCCGGGGATGCTGTAGTCGACGCAGCGGACCTTCGCGTCGCCAATCAGGTCCTCGCGGGTCACGCGGCTCAACGCACGGAAGTGCTCGAGCTGCTCCAGCGTCATCTTCACCGGCACATACCCCTCCAGCGCGGGCAGGAGCGCGGCCAGCTGCGGGTCGAATCCGGGGGATGCGTTCGGGTGGGTCATGGGGGGTCCTGGATGAAGGGGCGCTGACTGGCTAGCATCCCTCGCCTCCGTTTCCTGAAGGGAAGCCATGTCGAAACAGTGGGTGCTTTCCGGCGGCGGGGCCTCCTATGTCGTCGTCCTGTGGAACGACCCGGCGGCGAAGGACACGAGCCACCGCGTCGCGCCCACCGTGATGCAGCTGTCGCTCGACGGCTGGATGCGCACCCACCGGCAGGCCCTGCGGGAGATGTACGCCGCCTGCGCCTCCGCTCCCCCCGCGGGCACCCCGGCGTCGCAGCTGGATGCCTTGATGAAGCAGCGGCTGTCCGAAGCCTTCAGGACGGGGAAGCTCGTGGGGCTGACGCGCGCTTCTTCCATGGCGATCTCCCGGCCCGCCCCCGTGCTTCCCATGGGCGGAGACGGCCCGCCCGCGCATGGGGTGGGGATCGTCATGTGGAACAAGACGCCCCTGCTCCAGCTGCGCTCCAGTCCCGAGCAGGGCAACAACGCGCTCCTGGGCCTGAAGTTCAACACCCCGTTGCAGGTCATCGCGCAGATGCCCGGCGGATGGCTGTCGGTGAGCACGCGGGACGGGCACGTGGGCTTCGTCTCCGCGGACTACGTCTGGTCCGCGCCGCGCCACCCCATGCCCGAACCGAACGCCCGGCTCCACCGGGTCGCCCAGGGCTTGGAGGGAACGGCCATCGCCATCGCCGAGACCTACTACGGCGACATCGCGCACCAGTGGGGCTCCGACCTGCGCTTCTTCGTGGCCGTGCTCGCCCACGCCAACCGGCGGCCCATCCCCGACACCACCGCGGGCTGGAAGTCCCTCGCGTTCAAGGCCGACACGTTCATCTGGATTCCCAGCAAGGAGTTCGCGAAGGGGCTGCGCGGCTCGGTCAACTCGGGCTCGTACAGCTTCAACGCGGTGGATGCGATTGCCTCCGGCCTGCGGCGGGTGGAGCAGCTGCTGAGCGACATCTGGGAGGCCATCAAGCTGTCGCTCCAGTACATCCCCGAGGCGGTCGCGAAGCATGTCGAGCAGGCCCTGCGCACCGTCCTCATCGCGCTGCTCGAGATGGCCGTGGGGGCCATCCTCTTCCTCGCCATCTGCACGGCGGTGGGCGCCGCGCTGGGTGCGCTCGCGGGCGGTGCGGGCGCCGCTCCGGGGGCCGCCGCGGGGTTCGAGGTCGGACTCGCGCTGCTGGAATGGATGGGCCTGGCCTTCCTGGCCAAGTGGATCTTCGACTCGCTCAAGAAGATCGGTTCGGCGTTCGGGAAGTTCTTCGGCAAGGTGTGGGACGCGCGCGGGGACGCGCACCGGCTGGACGAAGCAGCGCGCGAGCTGGCCGAGGTCATCGGGGTGCTCGCGGGCGTGCTGGTCGAGGTGCTGGCGCTGTGGGCCACGGCCAAGGGGGCCGCCGTCGCGCTCCGGGCGCTCAAGGGCACCGCGGTGGAGAAGGCCTTCGGTTCGACGCGTCTTGCGTCGTGGCTCAAGGAACGCACGACCCGTTACTCCGAAGGCAAGTCCCCCCTGCCCGGCCCGCGTCAGACGGCCGGCATGGTGCAAGAGCGCTACATCCAGCAGCTCGCCGAGAAGGCCGCGCCCCGCTACGCGAAGGAGCTGGAGCCCGCTCGCAACCTGATTGCCCGGGTGTTCAAGGACATGGGGGCGGTGCAGGCGCGCGCGAAGGACGCTGTCTCCGCGGCCAACCGGTTGCAGCGCGCCGTCAAGCAGTTCGGGGCCAAGGTCAACACCGTCGAGGGGGCCATCGCCAACCTCTGGGATGCCATTGGCACCCGGCTCATCCTGTCGGACACCTCCCCGGCGGCGATCAGCCGGGTGGTGAGCCGGATGGCGGAGGCCATCCGCACGGGGGAGCTGGAGGTCACCTCGATCAACAACCTCCATGGGCCCGGGGGCAAACCCTACTTCACCCCCGAGCACCTGGAGGCGTTGCAGGCGGCGGCGTTCCAGGCGGGCAAGCCCCCTCTGACCGTCAACGTGTCCAAGACGATGGAGAGCGGGTACACGGTGGTGTGCGCCTACCTGAAGCACGGCAACGGGGTCCGGGGCGAGCTGCAGATCATCGGCAAGGAGGTGTTGAACATCGCCAACGCCGAGCACATCCCCTACGACGTGTTGCTGCACAAGCCGCTCATCCGCAACGTGCCGGAGGCCGCGGTCGCCGAGCTCCAGGCGCTGGTCAAGCCCGTGGAGGCCGCCATGGCCTCGCTGACCGAGGCGCAGAAAGCGCAATACCTCCAGTACCTCAACCAGAGCTACATCCACGCCCGCATGGTGGAGCTCGGTCAGGTATCCCAGCCGCCGCCGCTGCCGCCGGGGTTGAGCAAGGTCCTGAGCGTCGAACGGATCCAGGCGCTCGAGCGCTCCATCGCGGACATCAAGGCCAAATCCAAGTCTCCCTGAGGAGCCGCATGCAGATCGTCCTGAACGAACAGAAGCTGCAACAGGTGATCGCCACCGCGCTCCATGAGCTGATGGAGCACGCGAGCAAGGGGCTGCCTGACACGGGCACGTTCCCCGCGCTGAGCACCCGCTTCGCGTGCGGTGAGCTCCTCAAGGGCGTAGGCGACGTCGAACTGCGTCTGGCCCCGCTGAGCGGGGACGCGGGCAAGCAGGAGCGCTTCTTCGAGGTGCGGGCGTCCACCCCCAGCGGAGGCAGCCAGTCCTCCAGCTGGGTGTTCTACGGGAGGTCGGCCGCGCTCAAGGAGGTGCTCAAGAACGAGGCGGCCTTGAAGGGGAAGATCCGCACGGCCGTCGTGGCGGCGGCGGAGTCCCTGCTGCGCCACGAGCTGGGGTGAGCCAGCGCCTCACGCGTCCGTGAAGGTCGCCACCAGGGCGTGGTGGTCGGAGGCCGTGCCCACATCCACCACGTTGGCACCGGCAAGCCGACGGGCCAGGGAGGGCGAGGCGAAGACGAAGTCGGTACGGAAGCCGATGACCTCTCCCTCGCGTTCGCGCCGGGCGGTCACCCAGTGGGGCGAGTCCGGCTTGAGGCGCAGCGTGTCCACCCAGCCGAAGCCCTCCAGGTCGTCAACGACGTCGAAGCGGGGCGGATGGCCGTACTTGTCCACCCTCGCGCGGCGGACGCGGTCAGCCAGGTCCACGGGATAGGGATCCGCGCGCGACAGGGAGTTGAGGTCCCCGGCCAGCAGGAAGGCCCGCTCGACGAAGGCCGACGGCTCGATGAGGGAGCGCAGGTAGCGCGCCTCCACGAAGCGCAGCGCCTCATGGTGCGAGTCGAAGTGGGCCGCGAAGAGGGTCAACGGCCCCGCGCCCGTCTCCAGCTCGCACTCGAGGAGGCAGTGGCCGATGAAGTGGGCGTCAGCGTGGGCGCGGGCCGAGCGCAGGGGCAGGCGGCTCGCGACGGCGACGTGGAAGCGGCGGCCGCTGGGCCGGGGCCGGGCGGTGCCCAGCCGCACGTGGGCCTCCGTGGCGGGGAGGTTCAGCGCGGCGGCGACCTGCGAGAGCCGCTCGCCGTCCTCCCAACCCAGGCACTCCTGCAGCACGAGCACGTCCGGGTTCTCACGGGCGATGAGGGCCAGGAGCCGTGGCATCCGCTCCTCGCCCCCCATCAGGATGTTGAGCGTCATCACCTTCAGCGGCATGCGGACAGGCTACTCCTGCGGCTCCTGTGCGCAGATGAACTTCCAGGTGCTCTCGTAGCCGGACTCCTCGCCCCAGTTGATGAGGGAGGTCGCGCTCGAGCAGCCCCATTCGCGCATGCCCACCACCGTCGTGCGGGTGCTGTCGCTGTAGTAGGTCACGTGCGTCCCATACCTGAGCCCGTTGATGGGCCCCGCCTGGGTCTTGTCATCCGTGACCGGGGTGGGAGGAGTCTGCACCTCGCCCTCCTCCATTCCACCGCCACACCCCGCCAGCTGAAGGGACAGGACCGCCAGGGAAGAAACCAGCAGACGCTTCAGCATGCAGCTCTCCTGTTTTGCGTGGGCCTCGATTCTATCCAGGAGGCGCCTGGGAAAACCATGCGCACCGCGAGCGCGGACAGGGTGGTAGCCTGAGCGGGACAACCGTCCTGGCACCGAGGGGGAATCATGGGCATCACGATGTCACCGCAGGAGTACGCCACGGCCTTCCGTCTGCTCGCGGCGTCCGCAACGCATCCGGAGAACATCCATCACATCGTCACGGAGCGGCTGCTCCCGGGTTTCTCCCAGCGCCCCACCCTGCTGGACGTCGGCGCGGGAGCGGGCACGGTGGCGGAACGGCTCGCGCCGCATTTCGACTCGCTCACCCTGCTGGAACCCAACCCCGAGCAGAGCTCCCGCTTCCATCACGAGAAGGCCCGGGTCCTCCCCGTCGCCCTGGAGGGATACGACTCGCAGGACAGGCATGACCTGGTCGTCTGCTCACACGTCCTGTACCACGTGCCTGTCTCGGAATGGGGCGCCTTCATTGACAGACTGCTCCGCTTCGTGCGCCCTGGGGGAGCCTGTCTGGTGGTGATGGCCGCCGCCCGGGGGCCGACCCATGCGATGTGCCGCGAGTTCTCGGACACCCTGCACTTCAGCGAGGACGTCGCCGCGGAACTGCGGCGCAAGCAGTTGCCCCACGAGGCCCTCGCGACGATGAGCGGGTTCGCCGCGGCCACCTTCGAGGAGATGTACACGCTCTGCCGCTTCCTCGTGCTGGAAGGCTGCTACACGGCCGCGCAGCTGGCGGCCCTGAACCCGGACGAATCGCGAAGGCTGGATGCGCGAATCCGCGCGCATGCCGAGCGTTGCCAGCAGCCAGACGGAACGTACCGGCTGGCACAGGACGAGGACGTCATCCTCATCCCCCGGTAGCGCCTGACGTCCAGCCTCTTTCAAAGATGAAGACCGAGCCCTCCGAAGCGATCCACCTCCAGTTCGACGAACAGCACCAACGGATTGGAGACATGCCTCCGGTGAAGTGTGGCCTCTGCGGCACCCTCGCGAGCGCCCGGGCGATCCGCTCGGGCCAGTTGCAGGGCGACTCCTGCTGGGAGTGTCCGTGCGGGGCCCGGGGCGTCCGCGTCATGCTGGTGGACCTGGATGAGGTGTATGAGGAGGTCCTCGAGTGCTGGGGGCTCGAGGCTCGCGAGCCGGACGTGGACCCGCCCGCCCCCGTAGGTGATTCCGGCCTGATGTTCGGGACCTACGTGGACGGTCATGGCCTGCGCACCCAGTTGTTCAACGACGTCCGGGACCAGGGGGCCGAGGTCGCCGCCACCGAGGTGGTGGTGAAGATCACCAACCCCCGGACCACCCTCCCCGACTGGACCTGGGACGTGCTCTGGGCACGCCGGGCGTCAGGCGGAAGGCTGCAATGACACGGTGCCCCCGGTGTGGAGGCTGGAGCAGCAAGATGCTTCGCTGCTCGGTGTGCAGGGAGATCTTCCCCGAGTTCATCAAGAAGCCCCCGCGCCGGATGCGGCGCGGCGAAGCGGCGCTCCAGCGCAGGCTCCATCAGAAGTACGCGTGTGACTTCCACGTTCCGTTTCCGCTGAAGCGCCCGAAGGGGCTGTCCTTCCGGTCCTCGCGCAACAAGAACGCGCCCGCCCGGGTCATCTCCCTCCGGGAGCTGAAGCCGGAGGGCACCCACGCGCATACCTATACCCGCTCCGACAAGTCGAAGAACCACGGGCCGGAGTTCATTCCCTACAAGCCTTCAGACCCTCCGCTGACGTGGAACAAAACGGCCAAGCAGTTCGAGCGGCAGCGGCCCACGCCCGCGAATGTCTCCGGCTTCAAGAACTTCCTGGAGACGCTCGACGTGCCGGACGACCTCCCCCGGCAGACCCGGGAGAGCTGGTCCGCGGACAGCCTGCTTTACGACAGCATCCTCCGCCATGAGAACCGCAACGTCCGCTTCCTGGCGAAGGAGCTGAGTCATCCGTCGGTGTACGTCGCCAATGACTATCCCTGTCTTCACATCGACGTGGGCCGGCTCATCCAGGGAAAGATCCAGGATGAAACCTATATCAACCGCTTCGTCGAGTACGCCGCCTCCATCCTGAACGGCTACCTCGACTTCTTTGCCTTCAAGGCAGGGTTCTTCATGCCCTGCGTGGTGCGCTCCAGCTTCGGCTTCCTGACGCCCACCACGGCGGAGACCCGCTCCTCCATCCGGCTGTCCCTGGGGATCGCGCCCACGGGCTACCTGAACTGTGTCCTGGACGCCCTGCGGCGGTTCCTCAAGGACCTGCAGGTCTTCATCACCCAGGGGCTCAAAGAGCCGGTGGATGTGCCGTTCTTCCGCAGCACCCCCTACGTCGACTACCGCAACCTCACGCAGGCGCCCTTCAAGGCCAACAGCACCGTTCAGGACTACCTCACCCAGAAGGCCGACAAGAAGAAGGGGTTGCTGGAGGACGCGCAGCGCACGTTCAGCGGCTCCTCGCTCGCGACCCGGAAGGGCTACGAGGCCCTGGCGGAAGGAGGCAACGGCATCATCCGGGCCGTCAAGGCCGTCCTGGATGACAGCCTCTGGAGCGTGACGGGCACGGCCAAGAAGCCGACCCTGAGCTTCAACGCATCCGGGGGCCTGGAGCGCTACGCCCTTGACCTGGAAAGCCTGGAGGCCCCGTGCGAGTACGCCTCCCACGATGACTCGGACTTCCTGGAGCTGACCAACCTGTTGCTGCAGCGGACCCGGACGCTGTACGACCCCATGGAGGATGATCAGTTCTCCCGCTGGAAGGCCGCGGTCTTCGCGACGGAGAAGGCCGTGCTCGAGGGCGTGGGCACGCTGCGGATGGTGGAGGACGACGACGATGGCGCCGGTTCGGATTCCGACGAGGAGTTCGAGGTCCCCACCTCCCAACCGAACACCGTCCGGAAGATGTTGCACCAGAAGCTCATCGTCCAAAACGGCATGAATGCCATTTCCATCGCGATGCACTGCGCGCGGTTCTGGCTCCAGGATGTGTGGGCCCAGGAGATCCACGTCATCGACAAGCTGCCCCTGGACAAGCTCCAGTCCGTGACGATTGGCGGCAAGGCGTACGATGTGAAGAGCCTGGGTGCGGCGAAACACAAGTTCGTTCCCAACCCGGGCAAGCAGGTCGACTACGTCAACCCGACCAAGCGCAAGCTGACGATGGACACGGGTGACGTGCTGCTGCTGACCCAGAACGCCAGCGTGAAGCACACCGCGCTCCTGGAGTCGCGCGCGGACCTGGTGTCCGTGTACCTGGAGCAGATGTACTTCGAGGCACCCCACCTGCTGGACATCCACCGGTGGACGAAGCGCACGAAGACCCTCAGCGGTGCGCAGGTCGTGCTGATGGACGTGAACCATTGCGAGACGGGACGTCCGTCAGGCGTGGCGGACACGCTGTTCGACCTGAGGACGGTGCCCACCCGATCGCTGGACCTGGCCTCGCACCGGGTGGTGGTGCTGGACGTCACCAGCGCCACCACGGAGCAGATGAACCGGCTCATCCGGCAGTTCGTCCGGGGGGCGGACCCCAAGGCCCTGCTCATGCTGGTGGACAGCGGGCTCAAGCACCAGCAGCTCGGCTCGGACCGCAACGCCTACGGCACCGTGCGCTTCATCTCCAACCTGAACCGGCGCAAGCAGGTGGAGTCGCTCCAGGAAGAGGCGAAGAAGCTCCCGGCCTACCAGCCCCAGGGGGCGCTCAGCCACAGCGTGCGGCGCGGCTTCAAGGCCCTGGGCGCGACGCCGTCCTTCCAGTCCATCTGGCGCCCCAAGACGAACCGGGATGCGCTGTTGAAGGTCCCCTCGCCCTTCAAACCCTCGGATGCGCGGCCCACGCCGCGCGACGTGGAGGGGCTCGCGGACATCCTCGCCCTGGCGGTCAGCCTGAAGTCCACGGCCAAGGCCACGAAGCCACCGGTCATGCCCGCCCACGTGACGTCCGGCAGCTTTTCCCAGTTCGACATCCCGGGCGCGGGCAGCGCGTGCTCCCCCATCTGCATCCTGGCCATGGCCAAGCTGCTGCACGCCCCTGACGCGCTGGACATGGATGGCGTGAACGACGTGGTCATCCAGGGGGCCGCCCTCTACCAGGGCATCGTCGCGGGCATCGAGGGCGCCAGGTACTTCGCCACTCACGTCCAGAGCTTGAAGGGGGAGAAGATCCTGGAAGGCATCCACCTCAATCCCTACGAGACCCCCGACGCCATCCTGAATGACCTGGGCCTCGCCTGGGGAGGCCAGCAGACCTGCGGACGCCTGTCCCTGGCCTCCACGCTCTTCAACCTCTTCTCCAAGAGCAACGCGCCGCAGGGGCTCGCCATCGTCATTGGCGGCTACACGGTGTCGGTCACGCGGGTGGGAGGCGTCTTCTGTCTCTTCGACTCCCACGGCTTCGGGAACATCCAGGGCGCATTCCTGGAGAAGCACGCGAACCTGTCGACCCTGCTGCGCCGGCTGGGAGAGATGATTGAAGCGCGACTGCCACGGGGTGAATCCCTGTCGCTGTCGCGCTTCACCCCCACCTGAAACTACAGCCGGTCGCTGATCCGCTGTTGCAGCAGCCAGGTGTAGAGGGACAGGTCGGCGTAGGCCGTGTCCCACGTCGCGCCGTTGTGCCCGCCGTTCGGATAGACCGTCACGGGGCGCATCGCGCTCGCGCCCGCGCCGCACTTCGTGTCCAGCCAGACCTTGAGGCTGGTGGAGCGCGACGGCGTGTCCAGCGCCCCATGGAAGGCCCAGCTGGGCAGCGGCTTCAGCGCGCAGACGTTGGGGTCATTGGTGGGCGTGGAGGTGAGCGCGATGGGGACGATGGCCGCGATCCGGTCCGTCTGGGTCAGGCCCAGGTCGATGCTGGTATTGGCACCGCCGCTCAGGCCCGTGAAGTAGACCCGGTCCGCGTCCACCCGGTAGTTCTTCTTCGCGTCCTCCAGCAGCGCCATCAACGTGGCGGCGCTGAACCAGCCATTGCCACTGTTGGTGATGGGCATGCGCTGATTGGGAGAGATGACAATCGCCTGCATCGCCGCGCGGAAGGCCGCCGAGTTGAACTGCTTCGCCAGGCCCTCCGGATTGCCCAGCACCGCGGTGTGCTCGACGTTGAGCGTGGAGCCGCCAATGCCGTGGAGCGCGATGATGAGTGGCCACTGCGTGGTGCGGTCGTCGTTGTAGTGCTGGGGCAGGAACACCGCCGCGTCATAGCGGGGGCCGCGCGCCACGGTCTGCTGGCCCGCGGCGCAGGTGGTGGGCCCGGTGGGAAGGACGGCGCCCGGCGTTCCCATCAGCTTGAGCTCCCGCAGGCGGCAGTACGGCGTGTCCTTGCACACCACCCGGACCTTCGTGGTGATGACCGGACTGGTGAAGGTCAGCGTCCTCAGCGTGGTGTTGAGCGGGTTGCCCTCCACCACCGTGCCGGGAATGGTCTTCCAGCAGCCGCCGTCCCAGGCCTGGAGCTCGAAGGCCGTCATCGCGAACGACGTGGTCGCGCTGGTGGACAGGTGCAGCTCCGCGCTCTGCACTTCGTGCGGCCCCTGGAGGTCCACGTCGAAGTAGTTGTGCGGCATGAAGCTGTACGCGGACTCCCAGCGGGTGGTGAGCGAGCCGTCCACCGCGAACGCCGGCACGTAGCTGGTGCTGCTGCTGCCGGCGGAGACCGGCTTGTTGAGCGCGATGTTGGACACCACGGCCGGGGCCGTCACCGTCACGCTCACGTCGTCGGACGCCGTGGCCCCGGCGTTGTCGGTGGCGGTGAGCCGGAAGGTGGAGACGCCGGCGGAGAGGCCCGCCACGCTCAGGGTCGCGGTGGTCGCGCTGCTCAGCGCCGCGGTGGGCCCCGCAACCTGCGTCCACGCCAGCGAGGCGATGGTCCCGTCCGCGTCGGTCGCAATCCCGCTCAGGGTGAGGCTGTTCGCGGGCAGCGTGAGCGACCTGTCCGCCCCGGCATTGGCCACCGGAGGAAGGTTCGCGGTGGTGCCATGGGGCGAGCCGAACACCCACAGCTCCTTCACCCGGCAGTTGTCCGCCAGCGGATCCAGACAGGTGAGCCGCACCTTCGTCGCCGTCACCGGCTGCGTGAACGTCGTGGCCACCGCGATGCTCGTGTTGGCGCTCTGGCTGGCGCCGGGGATGGGCTTCCAGCCGGTCCCGTCGTCATAGGCGATTTCATAGTTCTGGATGGGCTTGGTGTCCCGGAAGCCGGTGTAGAGCTCCATCCGGACCAGGTCGAACGTCCCCTGGAGGTCGATGTCGAGCTGCCGCGTCTGGGTGTAGATGCCAGGGCACCAGCGCGAGTCATCGCCGGTGATGTTCCCATCCACCGCGTACGCCGGCTGGAACGGGGACTGGGAGGCGCTGGCCGTGGCCGGCTTGTTGAGGGTGACGTTGACCAACGCGGCTTCGACGCCCGCGCGCTGTCCAACGAGTTCGACCCCGTCGGGCGCGCCACATCCCACGAGCGCCACCGTCAGCAGCGCGCCTACCCGAGCCTGGAACCTTCGCATGATGCCTCCTTGCAAGCCGTGAAGGAGTCATCATGCATTGCAGGTTTTACATTTTAAACATGACAATACACTTATCTTGTTTGACGGTGCTCGCGGTATCATCGTGGGATGTCTGATCTCTACGCAGTCCGCGTCCTCGGGGTGACCCGGCACGCTGTCCGCCTGTCGGTGGCCCGCGTGCACGCTGACGCCGGGCGCCCCCCGCCACACGCGGTGTTCGCATTGATGTTGATGTACGACCCCATCGCGAAGTCAGGGGATGCTGAGTTCAGCCAGCACCGCCATCTGAAAGGCTCGGCGCTCGCGCGGGAAATGGAGGAACACCATGCCTTCGACAGCGCGTGGATGAACGCGAACGCGCAGGCGTTCGTGGCGCAGGTGAAGCGGTCCGGCCCCTTCCTGGATATCCAGCCGACGCATCCGGCGTGGATTGAGCACCTGCGCAAGAAGATGACGTGGCGGACGACCGCCTACGATGCAGGCCCGGGCCTGCCCGCCGAACCCCGGGCTCCCGTCTCCACCGGAGACGCCGCGCCCACGGCGAGCAAGCCGAGGGCGAAGACCGGGCGGAAGAGCGCCAAGAAGACGGTCCCCAAGAACGGAGCACGGAAGGCCGCGACGAAGACGGGACGTGCGCCCGGTGTGAAGGCGGCGAAGAAGGTCGCGGCGAAGAAGGTCGCGAAGACAAAACGAAAGACATGAGCCCATGGGTGTCACGGCCGGGGTGCCCCGCACCCAGATGAGGTCCCCGGCGACCACGGATTTCATGACGTCAAGACAAGGGTTGTGCGGGTGTTTACTTCTCTCTATGGTGGTCAAGACACACACTCCGTGTGTCAAACCCCATTCATGCCTGGAGAATGACCATGCACACCAAGATGCTTGCCATTGCCCTGTCCACCGTCGCGATGAGCGCTTCCGCCGCTGACTTCACGTCCTCGGAGACGGCCCGCCGTTTCGTCGCGTCGACGGTCCGTGGGCAGACGCTGGACACCAGCAGCCAGCGCCTGGGCCGCGTTCCGGAGGCCGCCCGGGTGTCCCCCGAAGGCGTGACGACGCTGGGCCCCGCCCCCGCGCTGAGCTACGTGCAGGTGTACGCGGTCGGCTCCAGCAACGTGGGCTGGGAATATGTGTCGGCGTCGCAGTTCACCACGGCCTATGACCATGGCGGCGACGTGCTGTTGGTGGCCGTCCTGGAGCTGGGCTACGGCACCTCGCGCTACGTCACGATGGCCGGCTCGCTGGTGTCGGGCTCCGCGAACTACGCGAACGACAGCATCTGTGATGATGGCTTTGGCGGCCTCGCGCTGCCGTGTTCGCCGGGCCAGACCATCGTGGGCTTCATGCGCTACTACGACGTGTCCGGGAACCAGAGCGGGTCGTTCTACTACCAGAGCACGTCCATCAACTCGCCGTTCAACACCATGTCGGACAGCATGTCGATCCTCTGAGCCTCCGCTCACCCTGGAGCGCCCACGGCTTCCCGCCGTGGACGCTCCCGGGACGACGCTCAGGGATTGCCGAAGCGCTTGCGGTACTCCGGGGACGTGATGAAGGCGGTCATCACGCCCGCGTAGTCATTCGTCCCATTCAGGTAGCTGTACCAGGTGACTCCCCCATCAGGGTCGAAGTTGCGCTGGAGGAAGCACTGGTAGATCCGGGTGACAAAGGCATCGTTGTAGTTGGGCGAGGTCGCCGGATTGAGGTCCGGGTACAGCGCCTGGCTCTCCTGCGACTGGAAGAGACCGAGCGCGATGTTGACCCGGGTGGAGGCCAGGCACGCCGGGTTGCCATTGCACGCGTTCAAGAGCCCCATGTAGAAGGCCAGGCCACCGCTGTCGGGCTTGCGCCGGAGCACGTCGAAGTAGAGCTGCTGAACGAAGAAGGTCGACTCGTCGATGCGGTTGGCCGCACCGTAGGCAATCGCGGCATTGACGGCGGCGCCAGCGTCAACAAGCCCGATGCCGCACCCCGTGCAATCACCGGGGAAGGCCCTGGACGAAGAGCGCAGCAGCGAGGTCACCGCGTCGACGGCCAGGGACGGGTTGGCGGACAACATCAGCGCCGCCACGCCCGCGACGTGCGGCGCGGACATCGAGGTGCCGGAGCTGTAGGCATACGCGTCGCCCACCGGCGTGGTGGTTCCCGTGTTGTACGTCGACAGGATTGTCTCTCCAGGAGCCGCGAGCGCCACCGTCGGGCCGTAGTTCGAGAACGACGACCGGGTGCCCGACGCGTTCACCGAGGCAACGGCGACCACTCCCGGGCAGTTGGCCGGCATGGCATTGGCGGCGTCCCCATTGCTGTTGCCCGCGGAGACAACCACGACCGCCCCCTTGCTCCGGGCAGCGCTGATGGCATTGGCGTAGGTGTAGAGGCAGGAGCCCGGGCCTCCCAATGACAGATTGATCACCCGCGCGGGGGTCACGTTGTTGGGCACCCCGGAGATGGGCAGGCCCGCGGCCCAGGAGATGCCGTCCGCGATGTCCGAGGAGTAACCACCGCACATCCCGAGCACGCGCACCGGCAGGATCCGGGCGCCATGGGCGATGCCCGCGACTCCCACGCCATTGTTCGTGACCGCGCCAATGGTGCCGGCCACATGCGTCCCGTGCCACGAGCTGGTCTGATGGTTGGGGTCACTGACGCACCAATCGCCCGGATCCCGTGCGTCGCTGTCGCGGCCATCCCCGTCATTGGGGAAGACGCTCGCGCCGAAGGGCCACAGCGAGACGAAGTCGTACCCGCCCAGGAGGTTGGCGGCCAGGTCGGCATGAGGGCGGTACCCCGTGTCCGCCACCGCGACGACCACGCCGGTCCCGCTGGTGCGGTCCCACGCGGCGGGGGCGTTGATGCCCGGCGTGATGGGGTGGAGGTCCGGCTGAAAGGGATAGTACGGGTCGTTCGGGACCAGCGTCGGCCGCATGATGAGGTCCGGCTCGGCGTACTCCACTTCCGGGTCGGCCGCGGCGATCTGCTTCGTCAGCGCCAGGGCCTCCTCGTACGTCATCTTCCGGTCCACGGCCCACACCTGGGCCCCCCGCCCGTCGGTGCGCAGGGGACTGGCGTTCAAGCCACGCTGGTGGGCCGCATCGGTGACACGGCGGCTCGCCACCCGCGCTCCGGCGGTGGTCTTCCGGGCCGCTGCCTGGTCGCGGTAGCGGACGATGATGCGATCCGTGTCCGAGGCCCCGAAGGCAATCAAGGGTGACAGCGCCAGGAGGGCAACGAGACCCCTTGCGCGAGAATGAATTGAAGAGTGCATGGTCATGGCGATCTTCCATGTAAAGCGACGCAGGGAATTCGCGGTGAACTTTCTATTGCCAGTTTCAGGCTTTCGTCAGGGATTGATAACCGGAAGATCGCAATGGGGGCGGCGAAGCCAGGGCCGCATCCCGTATGCTCCGCGCCCCATGTCCCTGAACCTGAACGCCCGAAGCGCGCTCGCCGCGGCCTCGCTCCTGCTGGCGCCCCCGGCGCTGGCACAGGCCCCGCAGGACGGCGCGCCCCCCGCGGAAGCGGCGCCGCCCGCGCAGGCCCAGCCCGTGATGACGAAGCCTCCGGAGCTGCTCCAGCAGGTGGAGGCCCCCTACCCTCCTGAAGCGCTCGCGGAGGGGCTCACCGCGTCCGTGCGCCTCATCATCACCATCGCCGCGGACGGCAGCGTGGCGGACGTGCTGCCCACGGAGCCGGCGGGCCATGGCTTCGACGAGGCGGCCATCGCGGCGGTGCGCCAGTTCCGCTTCTCCCCCGCGGAGGTGGACGGGGTGCCCGCGCCGGTGCAGGTGGAGTACGTCTACCACTTCACCCTCAACGCTCCGACGCCGGAGTCCTCGGGACCGGAGCAGCAGGCCCCACCGGCGGCGAAGGCCACGCTCACCGGTCAGCTGATCTCCCGCGGCAGCCGCTCCCGCGTGCCCGGGGCCACCGTGCGCTGCGGTGACGACCCGGCGGCGCCCGAGGCCATCTCCGACGCGGAAGGCCGCTTCACCCTCGAGGTGCCTCCCGGCGAGTGCGCCGTGCGCGTGGTGGCGTCCGGCTTCCAGCTCTACCAGACGAAGGAGCAGCTCCAGGAGAACGAGACGACGGAGGTGAACTTCTTCCTCGCGCCCACCGCCGGCGCGCTGGAGACGGTGGTGCGCTCCGAGCGGCCGAAGAAGGAGGTCGTGCGCCGGACCATCACGCGCCAGGAGGCGCAGCGGACGCCGGGCACCTTCGGAGACCCCATCCGCGTCATCCAGACCCTGCCGGGCGTGGCGCGCGCGCCCTTCATCTCCGGCGAGCTGCTGGTGCGCGGCTCCAACCCCGGCCAGACAGCGACGATGATGGACGGGGTCGGCATCCCCCTCCTCTTCCACCTGCTCGGCGGCCCCTCGGTCGTGAACGCCGAGTTCATCGACCAGCTCGACTTCTTCCCGGGCGGCTACGGCAGCCAGTACGGCCGCGCGGTGGGCGGCATCGTGGAGGTCGGCACGCGCAAGGGTGCCTCCGACACGTTCCATGGCTCGGTGAAGGTGGACCTGCTGGACGCGGGCTTCTTCCTGGAAGCCCCCGTGACGAAGGGCATCAGCGTGGCGGCCGCCGCGCGGCGCTCGTACATCGACACCATCCTGCCCGCCGTCCTCCCCAAGAGCGAAGGCAGCACCCTGTCCGTGGTCCCCCGCTACTGGGACTACCAGCTGCGCGTGGACTTCGGCGCGAAGCGGGATGCCCGCTCCGAGGAGGAGGCCCAAGCCCAGGCGGGCAGCGGGCACAGCACCGGCTACGTGATGGCCTTCGGCAGTGACGACCAGCTGCGCCTGGTGTCCGGCGGCCCGGAGACGGAGCGCGACCTGTCGGTGGACACGCACACGCTCTTCCACCGCATCAAGGGCGACTGGACGTACCGCAAGGGCGCGCTCACGTCTGTCTTCACGCCGTACGTGGGCTACGACGGCACCAGCTTCAAGTTCGGCGCCGCGAAGCAGGACGGCTCGGGCTACACGGTGGGCGCGCGCGAGGTGCTGGGCCTGGAGCTGTCCTCCGCCCTCACCGTGCGCACCGGCCTGGACCTCGTGTACGAGCACCAGTCCTTCGACGTGGAGTTCCCCGCCCCGGAGAACTTCGAGTACGTGGCCTTCCCCGGCGCCGAGTCCATCGGCGAGCTGCTGGTGGAGCACATCGGCCTGGGCTCCTTCGACGGCGCGCTCTTCGTGGAGGCGGACCTGAAGGTGGGGAAGTTCACCTTCACCCCCGGCCTGCGCGGCAACTACCAGCGCGCGGGCGACGCCCGGAACGTCGCGTTGGATCCGCGGCTGTGGGTGCGCTTCGATGCCACCGAGCGCACCCAGCTCAAGGGCTCGCTGGGCCTCTACAGCCAGCCGGCGGAGACGTTCCGCTTCATCACCCTGCCCTACGGCAACCCGGACCTCGCCTACCAGCGCGCGTTCCAGAGCAGCCTCGGCGTGGAGCACCGGCTGACCGACGTGTTCAACGTGGACGTGACGGGCTTCTTCAACCGCCGCTTCGACAACATCGCGGCGCCCGGGCAGATCCTCTCGCTCCCGGGCGGAGGCGTGGTCCAGCTGCCGTACTCCAACCAGGGCATCGGCCGCGCCCTGGGCCTGGAGGTGATGGTGAAGAAGCAGCGCGCGTCCGCGACGGACAAGTGGTCCGGCTGGATTTCGTACACCTTCAGCCAGTCGCTCGACGGGCGCACGGGCCCGGCCCCCGAGGGTGGCGGTGGCTTCGGCGGAGGCTTCGGTGGCAATGGCGACGACACGTACGGCCTGAGCCCCTTCGACCAGACGCACATCCTCACGCTGGTGAGCAACTACGTGCTGGGCAAGGGATGGGAGCTGGGCGGGCGCTTCCGCTACACCACCGGCCGCCCGACGACGCCGCTCAACCACACGTTCGACCTGTACCAGGTGGACCGAAACCGCTTCAACGGCACGTACGGCCCCTATGCCTCGTCGCGCACGGCCGGCTTCCACCAGCTGGACGTGCGGCTGGACAAGAGCTGGCAGTTCCAGAGCTGGACGCTGGGGGCGTACCTGGACGTGCAGAACCTCTACAACGCGGAGAACGTCGAGTTCACCTTCAACGACTACCGGCAGCGCCGGGAGTACGAGGTGCCCGGCATCCCCATCCTTCCCGTGGTCGGCGTGAAAGGAAGCTTCTGACATGAAGGCCCTGATCAACACCGGAAGCCTGTTGTTGCTGGCGCTCGCCGCCCTCGCCTGCGTCGAACCCGAGGACAAGCCCTCGAGCGTGCACGACCTGCGGGTGCTCGGCGTCTCCACGGAACAGCCGGAGCTCATCGCCTCCACCTGCGATCAGACCCCGGAGGCTTTTGACGAGCTCGCGGCGGAGGTGACGTACCGCGCGCTGCTGGTGGACCCCGCCGGTGGAGGACGCACCCTCCAGTACTCGCTGTGGGCCTGCGCGGATCAGGACGACCGCATCTGCGAGACCGAGGCGGACCGCGTGCTCCTCGCGGAGGGCACCACGGCCGCGGGCGAGCTGACGCTCCCCATCCGCCCCGGCGCGGCCCGGGTCGCGGAGAACAAGCTCCTGATCGAGCGCGTGCTGGAGGAGGACGCCTATCAGGGGCTGGGAGGCATCCGCATGCCGCTCGTCCTCCGGGTGTCCGCGGGTGACGAGGAGGTGTACGCGCAGAAGCTGATGGTCTTCTGGTGCCCGGTGGTGGCGGGCATGACGGCGAACGTGCAGCCGGTGCTGCCCGGCCTGCGCGTGGACGACGTGGCGTGGCCTGAGAGCGAACCCCTGGAGCTGAGCGGCCCCGGCCCCTTCGTGGTGACGGCCGACGACGTGTCGGACCGGCAGGAGGCGTACGTGGTGCCGGGCCTGCGGCTGCAGGCCGTCAACCTCAAGGAGGCGTGGGAGATCGCCTGGTACACCTCGCTGGGCACGTTCAACCTGTCGGAGACGGGCGGCGCGGACTTCGGCGGCCAGCAGGGACGACACCGCGTGGAGTGGGAACCGGAGGAAGGCGCGGGGGCCCAGGAGGTGACGTTCTGGGCCGTGGTGCGGGACGGGCGCGGCGGCAGTTCCTGGCTGGTGCGCCGCGCGCGCTGGAGCCCCTGAGCAGGCCCGTAGCGACTCCTGCGCTACGGCTTCATCACGTTCGCGGCCTTCAGGTACTGCACCGCGGAGCGCGCCTGGTTGTTTCCCTTCGCCTCCAGGGCCAGCAGCTGCTCGCCCAGCTTCGGGGTGTAGGCCTCCAGGAGGGCACGCTTCAGCGCCTCCTGGTTGAAGCCCCAGTCCTCCATGGCCTGGGGCAGGAGCTTCAAGGCCCGGGGGTCCTTCATCCGCACCAGCGCCGCGACGGCCGCGGCCTTCCCCGAGGGACACTGCCGCGCGAGCTCATACGCCCTGTCCGCCGCCGCCTTCGTCCCGACGTAGCCAAGCAGGGCCAGCTCCCGCTGGTCCACGTCGCTGCTGCAGAGGATGAGCTTCTGGATGACGGCCTTGGCCTCCGGGTTGCCCTGCCGCACCGAGGCCTCCAGCTCGATGCTCGAGGACGAGAGCCGCGTCGCATCGAAGGTCACCTTCCGGGGCACCTCGTGGCCCGCGAGCACCAGCTCCGCGGCCAGGTAATTGCGGCGGTTCTCCTGCACGTGGTCCAGGTCGCGCGCGAGCCGCTGTCCCGCGGCCTTCCTCAGCTTCAGGTCCCCGTGCATCGCCGTGGCGAGCGGCTTCAGCAACCCCTCGTCGTAGCCTCCCTTCGCCGCCGCCGCGTCATAGGCCGCCAGCGCGCACGCGGGGCTCAGCTCCACCCGCTCGCCGTTCTCGCGCCGTACGGTGAGCGTCATGACGTCATTGGAGGAGGAATACCCGGCGGACTCGGCCAGCCCCCGGGCCAACTCGTCCACGAGCACCGGCTCCAGCTCTCCGGGCTCCACGCACCGCAGGGGCGCCCGCACCTCATCGGCCAGCTCCGCCAGCTCGCGTGCCGCGCCGCTCAGGGCCTCCTCGGAGCCGTCGTTCCGTTTCTCGGCCTGGCGCGTGAAGCACTCCGCGAACGCGGTCGCCCACAGGCGCAGCTTCGGATCCGGCTCCAGCCGCATCGCCGTCAGCGCCTCCACCTGCGTCGCGGGGACCCGTGACGCGGCCGCCAACGCCAGGCCCCGCTCGAATGGCTCCTCGGACCGCTGCGCCCGCTGACGCAGCGCCGCGTCCTCCATCAGCATTCGGGCCGCCAGGTCCACCGCCTTCGTGGGCAGCGTCGAGCGATCCGGCCGCTGCGCCGTGAAGCGCGCCGCGGCGGTGATGCTGCAAGACGAGGTCGGCCCGGCCGCCGCCAGGGCCTGCTCCATGCCCCCGACCCGCGCGACCTTCACCAGGACGCCGTAGGCCGTGGCGCCGCCCTTGAGCAGCTCGGACTCCGAGCGGGTCCGGGTGGCCGGGACGGGCCGCTCCAGCGAGAAGACGGCCTTCCACATCGCGGCTTCATCCGGAACGGGAGCGGCACCCGCGAGCATGAGCGTCGCGAGCACGACAGGAGCGTGGACCATGACCCACCTTGGCGAGGAATACGGGTGGGTCCAGTTTCCCCCGAAATCGCCTGGCATTGTAGCCAGGGGCGGTCCGTGGGTTGGCCCGCGCATTGCTCTGGGTGGGCCCCGAGGCGCTTCCGCGTGGTCATTCCGCCACGGTGCGCGGCTGCCTCGCCACACACCCCCATGTCCCGCCCCCCTTCTCCCTTCATGTCCGTCCTGAGCCGCCATGGCCTGCTGCCCGCGACGGTGGGCAGCCTCCTCGCGGTGGACCTGCTGGCGGTCCGGCTCGACTGGAGCGAGCGCGCCAGCTTCGCCTTCCTCGCATGGAACCTGTTCCTGGCGTGGGCGCCCTACACCCTGGCCCTGCTCGCGCGGGTGCTCATGGTGCGGGGCCTGGACCGCCCCTGGCTCCTGGGGCCGCTGGCGTTGGGATGGCTGGCGCTCTTCCCCAACGCGCCCTACCTCGTCACCGACTTCATCCACCTGCGGCAGCGGCCCGTGGTGCCGCTCTGGTTCGACGCGGCCCTGCTGGCGCTGTTCGCCTCCATCGGGTGGATGCTGGGCCTGCTGTCGCTGGAGGTCTGGAAGCGGTGGCTGGAGGAGCGCTGGGGACGGACGGCGGCGTGGACCTTCGTCGCCGTCACGTCGCTCCTGTGTGGCTATGGCATCTACCTGGGCCGGGTGGAGCGCTGGAACAGCTGGGACGTGCTGGCGGAGCCGGGGCGCCTGCTCGCCGCCATGGCCTCGCACGTGCGCGAGCCCCTGGCCCACCCTGGCCTGTCACGGGTCACCGTCCTCTTCGCCCTGCTGCTGCCGCTGTCCTATGCAGGCTATGAGGCCCTCGTCGCCCGCCTCCGCCGTCACTGACGAGGCTTGCGGTTCTCGAGCTGGGCCATGTAGAGCCGCCGCTCCTCGGACAAGGCCTTCGCGACGCTGGGCCGCTCCTGCAGGCGCGCGAAGTACGCGCTGAGCGCGGGCCACTTCTTGAGGTCGATGGGGGTGGCCGCGCACCAGTTGAGCACCGTCGCGAGGTACGCATCCGCGACGCTGAAGCGCTCCAGCAGGAACTCGCGTCCGGTGAGGTGTTGCTCCAGGTACGCGAGCCGCGTGGTCCCCTTCTCCAGGGCGTAGCTCCTGGCGCCTTCGGGCGCCTTCGCATCGAGGAGCGGGTTGAAGGTCGACTTGTGGAGCTCCGTCCCGATGAAGGACAGCCACTGCTGGAGCCGCACGCGGCCGCGGCCCTCCTCCGGCGCGAGGCCCGCCTGGGGCAGCGCCTGTGCAAGGTATTGCAGGATGGCGGCGTTCTCCGTGAGCACGTCGCCGTCGTCGGTGCGGAGCGCGGGGACGAGCCCGAGCGGGTGCACCTCCAGGTAGTCGCGGCCGTCGTGCGTGCGCTTCGTCTTTGAATCGACCTCGATGTACGTCGCCTCCGCCCCCGCTTCGTACAGGCAGATGCGGGTCGCGGCCGAGCAGGACAGGGGGGAAAAGTAGAGCTGCATGGGGTGTCCTCCAGGACGGTGAACGTGGGGCCTTCGCGAGACAGGCGGCACTCTCCGCTTCCGGCAGGGATGCGTCCAACGCATCGTTGGCATAGGCTGGATGCATGGAAGACATTGCCCCGCCTCCCTCCCCCCGCCTCGACGTGCGCGACCTGCGAGTGGTGCTGGCCCTGGCCTCCTCCGGAACGACGGCCCGGGCCGCGGCGGTCCTGCACCTCACGCAGCCGGCGGTGAGCCGCGCGCTGCTCGCGGCGGAGGAGCGGCTGGGTGCGCGCCTCTTCGACCGGACCCCTCGCGGGTTGGTGCCCACACCCGCGGGACAGGAGCTCGTCGCGGGCGCCACGCGGCTCCTGGTGGAGCTGGGCGACCTGGAGCACCGCGTGCGCGCGCCGGTGGCGCCGTCCATCCGCCTCCGCCTCGTCTGCCAGTGCTACACGGCCTACCACTGGCTGCCGTCCGCGCTGGTGACGCTGCGCAAGAGCCTGCCGGGCCTCCACCTGTCCCTGGCGGTCGAGCACACGCAGGACCCCGTCACGGCCCTGGTGGCGGGAGAGCTCGACGTGGCGCTCCTCACGACGGCGTCCGTGCCTCGCGCCGGGCTGGAGACACGGCCGCTCTTCTCGGATGAGATCATCTTCGTGATGTCCGCGTCGCACCCGCTGGCGGCCCGCCGCGCGCTCACCCGCGAGGATCTGCGTGAGCACACGATCCTGACGGGGCAGACGCCCGCGGCGGAGTCGCAGTGGTTCATGACGCAGGTCTTCGGCCGTGAACGGCCCCGGCTTCGTCTGGAGCGGCTGCCGCTCACCGAGGCCATCCTCGACGTCGCCCGCGCGGGCCTGGGCGTCGCGGTGCTCTCCGAGTGGATCACCACCCCGCATCTGGGCAGGGGAGACCTGGTCGTGAAGCGGCTGGCGTCAGGGCCCCTGCGGCGGCCGTGGCGGATGGCCTGGCGCAAGGAGGTCGGAGACGCCGCGCTCCGGCTCCTCGCCGCGCTCGAGCCCACCGTGCCCCGGGGACTCGCCGTCGGGTAGCCCCATGACGCCGCGCCCGTCCGTGCCTAGCTTCCCGGAGTGCGCCAAGGACCTTCCATCCCTGCTCCCGAGCGCTGCTGGATTGGCTGCGCCGGCTGGAGCCTGTCGAGCGCGGTGGGCGAGCACTTCCCCACGACGGGAACCCACCTGGAGCGCTATGCGCGCGTCCTCCCCGCGGTGGAGATCAACTCGTCGTTCTACCGGCCGCACAGGCCCGCCACCTACGCCCGCTGGCGGGACAGCGTTCCGGAGACATTCCGCTTCGCGGTGAAGGTCCCCAAGGTCATCACCCATGAGCTCCGCCTGCGCGACGTGCGGGAGCCGCTCGAGCGCTTCCTGGACGAGGCGGGCCACCTGGAAACGAAGCTGGGCTGCCTGCTGGTGCAGCTGCCCCCCAGCCTCCAGCACGAGCCCGGGACGGCCCATGCCTTCTTCCAGGCCCTGCGGGAGCGGACCGATGTCGACGTGGTGTGCGAGCCCCGGCACCGGACCTGGTTCACGGACGAAGCGCGGCACGTGCTGGACGGCGCGCGCATCCGCTACGTGAAAGCGGATCCCATTGCAGTGGACGCCGCCGAGCCGCCGGATGCGGAGGTCGTCTACTACCGGCTGCACGGCTCGCCGAAGATGTATTACTCGGCCTATTCCCAGGCGTTCCTGGAGGCGCTGGCCAAGGAGATCTCCGGCCACGAGCAGGCTGGCCGGCGCGTGTGGTGCATCTTCGACAACACGGCGGAGGGAGCGGCCCTCCCGAATGCGCTGTCATTGCTGCGGCTCGACAGCGTGCCCGGGCCTGGGTGAGGCATTGGCGGGCCGTCAGGGCGTGGAGATGAGGGGCAGCGTCCGCGTCACCCGCGTGCCTTCGTCCAGCCCCTCCCCGAAGGGCACCGGCATGGTGTCCTCCGGGCGCGCGGGCAGCCCCTTCGTCACCGGCGCAGGCACCGCGTAGGCGTGCTCGCCCACCCTCACGGTGGGACTGCCGCCGGCCGTCAGCTCCAATTCCAGGTCGAAGCCCCCGGCGGACGGCACCCAGTAGCGCAGCAGCACACCCTGAGCCGCGTTGCGAGTCCGCAGCGCGTCGCCCGGAGCACTCTGGCCCGCGAGCCGCGCCGAGACCACCGCGTCCCCGGGCAGCACCTGCACGTCCACGAAGGCTGCGTCCGGGCGGGACGGGGTGATGTGAAGCGACACCTTCCGGCGGCCACCCTCCCCGGCCTCCACCCGCGCATCGACCACGGGCCCCCGCACATCGTCCCCCGGCGCTGGCGCGGGCGCGGTCCAGAACGGCCCCTTCACCTCCGGCAACGCGTCCACGGCCTCCCGCTTCGGGCCGCTGCCCAGGTAGGCCCGCGTCCAGTCGTTGATGACGGCATCCGAGGACACCCAGCGCGCGGACCTCGCGTCCGCGTCCACCAGGTACAGCAGGCCCGTGGGGCGCGGATGCCGCGCGTCGAAGCGCTGACCGACGGCGAGCGACACCAGCAGCCCCAGGCCCAGGAGCACGGCCCCGCCCGAGGCCCAGGGCAGTCCCCGGCCCGCCAGCCACAGCCAGCCGGGCGCGAGCAGGCAGATGGCGAGCATCAACAGGTCGGAGGGCACCGCGGCCCGCTCCAGCGGAAGCACCGTGAAGAACGTGGCCAGCACGTGCGGCAGCAGCACCAGGAGCGGCAGCGCGGCCAGTCCCCACAGCGGCACGCGCCATGGCGTGAGCGGATCCGTCCTCCGGCTTCCCAGCCACAGGAGCAGCAGGACCATCCCCGCCAGGGGCCAGAGGAACAACGCGCTGGCGCCCGGCAACACGACGCTCACCAGGATGGCGATGACCGCCCACGGCACGCATCCGCCCACCGCCAGCTCCATCACCGGCGCGCGCCGGCGCAGGAACAACCCGATGCCCATCACCGCCATCACCCACAGCACCACCGCGAGGATGAAGCGCGCGTTGTCCTGCGTCTCCGAGCGGCTCAGGGCGCGGAAGCCAGGCTGCAGCGCCTTCAAGAGCGGCCACGCGAGGCGCGCGAGGCTACTGGCCAGGAAGCCCACGAGCAGCAGCACCACCGACTCCCGCAGCACGGCCCACAGGCGCAGCTGCTTGCGCATGCGCGCGCGAACCACCACGAACACGAAGAGCAGTCCCCAGAAGGCCGCCAGCGGGACGGCCCAGGACCTGGGGTAGTGGACGCGCAGGGGGCCCGCGTTGAAGTAGATGAGCTCCTCGCCCTCCGGCACGGACGCCTCGCGCGAGATGCGCCGGGTGAGCGCGAGCAGCGTGTCGCCCTGCTGCTGGAGGAGCCCGTCGGAGACCTCGTCCACGGTCTCCTGGCGCGTGTGGTAGGCCTGCGTGCCCTCCACGTTGGCGAAGTTCAGCCCCTGCCATCCCCCCTGCCGCAGCGCCGTGAAGTCCGTGGCGTTCTTCATCCGCTGGTACACGGCCGTGAAGAGCGAACCGGCGCCGACGTCCGGAGCCTCCTCGGCGAGCCTGCGCACGAGCCAGCCGCCTCCCGGAGAGACCTCGAACATCAGGAGCGGCCCCGCGTTGCCGCGCGCGTCCACGTTGAGGACCACGCCTGTTTCCCGGGCCCAGGGATGGGAGGCCACGAAGGCCGTGCTGCCCAGGAGGTGCTGCTCCTCCGCGTCCGTGAACAGGAACAACACGTCGCCCGCGAGCGCCGGCCCCTGCTGGAGCGCCCGCGCCACCTCCAGGATGGACGCGACGGCGGCCCCGTTGTCGGACGCGCCCGGCCCCGTGGGCACGGAGTCGTAGTGGGCCACCAGCATCACGGTCGTGCCCTTCGCGCCATCCTTCGCGCGCAGGCGTCCGACCACGTTCTCCACGTTCGCGGCGGGCCGGGGGATGCCCTGGGCGGGCGCGAAGACGGCCTCCCGCTGGAGCTGGACCTCCGCGCCCACATCCCGCAGGCGCGCTTGCAGGTAGTCGCGCACCGCCGCGTGCCTCGGCATTCCGAGGGCGTGGGGCTCGGCGCCGATGAAGCGCAGGTGCTCACGGGCGCGCCCGGCGGAGAACCGCTCCACCGGGGCGGAGGCGGGCACTGGCTCCGGCAGCGGATTGCCGCGCAGCACCAGCAGGATGACACCCAGGCCGAGCACGGCGGTCACCGCTCGCGCGGGCCATGACGCGCGGGGGGAGGCACTCCGGTCCAGGCCCGCGGCTGCGGCGGTGTCGCTCATGGCTTCAGTCCTTCAAACGCGCCGCTGCGTTGGGGGGCACGGGGTTCGCGGATCAATCGCGGCGCGCGGCCACTGTACGTCACCGGAACCCGGTGGACACGCCCCGAACGCATCCGTGCACGCGGCCCGCCCCAGGGCTCGTCGCTCCAATACTCAACAGGACCGTCGGTTCTCCTCTCCTCCACTCAATGACTCCCTAGAGTGCTCCGACCCAGCGGCTTGGGGGGACACGTCAATTGCGAGGAGACATGATGAAAAGCGCATGGTTGAAGGGCCTGGTTGCTCCATTCCTCATGGTGGCCTGCGGAGAAGGGACAGCGATTGAATCGGAGGTCGCCAAACAGGAGCCTGCCGCGGAATCCCAGGCATCTGCTTCGGATGCGATCCCGTCACGGGAATGGACCGAGATTGCTCCGGGTGTCTGGGAGCGCGCGAAGCCGGAAGGTGGCGTCGTGCGCATGGGCCGTGGCGTCGAGGGGTTCGAGTTCGCCTTGCGGAATGCCCGGCAGCAGCAAACCCAGCTGAAGGCGATGCGCATGGAGAAGGAGCTGGCGTCCAACGCAGAGCGGATCCGATACCTGGAGGGCCACATCGCGCAGGCGCTCGCGTCAGGCGCCCACGCGCCCCTGCCCACCACCACGCCCGCACTGTCGAACGTGGGACCCTCTGGTTCGACCTCCAGCGCGTTCTGCGCGGGGACCATCACCTTCAACATCACGTTTGACTACGGCATGGTGGATGGCGCCGTCACGACCCATGCGGAATGGTCCGAGTTCGGTCCGCACGCGGAGATGACCCGGAACATCCACACGTATGCCTATGCCTGGACCCCCGACCACAGCAGCTACCAGGAGGACTCGGACAGCTCCGGCCCCATCGGCGGGACGTGCTGCTACTTTCAGGAATCCTTCGCGGCAGTGGGCGTGACCTTCAGCCCGAAGCTCTATGGCAGTGCCTACATCGTGGGCACGAGTGGCTGCAACGACATGCTCTTCTACGAGGACTCGAACTACTGAGGTTCCGCCCCCTCGTGGCCACCGAGCGATGCGTCCCAGAAGGACGCTTCAATCTTGTGACCGTCCGGGTCCCTCACGAAGCCGCCGTAGTAGGGCGCGCCGTACAGGGGACGCGGGCCGGGGGCGCCATCGTCGGTGGCGCCCGCCTTGAGCGCCGCCTGGTAGAAGGCCTGCACGGCTTCCCTGGACGTGGCGAGGAAGCAGAAGTGCGTGCCGTTGCCCACGGTCGCGGGCTTCCCGTCGATGGGCGCCTGGACCCAGAACTCCGGGAACTGGCGCCCGTAGGCGACCGCGTTCGGGAACTCCAGCACGCGGCGGCAGCCCAGGGGGGCGAGGGCCGCGTCGTAGAAGGCCACCGCGCGCGCGAAGTCGTTCGTGCCGATGGAGACGTGGGAGAGGATGCTCGGGTTCTCGTCGCTCATGACACCATCGATAGCACGCGACGGGCGGACCGGAGACCCTGCCCATGACGGTGGACCTGCGAATCGCCTCGTACAACGTCCTCGCGGACGCCTACATCAAGCCCGAGTGGTTCCCGCACACGCCCGCGGCACTGCTCCGGCCACGAAGCCGCTACGCGCCGCTGGCCTGGCGCATCCTGGGGCTGGACGCGGACATCGTCTGCCTTCAGGAGGTGGAGCCTGACAGCTTCGCCGCGCTCCAGGAGGCACTGGCGCCACGCGGGTACGTGGGCCTGATGGCGCGGAAGGAGCAAGGCCGCCCGGATGGCTGCGCGGTGTTTCACCGGCTGGGGCGGAGCCTGGGACACCGGGCGCATTACTTCAGCGACCGGTTGGAGGACGGGCGCATCTCCGGGCATCTGGCGCTGGTCGTGGACTTCGACACCGGCGGGGAGCGGCTGCGCGTGGCCTGCACGCACCTGCGCTGGGACCGGCCTGACAGGCCCGTGGAGCAACACCAGGGCATGCAGGAGGCCACCGAGCTGATCAACGAGCTCGTCCGGAAGGATCCAGAGGCCCTGTGGGTCGTCTGCGGCGACTTCAACGCCCGGCCCGGTGAGCCCCTGGTGCAGGCGTTCGAAGCAGCCGGGCTGCGTGACGCCTACGCGGACCAGCACCAGGCGACGTGCAACGCGAACGGCACGCCCAAGGCCATCGACTTCCTCTTCCATTCGAGCGCGCTGCGAGCCCGGCCAGACCGGTTGCCAGTGCTGGAGGCACGGACGCCGATGCCGTCGGAGCAAGAGCCCTCCGACCACCTGCCAATTGCCGCGCGCCTGCTGCGCGACTGAGCTCCCCACAGCAACAGAGGCCTCGTCCTCCTGCCCGCCCTGCGTCCCAGCGTCCTCCCATACTCCAGGTGCGCCCGCCCCGCTTCGTCCCCATC
>NZ_RAWK01000199.1 GCF_003612165.1 Corallococcus aberystwythensis | reverse complement strand
GTGTGGGGCGGCTGGGCGTGGGGGCTCGCGACGTTCGCGCTGATTCCGCCGCTGGCGCTCTTCACGCTGTCATTCGCGGAGCGCTGGGACGCCATCCGTCACGACCTGGAGCTGTTCTTCACGCTGGGCAGCCGGAAGCGGCTGAAGGCCCGGCTGCTCGCGGAAGGGGAGCGGCTGGCGGGCGAGGTGGAGCGGCTGGCGGAGGAATACCGGCCGAAGCTCGACGCGCCCGGTGCTTCTCCCGTCGCGCGGTAGGCCCCGCCGCGGCGGACCGGAAGATCCGCCGATGCCGCCGAAAGTCCCGCCCTCCTTTCAGGCCCGGGCCCGTCGTTAGGTTTCCCCCAGGGAATCAACGACCGGCACGAGGAGCAGGGCAATGGCGGCATACGACGTGGTCATCGTGGGAGGCGGCCCTGGAGGGCTCAACGCCGCGCTGTATCTGGGACGCGGCCGCAAGCGGGTGCTGCTCTGCGACGCGGGCACGCCGCGCAACGCGGCGGCGGAGCACATGCACGGCTTCGGTTCGCGCGACGGCATCCCGCCGCCGGAGTTCCGGCGCATCAGCCGCGAGCAGCTGAAGGCCTATCCCAACGTGGAGGTGCGCGACACGCGCGTGGGCTCCGTGGAGAAGCACGAGGGCGGCTTCCGCGTGGCTCTGGGTGACGGCACCACGGTGGACGCGAGGCGCCTCCTGCTGGCGATGGGCGTGGTGGACGTGATGGCGGACATCCCCGGCTACAAGGAGTTGTGGGGCCCCAGCATCTTCCAGTGCCCGTACTGTCACGGCTGGGAGGTCCAGGACCAACCCTTCGCCATGCTGGCCAAGAACCCGCAGTACCTGGACGGCGCGCCCATCATCCAGAACTGGTCCCGGGACCTCATCGTCTTCACCCACGGCGCCTTCGAGGTGCCACCGGAGCAGCGTGAAAGGCTCCAGGCCCTGGGCATCCCCCTGGAGGAGCGGAAGATCCGCGCGCTGCATGGGAAGGACGGCCGCCTGTCCGAGGTGGAGCTGGAGGACGGGACGCGCATCGCCCGGAGCGTCATGTTCTCCGCGCCGCCGCAGCGGCAGCACGAACTGGTGACGCGGCTGGGGCTGGAGCTGGATGACCTGGGCTACGTGAAGGCGGGCCCCACGGGGGAGACGTCCGTGCCCGGCATCGTCGCGGTGGGCGACATGACGACGCCGATGCAGGCCGCCATCGCGGCGGCCAGCGCGGGCACCATCGCCGCGGCGATGATGAACCACGCCCTCATCCTGGAGGACGCGGACCGCCGCTACACGCAGGTGACGGGGAAGCCCGCGCCGTCACGGCAGAAGGGGCACTGAGGGTCAGTGCGCGTCCGGCGCGCGGTGCTGCTTGCGCCACGCGGCGGGCGTGAGCCCCTCCGTGCGCCGGAACAGGCGGATGAAGTGCGTGGGGTCCGCGTAGCCCACGCGCTCCGCGATGATGTCCACGCGCTCGTCCGTGGACATCAGCCGGCGCCGCGCCTCCGCCATCCGGCCGGAGATGATCCACTCCACCACGCTGCGGCCCGTGGCCTGCTTCAGCGCGGTGGTGACGTGCGCGGGAGAGCGGCTCACGGCGGCGGCCACCTCGCGCAGCGAGATGGGCTTCAGGCAGTTGCGCTCGATGAACGTGAGCGCTTCGCCCGCCAGAGACACGCGCGAGTCCGCCGGCGTCCACGTGCTGGAGCGGCCCACCTCCGCGAGCACCAGCGAGAACAGGCTGCGCGTCACCTGCTCCCCCAGCGCACGGTGCGGAGCGCGCGTCTCCGCGTGCAGCTCCGACAGCAGCCGCAGCAGGTGCTCCTGGCGTCCAGAGGGAATCGGCACGACGGCGGATGCACCCTGGCGCACGCGCTCGAAGGGCTCCAGCAGGGGGGCCACTTCCGTCATCGCGAAGGCGGACGGATGGAACCCGAGCCCCCAGACCTCCGCCCCCTCGGTCGACACCGTCCGGTGCTGCTCCCCGGCGGGGATGAGCATCACGTCGCCCGCGGACACCGTCAGCCGGGTGCGCTGGTCGATGACGGCCCGCCCGCCCGTATAGAGCGCGAGCACGGCCTGCGGATGCGATGCGGCATGGGGGGAAGGGGCCTGCTGGGCATGCCCGCAGGCGACGACCAGGGTGCTCGACGGCGTATCCCAGACGTGCACCGGCTGGGAATGCACGACAGCCATGGGCGCCTCCGCTTCCTTCCCTGGCGGGCAGTGAACCTGCTCGCCCAACCGAATGGGGCTCGGATGCATTCCGGGCCCCGGCGTTTCAACCCTGCTGCACGTGCGGCGAGGCCTCCCGGAACAGCTTCGCGCCCAAGAGGAGCGCCAGGCCGCCCAGCAGCACCGGCACCGCGTTGATGGCGATGGCGGTGTGGAGGCTGGCCATGTCGGCGATCTGCCCGATGAGCGTGGGGGAGATGGCGTCGCCCAGCATGTGGATGCACAGCACGTTGAGGCCCATGGCGAAGGCGCGGAACGCGGGCGGCACGCAGTTGACGATGGCCGCGTTGATGGGACCGCTGTTGAGGAAGATGAGGAACTGCGCCACGCCAATGGCCGCGAACGTCAGCGTCGTGTCCTTCAGGTTCACCGCCAGGTACATGCACGGCGCCGCGAGCATCAGGCCGATGCCGGACAGCCACAGCCCTCCGCCCGGGCGCTTGCGGTCCATCTTGTCGCCCAGCCAGCCGCCGGCCACGGTGCCCGTGAGGCCCGCGACGGCGGTGATGGCGCCGAACACCAGGCCCACGCGGCCCGGGTGCTCCAGCCACAGGTGCCGCTCACGCACCAGGTACGTGGGCATCCAGAACGCCAGGCCGCCAATGGAGAACGTCATCAGCGTGTAGCCCGCCGTTATGGCCCAGAAGGCCATGTTGCGGCCCAGCCCCTTGAGGCCCTCCATGAACGGCAGCTTCACCGCCGCGTCCGGCCCGTCCATGGCGCCGCGCTGCGGCTCCGGCATGAAGAAGGCCATGGTGCCCAGCACCAGTCCCGGCACGCCGCCCGCGAAGAACGCCGCGTGCCACGAATACGTCTGCGTCAGCCAGCCGCCCAGGCCGTAGCCCATGGCGGAGCCCACCGGGATGGCGATGTAGAAGTACGACAGCATCCGCGTGCGCTGCTCGCGCGGGTACAGGTCGGAGATGATGGACGGCGCCACCGCGCCATAGCCCGCCTCGCCAATGCCAATCACCGCGCGCGCCAAGAGGAGCGCCGTGAAGCTGGACGCAAGGCCGCTGGCGCCCGTGGCCAGGCTCCACAGGATGACGCCGCCCGCCACCAGCAGCCGGCGGGGGATGCGGTCTCCCAGGAAGCCGCCCAGGGGCGACGCCAGCATGAACACGATGATGAAGACGGTGCCCAGCAGGCCGGACTGCGCGTCGTTGATGCCGAAGTCCTTCTGAATCTCCGGCAGCGCGACGGCGATGATGTACCGGTCGAGGTAGTTGACCAGGTTGATCAGCGTGAGGATGAACAGCGCGTAGCCCGCGCGCACGGACTGCGTGGCGCGCGCGCTGGACGGAGCGACGGGGGTGGAGGCGTTCATGAGGAGGAGCCGGAGCCGAAGCGGTGTGCCAGCAGTCCCCAGCGCAGGCCGCGGTCACTCACGCGGCATGCATCCAGGCCCAGCGCCTTCACCGCTTCGCGCAGGATGAGGGCGCCCGCGGGGATGACGTCCGCGCGCTTGGGCTGGAGGCCGGGGAGTGCCCGCCGCGCGTCCAGGGGCAGGGCGCACAGCCGGTCCGTGAGCGCGTCCAGCTCGCCCCGGGACAGCGTGCCGCCATGGACCGCTTCCGCGTCGTAGGTGGCCATCTGGTGCTGCAAGGCGTACAGCGTCGTCACGGTGCCGGCCACGCCCACCAGCATCGAGGCGGGAGGCGGCGGGGGCAGGGCGGAGAAGGTGTCGCGCAGGTGCGACTCGATGGCGCCGCGCTCTTCACGGGACAGCGGGTCGGTGCGCACGTAGCGCTCCGTGAGCCGCACGGCTCCCACGTCGAAGCTGTGGCGGAAGGCCACCGTGCCGGCGTCGTTGCCGTAGATGAACTCCGTGGACCCGCCGCCGATGTCCACCACCAGGAGCGGCCCCGCGGCCTCGCTCGCGAAGTCCTGGGCCACGGCGGCGAAGGACAGCTGCGCCTCCATCTCCCCGGGGATGATCTCCACCGTCACGTCCGCGCGGGCCTTGGCGGCGGCGATGAAGTCCGCGCCGTTCTTCGCGTCGCGCGCGGCGCTGGTGGCGGAGACCGCGATGGCTTCCGCGCCCAGCTCCCGGGCCTCGTTGGCGAAGGCCACCAGCACGGACAGCGTGGCCTCCATGCCGTCCGAGGACAGCACGCGGCTGGTGTCCACGCCCCGGCCCAGGCGGGTGATTTCGGCGCGCTCCACCACGGCCTGGAAGCGCCCGTCCGGCTGGCGGTCCGCGACCAGCAGCAGCACGGAGTTGGTCCCGATGTCGATGGATGCGAAGCGCGGCATGCCGCGCACACTACTCAACGCAGCAGCGCTTCCAAAGCCTCCCCCAGGGCCTCGTAGTCCGCGGGGGTGTTGTAGAGCTGCGCGGACAGCCGCAGGTGCCGGCGGGGCGCCCGGGGCCAGGCGGTGACGGGGATCTCGATGTGGTGCTCCTCGAACAGGCGCACGTGGAGGGGGTCCACGTAGAGCGGCGGCTCGGGGCGCTCCGGGAAGCCGTCCGGCAGGGCCACGCACGCCATGCTGCCCACCATGGACTCCGGGCACAGCGGCTCCGTGTTGCCCAGCCGTGCGTTCAGCCGCTGGCGGGCGGCCAGGACCTTCGCCCGGTTGGACGCCATGACCTCCGGCCATCCGCCGGGAACGAGCCCGCCCATGAAGCGGATCACGGTGGGGATGCACAGGAAGGGCGTGGGGTCGACCGTTCCCACCCAATCGAACTCCAACCGGAAGCGCGAGCGGTCCGTGCGCGGCGAGTTGTGCCCGTGGCTCACCACCATCGGTTTGAAGCCTCGCTGCAGGTCGCGGCGCACGTACAGGAACGCGGCCCCCTTGGGCGCGCACAGCCACTTGTGGCAGTTGCCGGTGTAGTACGCCGCGCCCAGCTCCTGGAGCGCCAGCGGCACCATGCCCGGCCCGTGCGCGCCGTCCACCAGCGTCTCCACGCCCCGCTCGCGCAAGCGGCGCACCAGCTCCGCCAGCGGCATGACCAGCGCCGTCTGGCTGGTGATGTGGTCAATGAGGACCAGCCGCGTGCGCGGCGTCACCCGCGCCATCACCGCGTCCACCACCGACTCCGGCGAGGACACGGGCCAGGGCAGCGTGGCCACCACCACCTTCACGCCCTGCTCGGCGGCGGCCACGTCCAGCGCGTTCTTGGACGCGTTGTATTCGTTGTCGGTGACGAGCAGCTCGTCGCCGGGCTGGAAGCGCAGGTTGCGCAGCACGGTGTTCACGCCCGTGGTGGCGTTGGGCACGAACGCCAGGTCATCCGCGTCCACGCCCACGAAGGCCGCGAGCTCGGCGCGCGCCTCGTTCAGCAACGGCTCCAGCTCGCGGGCGAGGAAGCGCACGGGCTCCGACTCCAGCCGCGCCCGCAGCTCCGACTGGTGCTGGAGCACCGCCGTGGGGCACGCGCCGAACGAGCCGTGGTTGAGGAAGACGACCTGGGGATCCAAACCCCAGTGGGTCCTGTGGGCGGGGAGGGGAGCGCTCATGGGGCGCGCAATGCACCCCGGCGCGTCCCCCCTGTCAACGGCCCCGCCGTCCGCGGACTACTTCGCTGCCGGAGCGGTGCCCCAGTCCGGCGTCAGCCAGTTGCCCTTCTCCATGGGGAGCGGCACCTGGTTGTTGCCGTCGGACGTCATCACCCACAGGTGAGCGGCGCCGTTGCGGTTGGTGCTGAACATGATGAGCCGGCCGTTGGGGGAGAAGGTGGGCTCCTCGTTGTTGCCCTGGTCCTGCGTCAGGCGCGTCACCTTGCCCGTGTCCACGTTGACAGTGAAGAGGTCGAACGCGTTGCGCTCGTCGCGCGCGGTGAAGGCGATGAGGTCCCCGCGCGGCGACCAGTCCGGCGTCTGGTTGTAGTTGCCCTGGAAGGTGAGCCGCTTCACGCCGGAGCCGTCCGCGCTCATCACGTACACCTGCGGGCTGCCGCCCCGGTTGGACACGAAGGCGATTCTCTTGCCGTCCGGCGACCAGGTGGGGCTGGTGTTGAGGCCGTAGGGCGTGTCGGTGACGGCCTTCGCGCCGGAGCCGTCCGCCGAGGCGACGTAGATCTGCGCGCTCTCACCCTCCGCCAGCGCGTAGGCAATGCGCTTGCCGTCCGGCGAGTACGCGACGCCCGTGGCCATCTGCCCGTCCGTCACCAGCGCCTTCGCCTCGCCGCCCGGGGTCTGCACGTAGATGTCCGGCCGGTTCTTCCGGTAGGACGTGAAGGCCACCTGGCCGGAGGGGCTCAGCGTGGGGAGGATGTGCGTGCCGCCCTTGGTGAGCGCCTGCGCGTTCATTCCGTCCCAGTCCGCCACGTACACGTCGCGGTTGGCGGCCGCCTTGCGCACGTAGGTGATGCGCGACAGGAAGGGGCTCGCCTCGCGGGTGAAGTGCCGGTAGAGCGCGTCCGCCAGCGCGTGCGCCAGCTGCCGGGACTGGCCGGCCGGCGCGTCCTTGGACACCTTCAGCTCCTCCTTGCCCGTGGCCACGCTGAACAGGCGCAGCTCGCCGCGCAGCGCGCCGCCGTCCTGCGCCAGCGACACCTTCACCAGCGACTCCGCGCCCACGTCCGCCCAGCGGCTGAAGTTGATGCTGCCCGCCGTCATGCCCTCCTTCGCGTCCGCGGTGAAGCTGTTGCGGTCCAGCACCTGGAAGATGCCGGAGGCGGTGAGGTCGTACGTGAAGGCGGCGTCGAACGACTGGGCGGCCTTCTTGTCCGCGCCCTCCTGCACCACGGGCGCGGGGGCCGCGAGCGGCAGCGGGCGGAAGTTCGCGCCGGAGATTTCAATGACGGGCGCCTGCGCCAGCACCAGCGCGGGGACCAGGAGGAGCGACAGCAGGAGGGCTTTCATGGGCTGAACACCAGGACGACGCCGTTCTTCTGGAGCGCGTCGCGAAGCGCATCGGGGGGAGGAGAGAAGGGAGAGGCCTTGCGCACGGCGGCCACGACCGCCGCGTCGAACAGCTCGTTGCCGCTGGCCTTGGCCAGGCTCACGTCCAGCACTTCACCCGCGCGGCCCAGCTTCATGGCCACCTGCGCCTTCAGGTACAGGCGCTCCGCGTCGGGGATGGTGTCCGCCACGTTGTAGTGACGGCGCACCTGGGACTTCAGGAGGCCGTAGTACCGCTCGCCCTCCGCCACCGCGGAGTCACCGTCGGGGTCGCCGTCCTCGGCCCCCTCCAGTTCCTCCGGCTCACTGGGCTTCGCCGACTTGTCGAACGCGCCGAAGAGCTTCTTGCGCCGGTCCTCCGCATTCGCTTCACCCTTCTGGGGCGCGGGCGCCGGAGCGGGCTTCACGCCGGGCACTGCCACGGCGGCGGGGGAGGGCGCGGGGGTCTCCGCCGGCGGCGTGGGCGTGGGCTTCGCCACGACCTCCTTGGGCGGCGGCTGCGCCACTTCCTTGCGCGGCAGCAGCTTGGGGTCGCGAGGCTTGCCCAGCCGCACCAGCGACGCGTTGATGGGCTTCTGGTTGAGGTCCACCTTGGGCGCGGACGTGAAGCGCGCGTAGAGCAGCGCCGCCGCGAGCACCGCCACGTGCCCGCCCACGGAGAAGACGACGAAGCGCGACAGCCGCGTGGGCCGTGTCACCAGCAGGCTGTGGGTCACCGCGGAACTCATGGGCTAGCGCTTCGCCTCCTTGGCCTTGCCCTTGCCGCCGGACGCGGCGGGGGCGGCCTTGCCGGAGTTGGACGCCTTGGAGCCCGTGGCCGGTTCCGTGATCATCCCCACGTTGGCGATGCCCGCGCGCTGGGCGGCGGCCATCACCTCCACCACCACGCCGTACGGCACGTCCCGGTCCGCGTGGAGATACACTTCCTTGTCCGCCTGCGCCTTGGCGTTGGCGGCGAGCTTCGTCTCCAGCTCCTCCAGCGCCACCTCCGCGTCCCCGATGTAGACCTTGCGGCCCGCGTCGATGGAGAGGACGACCTTCTTCTCCGTCGCCTCCACCGGGGCGGCCTTGGTCTCCGGCAGGTTCACCTTCACGCCCTGCTGGATGAGGGGCGCCGTCACCATGAAGATGATGAGCAGCACCAGCATCACGTCCACCATGGGCGTGACGTTGATCTCGCTCATGGTGGTGCGGCCACCGCCGCCCTTGCCTCCGCCCATGCCCATGTGACGGGTCTCCTAGCGGAAGAAGTGCCGCTTGATGATGTTGAGGAAGTCCGCGGAGAAGTTGGACATCTCCGTGTCGAAGACCTTGATGCGGCTGACGAACGAGTTGTACGCGACCACCGCCGGGATGGCCGCGAACAGCCCCGCCGCCGTGGCGAAGAGCGCGTTGCCCACCGGCGCGGCCACCGTGGCCAGCGTGGCGTTGCCCTGCTCGGCGATGTTGTTGAACGCGCCCAGGATGCCAATCACCGTGCCGAACAGGCCCACGAACGGCGACGCGGCGCCCACCGTGCCCAGGAAGGACACGCGGTTCTCCAGCTCCGTGATCTGGGCCGTGGCCGCGCGGTTGAGCGCGCGCTCCACGTTCTCAATGCCGCCCAGCTTGGCACTCATCGCGGCCTCGGCGCCGCCCTCCTGGGTGCCCGTCTGCGCCAGCTTGCTCAGCTCCTCGTAGCCCGCGCAGAACACCTTCGACAGCGGCGAGCCCTCCAGCTTCTGGGCGGACTGGTAGATGGCTTCCAGCCGGGACGCCTTCCAGAACGTGTCGAGAAAGGTGAGCGACTGGGCGCGGGCGCGTGACAGCTGGGTGGCCTTCATGGCGATGAGGGCCCAGGAGGTGACCGAGACGGCCATGAGGAGCAGGAGCACCGCGAGCTCGATGAACGACGCGTCGCGGATGATCTCCACGTAGTTCATGGCGCCAAAGGCCAGGGGCAGGTGGGGTATCATGGGGTCCAGCGCGTAACATTCCGTCCTCGGGTGGGTCAAACCCGCCGTCGCTGCCCGGTTGCTTTGGACGGCACTGAATAATTCCCGGGGTCGGTCGTCTGGAGGGTTGTTACGGGCCGACGACCTCAACTTCCCGAAACACGGATGCCCACCATGAACGCGAGAACGCTCGCCGCATTCCTCTGCCTCTCCTCTGGCCTCACCGGCTGCATCGTTGAAAGCAACCACCCGCGCTACCCCGGCGACGTCCGGATGTCGTGGAGCTTTGACGGCGCCACCTGCAACCAGATGCGGGACATCCAGGGCGTGGACATCTACATCGGCGGAGAGATCCTGGAGAACGACGGCCAGTATCCCTGCACGGCCAACGGCTTCGACGGCATCATCCTGCACGACTTCGCGCCCGGCACGTACTCGTTCGACGCGGAAGCGGTGGACTACGACGGCGTGGCTGTCTACTCGTACCACGGCAGCTTCACGGTGGACGGCAACGTGTCCGTGCCCATCAACTTCCCCACGGGCCGCACGGGCGCCACGTCCTACGCCTACGTGAACTGGCTGTTCCCGACGGAAGCGGGCACGGGCTACCCCACCTGCGGGCAGGCCGGGGTCTCCTTCGTGGACGCCCGGGTGGATGACGGCGCGTGGGCGCGCTTCAACTGCAACGAGGGCAGCCAGGGCCGGAACGTGGAGACGCCGGAGCTGGCCCCCGGGCAGCACTACCTGGAGATCGTCGCCATCGACTCGCTCGAGCGGCCCCTCTACTACTACGGTGGCGGCTTCACCTCGCAGGCCGGCATCCCGGCCTCCATCACGGCGAACACGTGGATCATCGGCGGGGCCGCGGTGGGCTGGCAGCTCTATGAGGGCAGCACGCCGCTCAGCTGCGCCCAGGCTGGCGTGAGCGAGGTGGGCCTCAACTTCCAGGACATCCACACCGGCGAGTGGGTCTACGGCGATGCCGGCCAGTGGTTCGCCTGCAACGAGGCCCCGGCCATCTTCGAGTTCCTTCGTCCCGGCGAGTACTTCGTCTCCTTCCGCGCCTCGGGCACGGGTGGCCGCTCCTACGCCTCGGCCAGCAACCTGGCTCCCATCCGGGTCTACGCCCATGACTTCCCGGGCGTGAATGACGCGCGTCCGGCTCCCATGTACCGCGTGCAGTAGGCTGCGGGCCCTCCAGGGCCGGGCGCCATGAAAGGGTCGGAGGCCATCCAGGCTTCCGGCCCTTCGTGCGTTCAGGGGCCCGGAGGCCGGCACGGGGCGTTGGCATCAAACGTGATAGGGACACCCCCCATGCGGCAAGACAGCCACGGTCCCATCGGCGTGTTCGACTCCGGCATCGGAGGGCTCACGGTCCTCAAGGCGCTCATGGCGCGGCTCCCCCACGAGCGCACGCTCTACCTGGGGGACACCGCCCGGGTGCCCTACGGCACCAAGTCCGGCGAGGTGGTGACGCGCTACTCGCTGAAGAACGCGGAGTTCCTCCTGGAGCGCGGCATCAAGCTGCTGGTGGTGGCGTGCAACACCGCCTCCGCCGCGGCGCTGCCCGCCCTCCAGGCCGCGCTGCCGGTGCCGGTGCTGGGCGTGATTGAGCCCGGGGCCCGCACGGCGCTCCAGCGCACCCGAGGCGGCGGGGTGGGCGTCATCGGGACGCCGGGCACCGTCCGCTCCGGCGCGTACCAGCGGGCGCTGGAGGCGGGGGATCCGAAGGTGGCGGTGAAGGCGATGGCGTGCCCGCTCTTCGTGCCCCTGGCGGAAGAGGGGTGGACCACGGGCGACGTGCCGCTGCTGGTGGCCCGCGAGTACCTGGCCGGCTTCGCCCGCGACGGCGTGGACACGCTGGTGCTGGGCTGCACCCACTACCCGCTGCTCAAGGGCGTCATCGCCGAGGTCGTGGGGCCGCACGTGTCGCTGGTGGACTCGGCGGAGGCCACGGCGGAGGCGGTGGCGGTGCTGCTGGGAGAGAAGGGGCTCCTGGCGCCGCCGGCTTCGCAGCCCGCGGGCGGGCCGGAGCACGCCTTCTTCGTCACGGACGTGCCGGAGCGCTTCGTGGAGGTGGGGGCCCGCTTCCTGGGGCGCCCCATCCCTTCCGCGGAGCAGGTGGACCTGCGCTTCTAGGCCGCTCCTTTTTCCGCCCTGCTACGGCACGGGGCGGGTGGAGACGGCGGGCGAGGGCTCCTCGGCGGAGGCCTTGAGCAGCTCCTTGGCCGCCTGGAGGACGGGCAGCTCCTGCGCCTCGTCCACGGCGACCAGGGCCTTGGCGGCCTCCGTGCCGATGTCGTCCTGGCGCGGCAGCTGGCCGGTGGTCCAGGTGATGAGCCGCTCCATCAGCGGGAAGAAGTGGATCATCTTCAGGGGCCGGTTCATCCAGCCCACGGTGATGCAGTAGTACTGGTTGAAGGGCGCGGTGTGGTGCACGCGGTGGTGGTCCGGCGGCAGGATGAGGTGCACGCGCTGCATGAAGCCGATGATCGCGGGCGGCTGGTCCAGGTGCGACCACTTGTGGAACTGGTTGGTCGCCATCACCCAGAAGATCATCGCGCCCAGGAACGCGGCCAGGAACACCCAGCCCGGGCCGTTGAGCGGCACCGCCACCGCGAGCGCCGCCACCGGCAGCGACACGAGGCAGTTGTTGCCGTTGGTCTCCACGAAGTCGTGGCGGGTGATGGCCTTCTCGTCGACGTGGTGCTCGCGGAAGGGGCGGATGAAGGCCTTGCCCAGGATGGGCATCTCCGTGGAGCCCCACGTGTCGCCCATCCAGTGGACGAAGCCGGACACGAAGTCCGCCGCCAGGTAGCCCAGCACCACCGCCAGAATCAGCAGCCACGGCCCGGTGTGGTGGGTGCTCCAGAGCTTGTAGACGAGCGCGCTCTCCAGCCCCACGAACGCGATGATGGAGGCGATCTCCATGGCCCGGATGGCGGGCGAGTACCCCTGCGCGAGCGTCTGGGCGTCCTGCAGGCGGACCTTGTCCGCGATGGTGTTCGGCTTCTTCATCGGTATTCCGCCCGGGGCAAGGGATGGAGGGACTGACGGCGCGAACGTCAGAACGGTTTACGTACCCCAGCCTGTTTCAGCTTTTCAACAGAGCCCCCCTTGCCCGGCAGGCTGGTGTGCCCGTGCGGATCCGTACACGGAGGGTGCCGGAAGGTGGCGGACGTACACCGGCGGCAGCGGGCAGGCGCGCGCAAAGAGGTGCGGGGAGCGTGACGCTTGCCTTGTGAAGCCTGGACCCCGCTGCTACGGTGCCCGACCTCGGCAATGGCGAAAACCTTCGAAAAAGCCGTCACTGGCTTCAATCACAACATCAAGCACAAGGGGAAGGTCTACCACGTCCAGACCGAGGACTCGGGTGTCAACAACCCCCACATCATCACCCACCTGTTCGTGGGCGGGAACATCCTCGCGTCGAAGAAGACGTCCTACGCGGACATCCTCAACGCGGAGAACCTGGCGGAGGTTGTGCGCGAGTTGATGGAGGAGCAGCACAAGGAGATGCTGCGCAACCTCATCAACGGCGTGTACGACAACTACGAGTCCACGGTCCGTTCGTACCAGCCGGGTCAGCTCGCCACGGACGCGGAAATGGCCGCGCAGCCGAAGCTGCCACAGGCCCCCGTGCCGCAGCCCCGTCCTCCGCCGCCTCCGCCGCCCGTCGCGGCCACCGGCTCGCTCCTGCCTCCGGAAGTGGCCGCCGCGCGCGCCCTCAAGGAGAAGCCTCGCATCAACGAGGTGGGCGTGGAGACGCTCTTCGGTGAGGACCTCATCTCCGAGAAGAGCCTGGACGAGGTCATCCTCAGCTACCTGGCGAGCGAGGGCGAGCCCTCGTAGTCCTCGCGCCTCCGCGACGCGCCCGGCCCGTTCCTGGGCGGGCCCCGGGGGCGTGGTACGCTCACCGGAAGCCCCTCGCTTCCGGTCATGATCCAGTTCTTCCACGTCTACAAGGCGTATCCCGGCGATCCGCCGGTGTTGCAGGACATCAACCTGAACGTGGAGAAGGGCGAGTTCGTCTTCCTCACCGGCCCGTCCGGCGCGGGGAAGACGACGCTGCTCAAGCTCATCTTCTGCGGGGAGAAGGCCACCAAGGGTCAAATCCTGGTGGGCGGCAAGAACATCGCGCGCATCCGTGAGTCAGCGGTGCCGTACCTGCGGCGCAACATCGGCGTGGTGTTCCAGGACTTCAAGCTGCTGCCCCACCGCAGCGTCGCGGACAACGTGGGCTTCACGCTGGACGTGCTGGGGGTGCCCCGCGCGGATGCGCGCGAGAAGGTGCACCGGATGCTCAAGCTGGTGGGGCTGGAGCACAAGGCGAACTCGCTGCCCCTGCGGCTTTCCGGTGGAGAGCAGCAGCGCGTGGTCATCGCGCGCGCGCTCGTCAATGACCCCACCATCCTCCTGGCGGACGAGCCCACGGGCAACCTGGACCCGGCGCTCACCGTCGAAATCATGGACCTGCTCACGGACATCAACATCCGGGGCACCACGGTGATGGTGGCCACGCACGACGCCACGCTCTTGTCGCGCTACCAGAAGCGCACGGTGCGCCTGGAGCGCGGGCTCATCGTCTCCGACGAGGACGGCGTCAAGGCCGCGCGGCGGATGCTGGTATGAGCGTGCTGTCGAAGGTGGCCTACTTCTGGCGCTCGGCGGCCGGGGGGCTGAAGCACGCGCCCTTCGTGCACTTCATCGCCGTGTCCACCATCGCCATCGCGCTGTTCGCGGCGGGGCTGGCGCGGGGCGCGTCGCACGTGGTGGACAACCTGCTCGCGTCGCTGGGCGGCGAGGTGGAGGTGACGCTCTACCTGGCGCCGCAGCTGGGCGAGGACGAGGTGCACGGCGTGCACACGCGCGTGGTGGAGCTGAGCCACGGCGAGGTGACGGTGGTGCCGCCGGAAGCGGCCCTGAAGCGGCTCAAGCGCGAGCTGGGCGACCTGGGCGAGGCGCTGTCGGAGCTGCCGGAGAACCCGCTGCCCGCGACGCTGGAGCTGCGCGTGCCGGAGGCTCGCAGGTCGCCCGCGGCGCTGGCGGCCCTGGCCAGGGAGCTGCGCACGCTGCCCGGCGTCACCGGCGTGGACTACGGCGAGGCCGCGGTGGAGCGGCTGTCCGCCATCGCCCGGGCGCTGAGCTTCGGGGCGCTGCTGGCGCTGGTGGTGGTGCTGGGGACGACCGTCGTCATCGTGGCGGCGACGCTCCAGCTGGCCATCTATTCGCGGCGCGAGGAGATTGAAATCCAGAAGCTGGTGGGCGCCACGGACCGCTTCGTGAAGGCGCCGTTCCTCCTGGAGGGGCTGCTTCAGGGGCTCCTGGGCGCGCTGGTGGCGGTGGGCGGGCTGTGGCTGTTCGGCCGGATTCTGGGGCCCACGCTGGGCTCGCTCTTCGCGTTCCTCCTGGGGCCGGGCGTGGCCGCGCCGTGGGTGGAGACGCGCACCGCGCTGGAGCTGCTGGCGGCGGGCTGCGCCCTGGGCCTGGGCGGCAGCTTCGTCGCGGTGGGGCGCTTCCTGCGCGTATGAGGCGACTCGTCTGGCTCATGGCGCTCCTGGGCGCCACCGCCGCGTTCGCGCAGCAGGACGAAGAGGCGGAGCGCGCGGCCATCCGCGAGAAGCTGACCGCGCAGCGCGCCACGCTTGCGCTCGTGGAGGCGAAGAAGCTCTCCGTGCTGGAGGGCATGGAGCTGATGGAGGACATGGCCGCCTTCTCCCGCCGCCGCGTGCGCGCGCTGGAGGGGGACTTGAGCCTCTTCCGCCGCCGCGTGGCGCTCGCCGAGCGCGAGGAGGCCGTGCTCCGCGAAGCCCTGCGCGCCCAGCTGCGCCGGCTGTCCCCGCGCCTGCGCACCCTGTACCGGCTCCAGCGCCGCCGCCCGCTGGAGGTGCTCCTGTCCGCGGAGGACTTCTCCGCGCTCATGTGGCGTGCCCGCGCGCTGGAGGCCAGCATGGCCGGCGACCTGGAGCTGCTGCGCACCGTGCAGCACGTGGCGGCCCTCCAGCGTCAGGCGACGTTGGAGCTGAAGCGGCTGCACACCTCGCTGTCGCAGCGCGTGGCCTTCCTCCAGCAGCAGTCGAAGCAGGCCCAGGCCCAGCAGGAGGCGCTGGAGGAGGTCGTCGGAAAGCTGGCCGGCGAGGCGGAGCTGGCGAAGCGCGCGGTGCGCGAGCTGGAAGGCGCGGACGCGGAGCTCACCCGCATGCTGGCGGACCTGCACGAAGCCCCCGCGACCAGCGGCTTCGGCGCCCTGAAGGGCAAGCTGCCCCGGCCCGTGACGGGCATCGTGGAGGTGGGCTTCGGCCGCGTGGTGAACCCGCGCTTCAACACCGTCACCGTGCAGAAGGGCGTGGACATCCGCGCGGCGGCGGGCACCCCCGTGCACGCGGTGGCCGAAGGGACCGTCGTCTACGCGGGCTGGCTGCGCGGCTACGGCAACCTGCTCATCGTCGACCACGGCGATGACTTCCACACCCTCGTGGCCCACCTCTCCACCATCTCCGTCGCCGTGGGCGCCCGCGTGGCCCCGGGCGACGCGGTGGGCGAGGTGGGCGACACCGGCTCCCTCAAGGGCGCCTACCTCTACTTCGAGGTCCGCCGCGCCGGGCAGGCCGTGGACCCCGCCCCCTGGCTGGCCCCCGCCACCGCCGCGGCCGGGACGCCCTGACTCTGTCTGTTTGCTGCGCTGCGTCCAAGACGCGGAGGCGTTAGAAGGGGCAGGGCAGCAGGAAGAAGGAGGCCCGCGCGTGGACCTGATGGGTGGGATGCAGAAGGCGATGCGCCGCGTGCTGGTGGCGCGCGGCGTGGAGTCGGAGACGGTGAACGTCGGTGGGCAGGCGGTGCACCACTACGCGCTGGAGGGGCAGGGCAAGGGGCCTCCGGTGGTGCTGGTGCACGGGCTGGGCGGCTCCGCCAACGGCTTCGGGCGCACGTTCTTCGGGCTGGCGAAGCGCTTCTCCCGCGTGCTCGCGCCGGACCTGCCGGGCCACGGTTTCTCCGGCGAGTACTGCGGCGGCCCCACCTGCGTGCAGGGCCAGTTCGACGTGCTGCGCGCCTACTTCGAGGAGGTGGTGAAGACGCCTGCCCTCGTGGTGGGCAACTCGCTGGGCGGGGCCATGGCCGTCAACCTGGCCTCCGCGCATCCGGCCTGGGTGAAGGCGCTGGCGCTCGTATCGCCTGCGGGCGCGGAGCTGACGCCGGATGCGCTGGCGGCGCTGCTGGGCCACTTCGCGGTGAAGTCCAACGCGGACGTGCGCGCCCTGACGCGCAAGCTCTTCCACCGTCCGCCCCTGGCCGCGATGCTGCTCGCGTCGGAGCTGCGCAAGTTCTACACGACGCCCACGGTGCAGGCGCTCGCGGCGGACGCCATCGCCACCCAGGCCAGCATCGCACCCCAGGCGGTGCGAGATTTGAAGATGCCGGTGCTCTTCCTCTGGGGCGGCAGCGAGCGGCTCCTGCCCCCGGAAATCCTCAACTGGTACCGGCAGCACCTGCCCGCCCAGGCGGAGGTGCACGTGGTGGAGGGCTTCGGCCACGTGCCGCAGATGGAGCGGCCGGACGCGTTCGTGTCCCACCTGGTGGGCTTCGCGGAGCGGGCCGGCCTCTAAGGGCGGGAATCGTCCGGCGGGCCGGGTGTAGACTCCGGGGGCCTTGCGACGGCCCCTGACCCCCGACCCCCGAGGACGCGCTCCCGTGATCCGTTTCCCGAAGCCGTGGCGCATGGGATTCGCCGCGCTCCTCCTGTGGGGGGCGCCCGCGCTCGCGCAGAAGCCCGCGGACTCAGCCGGCCGGGAAGAGTCCGCGTACCGCCAGCTGGAGCTGTTCGCGCGGGTGCTCTCCTACGTGGAGAACAACTACGTGGAGCCCGTGGACCGCAAGACGCTCATCCAGGGCGCCATCCAGGGGATGCTCGACACGCTGGATCCGCACACCCTCTACATGCCCCCGGAGGTCTTCCGGGAGATGAAGATCGACACGTCCGGCGAGTTCGGCGGCCTGGGCATCGAAATCGCGCGCAAGGGCGACCGGCTGGTGGTGGTGGCCCCCATCGACGACACGCCCGCCGCTCGCGCGGGCATCAAGGCCGGGGACGAGCTGCTCGCCATCGACGGGGAGAGCACCCAGGGCATGGACCTGGGCCGGGCGCTCCAGAAGATGCGCGGCCCGGCGGGTGGCCGCGTGCTGCTCACGCTCATGCGCGCGGGCTTCAATGCCCCGCGGGAGCTGGCCATCCTGCGCGACCACATCCGCATCGTGTCCGTGGAGGGCGCGCTCTACGACGGCATCGGTCACGTGAAGGTGAAGAACTTCCAGGACCGCACGGACCTGTCGCTGAAGAAGGAGCTGGACCGGCTGCGCGCGCTCAACGGTGGCCGGGAGCTGGACGGCGTGGTGCTGGACCTGCGCAACAACCCCGGCGGTCTGTTGGACCAGGCCGTGGCCATGAGCGACCGCTTCCTGCCGGGCAACCTGCCCATCGTGTCCACGCGCGGGCGTGACGGCCGCAACGCCTCCGAGGAGAAGAGCCGCGACCGCGACACGGAGAAGGACTACCCGCTGGTGGTGCTGGTCAACGCGGGCAGCGCCTCCGCGTCCGAAATCGTCGCCGGCGCCCTCCAGGACCACGGCCGCGCGGTCATCATGGGCACGCAGACCTTCGGCAAGGGCAGCGTGCAGACCATCATCGAGCTGGAGGACGGCTCCGGCCTGAAGCTCACCATCGCGCGCTACTACACGCCCAAGGGCCGCAGCATCCAGGAGAAGGGCATCACCCCGGACTTCCTCGTGCCGGAGGATTCCTCTGGGAAGACGGGGACGGACGCCCCCCGGGAGAAGGACCTGCGGCGCCACTTCAAGGCGGAGCCGTCCCAGGCGACGTCGGAGGTCGCCGCGCAGCCCCGCACCCTGCCCGCGAACCTGAAGGACTGGGCGGTGACGGCGAAGCTCGCGGATCCACAGCTGAAGGTGGCGCTCAACTACCTCCATGGGTTGGCGCCAGGGCCCGCGTCCCGGGCCTCCGGGAGCACCGCGGGTCGCTGAAACCCCCTTTCGAGGTGGCGTTCCGCCGCGCAGTGCGTGTAATGCGCACAGCAAAGAGGGAGACCGGATGCGACGTCCTTTCAATCGCGCGCTGCACGCGACGCTCAGTGGCTGGCTGGTGGGAATGCTGGCCATGGGCCCCGCCGCCGCGCAGCAGCAACACGTACCCCTGCGGCTGATGCCGCGAACGCTGCCGTCGGCGTCGGGCCCCCGCGTGGCGGTGGTGGCCATTCCCGTGGATGCCTCGCTGGAGGGTGAGGCGCTGGCGCTGGCGCACTGGGCGGAACAGGCCGTGGCCCGCTCCGGGCGGCTGGAGCTGGTGCGGCTGACGGACGCGCTGGATGCCCAGGGCGCGAGCGCGCGCCAGGAGAAGGCGGTGGAGGGCAACGCCTTCCTCAAGGACGGCTTGAAGGCGTACGACGAGCTGGACACCGTGAAGGCGCTCCAGAGCTTCGACAAGGCGGTGCGCGCCTACGAGCAGGCGGACCTGTCGCGCGCGTTCCCGCTGCTGAGCCGCGCCCGGGTGATGAAGGCCGCGACACAGGTGGCCAACGGGGAGAACAAGGCCGCGGAGCTGGAGATGCGCTCGGTGCTCGCGGTGGATCCGCGCGCCACCTTCAACCCCAACTTCTTCCCGCCCGAAGAGGTCGCGTTCGTGGAGAAGGAGCGCAAGGCGCAGCTGGAGGGCGCGCAGGCGACGCTGTCCGTGCGCACGCAGCCCGCCACCGCGCAGGTGTTCGTGGACGGGACGTACCGGGGCGTGTCCCCGCTCACGCTCACGGGCCTGTCGCGCGCGGACCACTACGTGACGCTGGTGGCGCCGGGCTACGCCGTGACGGAAGGGCGGGCGCGCGAGGGCGAGTCCTCCTTCACGCTCGCGAAGCTGCCGGTGCAGCAGCGCTACGCCGCGCTCGTGGAGCGCATCGCGAAGAATCCCGACGACGAGGACCGCGACCAGGCGCTGCAGGAGCTGGGCGCGCTCGCGGGCGTGCCGCAGGTGCTGGCGCTGGTGGTGCGCGGCGGTCCGGGCAACGCGCCCCTGACCGTCACGGGCCTGCGCATGGACGTGGCGGACGGCCACAACCAGGCGTACGCGCTGGGCCAGGTGCCGCGCGGTGACGCGATGGCCACGGGCTCCGAGGCGCTCTTGACGGGGCTCGTCGCCCAGGACGCGGCGCGCCTCAACGGCAAGCCGGTGAAGCACTTCGCCGGTGGCGGGGGCGTGAGCCGCCGCACCGCGGGCTACGTGCTGCTGGCCACGGGCGTGGCGCTCCTGGCGGGCGGCATCTACTTCGGCCTGGAGGCCTCCTCCAAGTCGGACGCGTTCAAGACCGCGCCGCAGGGCAGCACGCGCGCGGAGGACCTGAAGAGCACCGGCAAGACGTACGCGCTGGTGGCGGACATCGGCGTGCTGGCGGGCCTGGTGTCCGCGGGCGCCGGCAGCTACCTGGCGTTCTACAAGAAGGGTGGGGGTTCGTCGTCCAGCGCCCCCGCCAGCCCCCCGCCCGAGCGCGCCGCGCCGGCCGCCCGTGAAGAGAAGCCCATGAAGGAGGCGCTGCCCATGC